>NZ_JBFAYO010000006.1:0-102004 GCF_040681325.1 Nocardia sp. NPDC051787
GACCCGAACACGGTGACGCTGGGCGAACTCAAACAGGACGCCGCCGAGATCGTCACGCGCCGGCACGCCCGGCGGTCGGCCGCCACGGTAGAGCGCGCAGGGCTGGGCGAAGTCGTCTGCCGCACCGACCGCACGCACAACCCACGGCCCCTGAACCCCTCCGAGACGGGTTCAGGGGCCGAAAACTTATCGCGGCGCGGGCTGTACCGCCGCGAGCTGCCTGGCCAGCGCCCAGATCACCAGCACGTCGATGGCGATCAGCACCAGCGCCCAGAAGGGGTAGATCGACACGAACAGGAAGTTGTCCAGGATGCTGATCGCCGCCAGCACGATGCCCGCGAGATAGCCCCAGGTCTTCCCGGTCACGATGCCGATGCCCGCGGTCACCACCAGCACTCCGATCACCAGGTGGATCCACCCCCACGCGGTGACGTCGATGAGGAACACCTGATCCTCGGTCACCACGAACACGTCGCGCCCCGCGATCGCCGCGATGGCCGTCAACAGGTGCAGGACACCGGCGACGAGGATGAGCACGCCTGCGAAGATCGTCATGTCGCCGAGCACCGGACGGGTGCTGATCGGACTGGTCATAGCACTCACTCCTTCCAAACGCGACACCTGTCCGGCCCAACGTAATCGCTCACCTGGTCGAATCCGCGCAGGTAGCCGGGGTGGGTCACGCCATCGACCGAGTATCGGCAAACGAATAGCGATCGGTTGGGCACGGCGAGACCGATGTGGTCGCCGGCGGGCGCGTGCCGCACAATAGGGAGCCGCGCGCGGCACGTCCCGGCGTTCTTCCGCACCCGGAAGCATGCCGCGGCGACACAAGGTGTTGTGCTACGCGGACTTGTCACCCACAAGGAGTAGTGTTCCAAGGGTAGGCATTCCGTGACGGCAGCGGGCTTGGGAAAGGCATGGAGACAGCATGAAACTGATCGATCGGGTGTCGGCCATCAACTGGAATCGGGTGCCCGACGAAAAGGATGCCGAGGTCTGGGACCGGCTGACCGGCAACTTCTGGCTGCCGGAGAAGGTCCCGGTCTCCAATGACATTCCGTCGTGGAACACCCTGACCGCCGACGAGAAGCAGCTGACCATGCGGGTCTTCACCGGCCTCACCCTGCTGGACACCATCCAGGGCACGGTCGGCGCGGTGAGCCTGATCCCGGACGCACTGACCCCGCACGAAGAGGCGGTGCTGACCAACATCGCGTTCATGGAGTCGGTGCACGCCAAGAGCTACAGCTCGATCTTCTCCACGCTGTGCTCCACCCGCGAGATCGACGAGGCGTTCCGCTGGTCGGAGGAGAACCGCAACCTCCAGCGCAAGGCCGAGATCGTGCTGTCGTACTACAACGGCGACGATCCGCTGAAGCGCAAGGTCGCCTCCACGCTGCTGGAGAGCTTCCTGTTCTACTCCGGTTTCTACCTGCCGATGCACTGGTCGTCCCGGGCCAAGCTCACCAACACCGCCGACATGATCCGGCTGATCATCCGGGACGAAGCGGTCCATGGTTATTACATCGGCTACAAGTATCAGAAGGGTCTGGAGCGAGTCTCCCAGGCCGAGCGCGACGAGCTGAAGAACTACACCTTCGAGCTGCTGTTCGAGCTCTACGACAACGAGGTCGAATACACCCAGGATCTCTACGACGAGGTCGGCCTCACCGAGGACGTCAAGAAGTTCCTCCGCTACAACGCCAACAAGGCGCTGATGAACCTCGGCTACGAGGGCCTGTTCCCCAAGGACGAAACCGAAGTCAACCCCGCCATCCTCTCCGCCCTCTCGCCGAACGCCGACGAGAACCACGACTTCTTCTCCGGCTCCGGCTCCAGCTACATCATCGGCAAGGCCGTCAACACCGAAGACGAAGACTGGGAGTTCTGAACGAGCGCCGCTCGGCTGGGCATCCCGGCCGAGCAGCCGCCCCCTCCCGCAACAGCTTCCTCAGCCGCTGCGGCCATTCTCCCGAATCCGAATCGCACACCGATACATCGAGGTGTTGGGCCGACTTCCGCAACCGAGGCATTCCGGTAGGGCGCGTTCAGGGATAGTCCGTGGCTTCCGGCGCAAGCTCCAGAAACTCGTTTCTCGCCGCCTGGATCCGGTCGAATTCTGGTCCACTCGGGGGTTCCCCCACCCGTGCCCATTGGTCGCACGCATGATGGAACGCGACAACTGCCCGTCTGTATTCGGCGGACCTGCGCAGATTTACGGGTTCACCGATCATCGAGCCCTCCAGCCGGAAGGTCGGCCGAGTCCAGCAGGGTCGACCAGTAATCGTCCCGCACCGTGTTCCACAAGTCGTGGTGTTCCGGGAACCACTCACGGGCCTGCGCCAGATCGGGAAAGGTGTCGAATAGGACGGTCCCGGGCTGAACCGCGGGCAGCAGATTGCCGGGGAACCGGTACGCCGTCGAGCCGTCGTCGTTGACCCGGAAGCGGATCACGTACGCGCTACGGCCGAGCAGTCGCCAATACGCCGTCTTCCGGCCGTCCCCTGTCTCGGTGGTCCGGATTCCGCCCTTCCTCATCGGAGACCGTCCGTAGCTTGGTGTTTCCCGGTGCCGGGGGATGCGACACCTCGGCACCGGGAAGTCTGGAGTTCCCACTCGGCGTGAACTCGCAAGAGCCGATCCTCTCGGCACGGCGTAGCGGCGCCCGATGGGTACGGGTAGCCGGGAGATACGCACTGGGGCAGTTCTTCACACACGTCGTTGTCCTCCCCTGCGAAACACCGATTAGTCAAAACTGTCTGATCAGACGTACATGTCTAATCATAGGCCCAGTGGGTACGCTTTGCTCAGCAAACGAGGGAAGGAACGCGGCGGTGAGTACTACCGGCGATGTCATCCGAAGGCAGCGAGAGCAGCTGCACCTGTCCCAAGACGGCCTCGGTCGACTAGTCGGTGTGGGGCAGCGCCAGATAGCCAGATTCGAGTCCGGCGCCTCGGAACCATCACTCTCGATCGCGGCGCGACTGGCGAATGCGCTGGACGTGTCACTGTCGGAGCTGGCCGGCGTCATGCCGCGCGGGCTCGATCTCTCCGGTGACTGGTGGGCAGGCTGGCAGACCTGGAAAGACGATGTGGAGCGGATAGACGTGCACGAGCTGACCATGCAGCAGAACGGCGCGTTCATCGCCCTGAACGGCGGACGAGCCAGGCCGGTCTCCGAGGGCTCCTACGAGTGGCGCGGGGAGATGAAGCTCTGGGACAACGAAATCTTGATGGGTTGGTACATCGCAACCGATGGCGCCGTCCGGTCGAAGGGCTCGCTGTACGCCGTCCTGCATCCACACGGGCACGCAATGATCGGATCGTGGACCGGCCTCAGCTACGCCGGGTTGATCGTTCGTGGCTGGGGCGTAATCGCCCGCGACCGGGACCAGGTCGAACAATTGATGGCCGAATTGATCCAGACCCAGGGAAACTTGACGACATGGCCGAAGACGAAATCGTAGATGTCTCTATTACCGCGGATGATCCGGCGTGGCTGGCCGAGTTCACGCACAAACTCGTCGAGGACGAGCTGGTAGCGTGCGGCAACGTCATTCCAGGTATCCGGTCGATTTACCGCTGGGAAGGCCGGATTCACGACGACGCGCAAGCACTTGTCGTCCTGCACACACGCGCCAGCCTGGTGTCCGCGATCATCGAACGGGCCGACGCCGAGCACCCCGACGAAACTCCCCAGGTCCTCGCCGTCCCTGTGGTCGACGCCCATCCCGGCTACCGGCAATGGGTTCTCGACTCCACGCGAGGCTGAATCCGAAAACCCCGTGACAGTCGGCTTTCCCGACGCTCAAAAATATTGGCGCACAACCACTTCGAGCGACTGCAACGCCGCCTGAGCCGAATATCCGGACCCGGCAGGCATTCGGCCCGGTCGAGCGGTGAAACACCGTGATATTGCTGATCGAATGAGGGGGAATTTGTCTCGATATACCGGCGCTGATCGCCGCGCTGCCAATGACCGCTGTCGTGTTCCGCGAGTTTCAGATGCCGAGAACCAGTTTGGCCGTGGTGAAGTAGATGATCAGGCCGGTGGCGTCGACCAGGGTGGTGACCATCGGGGCCGAGACGACGGCGGGATCGATGCGCAGCTTCTTCGCCAGCAGGGGCATGGTGCCGCCGATGGTAGCGGCCCAACCGCAGATCAGGACCAGCGTGATGCCGACGACCAGGGCGATGCGGGTGCCGACGAACACCGCGCCGATCCCCAGGCCCACGGAAGCCAGCAGGGCACCCAGCACCAGGCCCACCCGGCATTCCCGCCAGATCACCCGGAACAGATCCGACACCCTGACCTCGCCGACCGCGAGTGCGCGCACGCAGGCGGTGGCGGCCTGCGCGCCCGCGTTACCGCCCGCGCCGATCAGCAGCGGGATGAACAGCGCCAGGTGCGCCGCCTGCTGCAAGGTGCCCTCGAAGAAGTCGGTCACGCTCACCGTGAGGGTCGCGGCGAGCAGCAACAGCAGCAGCCACAGCGCGCGATAGCGGGCCAGCTGGAACACCCCGGCGGCCATGTAGTGGCCTTCCCACGGCGCCGAACCCGCCTGACGTGCGACGTCCTCGCTGTCGGCGGCCTCGATCACCTCGACCGCGTCATCGATGGTGAGCAGCCCGACCAGCCGGTCCTCGCTGTCCACCACCGGAAGGTTGATGTCGTTGGTCTCGCGCATCAACCGGGCGGCCTTCTCCGCGGCGTCGGTCGCGCGGGCGAAGGCGGGCTCGGTGACGACCAGCTCCGACACCATCGTCCCCGGCTCGCTGAGCACCAGTTCCCGCAGTTCGACGATGCCGGTCAGGCGCCTGCCCGCATCGACGACGGGCAGCGTGTACACCGTCTCGGCGTTGCCGCCCTTGGCCCGCACCATGCCCAGCGCCTCGGCGACAGTCAGCTCACGCGGCAGCGCCACCACCTCGGGCGTCATGTACTGCCCCGCGGAACCCTCCGGGTAGCCGAGCAGGCTCGCAGTCATCCTCCGCTCGCGCGGACTCAGCCCGGCCAGCACCTTCTTGGCGACCTTGGCGGGCGCTTCGCGCAGCATGCGGGCCCGGTCGTCGGGCGCCATGCCCTCGACCAGCTCGCGGAAACTCTGATCGCGCAGACCCTGCAGGATCTGCTGCTGATCCACCGGCTCGAGCTCTTCGAAGACGGCCAGCGCCAAATCTTTGTCGAGCAGGCGGAACGCCATCCCGGCGCGCACCGCGTCCATGCGGGCGAGCTGATCGGCGATGACGTGCGGCGGGTGGTTGCCGAGCCAGTCGAGCGCGGCGTCCACACGGTGGGCTTCGACGATGTCCTGCAGGGACTCGGACAGCGTCGGGCGTACTTCGATGATGTCGGTCTGCGACATGGGAGGACCTCAGCACATGCGTGAGTGAACAAGGAGCGCGAAATTCACACCGCGGGCGCCTGCCCCCGCCGTCGCAGATCAATCAGGCATGCGAAGGGGCGGCGCCGCGCGGCCTTCGACTGGGAGGTTCGCTGCGCATCGCAACCCCACCTCCTACTCGTCGTCGCCGCGGATCCGGGTATCCGCACCATTCCGATCAACATCCCATGGACGTCGAAAACATCCCCGTGCAGCTTACCCCGCTTCGGGGAGAATGATCACCTCATAGTGAGCGCTGTAACCGAACCGGTTTTGCGCACCACCGTGAAACGGTGACTCATCGACGCCGGGATAGCAAGGTTTCACGCACCCGGCGTCGAACTGTTGCTCCCATGCCTGACAACAGGGACAGTGTGTGCCAAGCAGGCTCGGACGTCGCAGACCACGGGCCCTTTCCCAGCACAGCTCACGGAAGTCTCGAAGTGTCGACAGCCACCGCACTGATCCGCCGTCGCGGGATCGACTTCATGCGCATCCCGCACGGAATCTGTCGCCGCTGACGTAGCGGTCTCACCCGAATCCCGCGCGTCCGCCGCCGCCCCCGCACGCCACCGTTTCCCAACGGTGGCGTGGCCGCCGCATGCCGAGCACTCCAGCTGCACGGCACCTTCTCGTCTTCGAAAGAACGAACAATGCCCCATCCCTCATCCACCCGGCGCGTCGCCCGCGCGCTCTCCGCCGCCGTCGCTTTGCTCACCGGCCTGTCGGTGCTCACCGGTTGCGGCGAATCCGCGCCCGCCAAGACCGCCGACGGCAAGTACGTGCTCCGCTATCAAGGAGCCACGGGCCAGGTCGGCGCCTATGAGCTGGCCCAAGACCTGGGCTACTTCGAGCAGATCACACTGCACTGGGAAGGCGACACCACCAGCGGTCCCGCCAATATCCAGGCCGCGGCGACGAATCAGGTCGAATTCGGCAGCGCGTTCAACGGCGCGGTGGTGAAACTGATCGCGGGCGGGGCGAAGGTCACCTCGGTGCTCAGTTCCTATGGCGCGGACGAACAGTCGTTCACCGGCTACTACGTGCGTGAGGACGCCGGCATCACGTCGGCGCGCGACCTCATCGGCAAGAAGGTCGCCGTGAACACCCTTGGCGCCCATCATGAATTCATCACCAGGGAGTGGCTGCATCAGCAGGGTCTTTCCGAGCAGGAGCTCGAGCAGGTGCAGCTGACCGTCGTGCCTCCCGCCAACACCGAGGACGCGGTGCGCAAGGGACAGGTCGAGGTCGGCGCCCTCGGCGGCGTCTTCCGCGACACCGCACTCGGACGCGGCGGCATTCGCCCGCTGTACACCGACAAAGCCATCTTCGGCACGGCCGGCTACGGCACCTACGTCTTCCGCGACGACTACATCGCCAAGAATCCCGAAGCGGTAAAGGACTTCGTTCAGGGCACCGCACGCGCGATCCGCTGGCTCCAGGTGGCGCCGCGCGAGCAGGTGCAGGCGAAATTCACCGAGATCATCGCCAAGCGCGGCCGCAACGAGAACCCCGGCTTGGTGCCGTACTGGCTGAGTTCGGGAATCCCGGCGCCGGGCGCGGTGGTCGCGGAGAAGGAAATCCAGATCTGGATCGACTGGCTGGTGCGCAACGGCGAACTGCCGAACGGCAAGCTGAAGGCCACGGATCTGTTCACCAACACGTTCAACCCGTACGCGAACGGCACCTACCGGCCGGAGAGCGGGCCGACCGGCGAGGCGGTGGCGGCGAAATGACCACGACCGCGACGAAACTGTCGCTCACCGGCGTGCACAAGCAATTCGCGGTGCGCGGCTCGCAGGAACGGTTCACCGCTGTCAAGGACATCTCGCTCGAATTGCGCGAGGGCGAGTTCCTGGTCCTGGTCGGGCCGAGCGGATCGGGCAAGTCGACCCTGCTCGACCTGCTCGGCGGGCTGAGCAAGCCGACCTCCGGCGAGATCCTGCTGGACGGCAAGCCGATCACCGGGCCGGGCCTGGACCGTGGCATCGTCTTCCAGCAGTACGCGCTCCTGCCGTGGCGGACGGCGCGCGCCAATATCGAGTTCGGCTTGGAGGCCAAGGGTCTGCGCCGCACAGCGCGCCGGGAACTGGCCGAGCACTATCTCGAGCTCGTCGGGCTCTCCGGTTTCGGCGACCGCTACCCGCATGAGCTGTCCGGCGGCATGAAGCAGCGCGTGGCCATCGCGCGCAGCCTCGCGTTCGACCCGGAGGTGCTGCTGATGGACGAGCCGTTCGCCGCGCTCGACGCGCAGACCCGAGAATCCTTGCAGGACGAGCTGTTACGCATCTGGCGGGCTACCGGCAAGACCGTCCTGTTCATCACCCACGGCATCGACGAGGCGGTCTACCTCGGCCAGCGGGTGGCGGTGCTGACCTCGCGGCCGGGCCGGATCAAGGCCATGGTCGACGTCGAGATCGATCGCCACGCGGGCGGCGACATCCGCTCCTCCGAACGCTTCCGGGACTACCGCCACGAGATCTGGACGCTGCTGCAAAGCGAGGTCCAGCGGGCGGCGAGCTTGGAACGCGAGTCGCTGTCCGACCACCCTGCCCATGCCGAATCCACCACCGAGAGAGCGGCCCATGTCTAGTGCGATTCAGCTCACCGAGCGCCCGATTCAGCAGAGCGCGGCCGAGCCGTCGCGGCCCGTCTCGGCGCGGCCGGCGTCAAGCGCGGCCCCGTTGGTCGCGAATGCGGTCCACATGGCCGGCCGGTTCGCCTGGCGGCTGTTCAAACCGACGTTCGTGATCGCGCTGTTCCTGCTGGTGTGGCAGTTCGCCCCCGGCGCCGGACTGGTGGACGAGGTGTTCCTGCCACCCTTCTCGGTGGTCGCCCAGGCGTTCACCGACCTGGTGGCGAGCGGGGAGATGTGGACGCACATCTCCGCGAGCCTGAACCGTTCGCTGGTCGGATATTCGATCGCGTTGGCCGTCGGGATTCCGGTGGGCGTTTCGATCGCCTGGTACAAACCTGTGGCGGACTTCCTCAACCCAATCCTGGAGTTGTTCCGCAACACCGCTGCGCTGGCGTTGCTTCCGGTCTTCCTGCTGATCCTCGGCATCGGCGAAACCTCGAAAGTCGCCATCGTCGTGTACGCGAGCTTCTTCCCGATCCTGCTGAACACGATCACCGGCGTGCGTACCGTCGACCCGCTGCTCATCAAATCGGCGGCATCGCTGGGTTTCTCGCCGCTGCGGCTGTTCCAGAAGGTGATCCTGCCCGCGGCATTGCCATCCATCTTCACCGGACTGCGGATGGCGGCAGCCAGCTCGATCCTGGTGCTGCTGGCCGCCGAGATGTTCGGAGCGAGAGCCGGACTCGGCTATCTGATCACCGCAGCGCAGCAGAATTTCGCGATCCCGAACATGTACGCCGGAATCCTCGCCATCTCGCTGCTCGGTCTCGGGTTCAACGGGCTGCTGGTCACGCTCGAACGCCGCCTGTCACGGTGGCGCGTCCCGGCCAACGCGTGACCATGTCCGCTCGATATCCGCTCACCGGGAGTCGGATCGCCATGCCGCTGACGAAACGCCGCGTCATCGACTTCATGCGCATCTGCCGCAGCGCTTGTCGTCCTGGCAGCCGCCACTGCTCCTCCGGTCCAGCACGGGCCTGATCCTCTATCTCGAAATGAGTTCACGAAATGACCGCCGTACACGAAACCTCCACCTCCGCCGTAACCGACACGGTGCACATCGCACCGGTCGCCGGTTACATCGGCGCCGACATCTCCGGCGTCGATCTGCGTCAGCCGCTGACCGACCAGCAGGTCGCGGCGATCACCGACGCGCTGCACACCCACAAGGTGCTGTTCTTCCGCGATCAGCACATCGATCACGCCCAGCAGATCGCCTTCTCCCGCCGGTTCGGCGTCGTCACCCCGTCGCACCCTTATGACGATGACGCACCGACCGAGTACCCGGAGATCCTCGCGGTCGACAGTCGCCTGTACGAAAAGCGTTTCGGAGTACGGAAGTTCAGCTACACCAACTACTGGCACACCGATGTCTCGGCGCTGATCAACCCGCCCGCGGCCTCGATCCTGCGCGCCGAGATCGCGCCGGCACGTGGCGGGGACACCGGCTGGACGAACCTGGTGGCCGCCTACGAAAACCTGCCGGAATCGCTCAAGCTGTTCGCCGATGGACTGCGTGCCGAGCACCGGTTCGGCGGCAACCAGCCCGCCTGGAGCTCCGACAGCGACTACGCGAAGAAGGTCGCAGCCGCGCCGTTGGTCACCGAGCATCCGGTGGTCCGGGTGCACCCCGTGACCGGTGAGCGGGCACTGTTCGTCAATCCGGGCTTCACCACCCGTATCGTCGGGCTGTCCCCCAGCCAGAGCGACGCGGTGCTGAAGCTGCTGTTCGACGAGGTGACCAACCCGGCGTACACGGTCCGGTTCCGCTGGGAGAAGGGCAGTCTCGCGTTCTGGGACAACCGCGCGACCGCACACCTCGCACCGAGCGACCTGAACCACCTCGACGTCACCCGGGTGCTGTACCGCACGACACTCGAGGGTGACATCCCGGTGGGTGTGGACGGTGCGCCGTCGAAGTCCATCGCCGGGGAGAAGTTCACCGGCGCGTAGGGAGCGGGCAATTGAGACCGGCCGGGCGTCCTCGGGGCCGCTCAGCCGGTCTCGTGCGGCCGACGCTCGGACATCCGCACTGATCGATCGTCGCCGCCACCGCGAGTCCGACCGCATCCCACGTGGGAACATGACGCACCCAACGGAGAATCGGATCGGACTGCACCCCGAACAGGTCCGGTGCGGCACCAGTCGGCAACGTGTCGGCGCGGAAATACACGCCCATCGGCGTCAGCGCTCACTCCCTACGGTCGTCCTGGAGGAGCGTCGCCTCCACCGCGAGTTCGGCCTCATTCCAAGTGGAAACATGCCGCACCCAGCCGGGAATCGGATCGGTCTGCACCCCGAACAGGTACCGGTGCGGCACCAGATCGCGCAGCGCGCGGTGCACGTCGAGGCGGTCGTCGATCATGTGGGTGATGCCGAGTTCGGCGCAGTGCACCGCCTTGTCCGCCCGCGCACGGCAGAAGCGCACGTTGTCGCGCGCGATCCCGGTCCGGTCGTAGAAGTCGTGGTGGTCGAGCCACCGGCGGGTGCGCTGCTCGACCCGAGGGCCGCATTTCGAGATCACCCAGGCCCGGCCTCCGAAACGCCGGACCAGACGGGGCAGGACCTCGAACGCGCCCGGACTGGGCGGCGTGCGCAGTGCTTCGGCGAGGCCGCCGGACAGGAATACGGTGTCCTCGTCACCGGCCGCCGAGGCGGCTCCCTGGATGACTCGGCCGAAATCGACGCCGAGTCGAAGTTGTCCTTCTTCGTACATACGACATCCAGCGTGACCGATCCAGCCCGCCGAGGCCAGCGAATTCCGCAGCCGTCATCCCCGTCAGAGTTGGACACACCATGCGCCGAACGGTTGCTCACAGGACGTGCACTGAGAACAGTGGAGGCGGAGCCGTGTTACGGACTGTGGCTCGACATACGCGAAGGGGCCCGCGGTTGAGACCGGCGAGCGGTCGGCTGGCTGATCGTTTCGTCGTCATTGTGAAGCGGGTGGCATCTGCCAACTCGTCAGCCTGGATCAGGCACCTGACCTGGTTCGGTGCTTAACACCCCGATGTCATGACCACGGTCGGATGGCCCAGCACATAAGCCTGTGCCACGATGTAGCACCGGATGGCACGCCGCTGATACGATGGGTTCATGCCCGCACAACCCGAGATCACCCAGCGCGACCTGCGAAATCGGTCGAAGGAGATCATGGACGCTGTCCAGCAGGGGCAGGCGTTCACCGTCACCCGAGACGGGCATCAAATCGGTGAACTGATTCCACTACGCCGACGCCGACGCTTCGTTTCCCGCGCAGAGTTCGCGGCGATGTCGCGCAGCGCGCCGGACATCTCGATCGACGCTTTCCGAGCCGACCAAGCCGCCACGGCCGACCAGGAGGCGGACGATCCGTATGCCCGCTGACTACGAGCAGGGGCTGCTCGACACCAATATCATGATCATGCGCCGATGGATCGATCCGGAGCAACTGCCCGAAGCGATGGCGATCAGCGCGATCACCCTGGCGGAACTGTCAGCCGGACCGCATGAGGTGCGCCGCAACGACGAACAAGACTCCTACGACGAGCACGTCGAGCGCGCCCGCCGCCTGGATGTGCTCCAGCGCGCAGAGAACGAGTTCGACCCGATCCCTTTCGGTGCGGAAGCCGCGCGAATCTACGGCAGGGTCTGCGCCGGCGTCATCAGCGTCGGACGCAAACCGCGCCGCCGAGTCGCCGATCTCATGATCGCCGCCGTGGCCATCGCCGAACAGTTGCCACTGTTCACGACGAACCCGGATGATTTCCGAGGATTGGACGAACTACTGACTGTGGTCACCGTGACACGCCCTGAGGTGCCGACTGACCGCGCACCGCTGAGCGTTGACCACTGACATCTGCCAGCCGGTCTCGCGGCGCAGCTCGTGGTCAACCGAATCCTGCTGCGGCAGTTGGCCTTCAACCATCTCGCCAAAGTTCTGCGGACATCCGGCCGGTCGGTTTTACTTGTCGCTTATGACTTCCACTTCCACCACCGGGCTACCCCGATGGCCGCAGGCCGCCTCCGCAACACCAAGCGCTTCGTGGTCGACCCGATTACGTTCCTCTCCGACTCTATGGCTCAGCACGGCAACGTATTTCAGTTCCAGCTGATCACCGGGAACGTGGTCGGGATCACCCATCCCCACCACATCAAGTACATCTTGCAGGAACGCATGGCCAACTTCACCCGCGAGACCCAGATGTACGACATCATCGAACCGTTCGTAGGGCGCGGGCTGGCGACCATCGCCGACCACAACCGGTGGCGACGCAACCGACGCCTCGTCCAACCTGCCTTCCACCACAAGAAGATCAATGCGCTCAGCGAGATCATGGTGGCCGAGATCGACTCCCTGTGTGACGAATGGGCCGAACATGCCCGCGCCGGACGCACGATCAACATCGGCGAGCAGATGAGCCACCTCACATTGCGGATCGTGGTGCGGGCGCTGTTCGGATTGGATCCGCACGGCCCGGAGGTCACCGGCTTCTCCCGCGCGACGCAGAAGGTGAATGCCGAATTGGGGAAGTTCGTGCGAATGCCCCTGGTCCCTTTGAAGTTTCCGACGCCGAGCCACCGGCGCTTCTGGCGGGCTATTGCCGAGATGGATGCCATCGTCTACACGGTGATCGACAAGCTGCGCGACGCTGACAGCGGCGGCCTGCTCTCCATGCTCATGAGCGCGACGGACGAAGATACCAACGAGAGCCTCACCGACAGGGAGCTGCGCGACGAGGTCGTCACCATGCTCTTCGCCGGTCACGAGACCAGCTCCTCGGCCCTGACGTCAGCCATGCTGCTGTTGCAATTGCATCCGGAGGTGCGTCAGCGGCTGCGCGATGACGTTGACGCCGCGTTGCCGGGCGGGCACGCCACCATGACCGACTTGCCCTCGCTGTCCTACAGCAAGCAGGTGCTGGAGGAGGTATTGCGGCTCAAACCACCGGCATGGATGGGACAACGTCGCGCCACCGAGGACGACGAGATCGGGGGCTACCACATCCCCGCAGGCACTCCGCTGATGTTCAGCTACTACCACGCACACCGGAATCCCGAGTGTTGGGACCAGCCCGACAGCTTCGACCCGGACCGCTTCGCCGCCGACGCGGTCGCCACCCGTGACCGGAACGTGTATCTGCCCTTCGGTGCGGGCGGGCACCTCTGCATAGGCAACGCGTTCGCGATGATGGAGATGCAGCTCGCGCTCTCGACCATCACGAGACGGTTCGAGTTCGCCATCGAGAACCCGGACCTCACCCCGACTTCCGCGCTGACCCTCAACACCAAGTTCCCAGTCATCGCGACGCTGACCGAACGGCGATAGCGCTGCGAACGCTGGCGTGATGCCGCAGAGTTCACCCGCAAATCCGAGATCCTGCGCGCGCACTGCGCCGAGGTCGGCACCGACTTCGACGCGGTGGTGCGCTCCTCGAACTTCAACGTCGCGATCTGCGCGATAGAAGCCGAAGTCGAAGAGCGCCTCGCGCCCCTGGCCGACCGCCTGACCCCCTTCGACGGCTATTTGAATGCGCCCTGCTGCTGCCACCAGGTGAACAATTGCGCGGCGCCGTCCGGGCTGTCGGCCAATGCCTCGCCGAGGGTGAGGGCGGGCTCCGCGCTCCAGACGATCTCCGGGACGGCGGGGCTTTCGATGGTGGCCATCCGGCAGGTCATCTGGCCGGTCGCCTGGGGCTGGCCGTGCGACGCGTACGGGCCCGGCATGCTGCCATCCGGACACTTGACGACCTGACCAGAGGACTTGGCGGTATAGCCGCTGCGGAGCGCGGAGACGTCGGGGTACAGGGTGAACGAGGCGCGGGGGACGGACGCGGTTGCGGAGCAGAACAATCCGGCTGACTCGCCGGGTTGCGGCGGACTGGGCAGACAGTTGCTCTGGTCATATCCGGGTGGCAGCAGGCTCAGCAGTTGGCGCTCCGCGGAGGTGAACCGGTTGGTCGCTGCGGTTTCGGTGGTCCGAGCAGTGTTCGCATCGGGCCGTTGCGAGAGCCATACCCCGAGGCCGACCGCAACCGCGAGCACCACGAGTCCCGCGGCGACCACGGGTATCCACACGCTCCGTTTCGGTCGGGCGCGCGGCGCCGGTGGGGGCGGGGCTGCTAAGGGCGGGGCCGGTGAGGGCGGCACCTGAGGGGCGGGTCCAGGTGGCGGACCGAGCCACTCGGCAGGTGGCCGACTCGCTTTGGTCGGAAGCGGCTCCGGTTGCCACTGCGCCTTGTTGACGACCGTGGTGGCCAGTCTGCCGGCGAGGATTCTGGCCGCTGTGTGCTGGTCGGCGCTGTCGAGAGCGTCGTGGGCGGCGCGGGCCAGATCGCCCGCGCTGGGGTAGCGGTCGGCAGGGTCTTTCGCCATTCCGCGTGCGATGACAGAGTCGAATGCCACGGGGATTCCCGGGTGCACCGCGCTTGGTCGTGGGATCGGGTCGAACAAGTGGGCGGTGATCAGTAGCTCGAGGCTGTCGGCAAGATAGGGGCGAGTGGCGGTGAGGCATTCGTGGAGCACGCAGGCGAGCGAGTAGATGTCGACGCGGTGGGAGATCTCCCCTTGCTGAAAGCGTTCGGGCGCCATGTAGGCGTAGGTTCCCAGGGCCGTGCCCGTGCTGGTCAGCACGGTACTGGTGGCCGAGTGGGCGATACCGAAGTCGACCAGATAGGCGAAGTCGTCGTCGGTGACGAGGATGTTGGCGGGCTTGATGTCGCGGTGGATCAGTCCGTCGGCGTGAGCCGCATCCAATGCCGCGGCGACTTGGCCGATAATCGCCACGGCGCGTGCCGGGGCCATGGGGCCGTGACCGGTGAGGAGACCGCGGAGATCCTTCCCCCGCACCAGCCGCATGTCGATGAAGAGCATCCCGTCGATCTCGCCGTAGTCGTGGATCGGGACGATGTGCGGTTCCTGCAGGCGCGCGGCGGCACGGGCCTCCCGGCGGAACCGTTCACGGTACTGCTTCTCAGCGGCCAGATGTTCGGGCAGGAGTTTGAGGGCCACCGTGCGATCCTTGGCGGTGTCGTACGCCTCGTAGACCTCCCCCATGCCGCCGTGGCCGAGCAGCGTTCTGAGCTGGTAGTGCCCGAAGTGGGCGCCTACCCGCGATCCTGGCGTGGGCTGGCTCATGCCATCGTCCACGGGATCTGGACGGTTGCGCCGCGCAGTTGTTCGGTTGTGACGCCTGCTGCGACCACAACAGACGGATCGTCTGTCGCGATGTCGGTTCCGTCGATGAGCGCGCCCAGGGTCGGCGGTGGCTGTGTCAGATACGTGGGCGCAGTTGTCTGACGCGTCGCGGGTGCCTGATGCTGGGGCGCGGGCGCCTGAGACGTGGGCGCAGGTGCCTGGGGCGCGGGCTGCTGACGCTGTGTCGGCGCGGGCGCCTGGGGCGCGGTCTGCTGACGCTGCGGCGCAGGAGCCTGAGGCGCGGGCTGCTGATGCTGCGGCGCAGGAGCCTGAGGCGCGGGCTGCTGATGCTGCGGCGCAGGAGCCTGAGGCGCGGGTTGCTGATGCTGTGTCGGCGCAGGTGCCTGAGGGGCGGGCTGCTGACGCTGCGGCGGGGGCGCCTGAGGCGCGGGCTGTTGGTGCTGGGGCGCAGGAGCCTGGGGCGCAGGTGCAGGTGCCTGAGGCGCAGGCTGCTGACGCTGGGGCCCAGGAGCCTGAGGCGCGGGCGCTCGAGGCGCAGGCGCGGGTGCCTGAGGCGGAGGGGCAGGAGCAGGAGCCTGAGGGGGAGGCGCAGGAGCGTCACGCGGGGGCGCAGGCGCATCACGCGGAGGGGCAGGCGCATCACGCCGAGGCGCAGGCGCATCACGCCGAGGCGCAGGCGCATCACGCGGGGGCGCAGGCGCATCACGCCGAGGCGCAGGCGCATCACGCCGAGGCGCGGGAGCCTCCCGGGGAGGCCCGAAAGGTACCGGAGCCGGTGCAGGTGTGGGTCCGACCGGTGCTTGCGCTGGTGCCGGTCTCTCGGATGGGACGGCAGCATCCCTGTCCCCGGTGCTGTGGGCAGGGCGAGTGAATGTCTGTCCGGTGACGACATCGACGAGGACGAAAGTATTGATGACCACGTTCGGTTCCACGACTACCACCGCGCCTGGGTGGTATCCCTCCCACGGCTGGCCGATGTAAACCGGAGCACGGGTCAGCGGAACCGGCGGGGTCAGCGGGTTGCCGCAGTAGCAGCGAGCGCGGGGAATGCCATAGTCGTCGACGAGCACGGCGGTCCCGGCCTGCATCACGGCCTGGAAGGGAGTCGGGCGCTGACCGTCGAAGCCGTGATTGGTCACCCGGGTGTCCGCGCGGAGCAGGACCGGGGTCAACTCACGCAGATAGGTGGGCAGGTCGGACTCCGTCAGCGGACGTCCGCCACTCCAGTACAGCGTCGGATCGGCGTTGAGGGCCGCGACGAACGCGGCAGCCTCAGCGGGATGCGACATGAGGAAGGCGATCATCTGTTCGCGGTCGCAGCTGGCGTTGTCCAAAGTGCCGCCGTACAACCTCTCCCGGTCGCCCGGGTAAGGCTGCGAGACCAGGTCCGTGCCGTCGCCTTGTGGCGGGACCGTGGGAAACTTCGCATTCGTCGGCGGCAGCGAAGCAGCGGGCGGCGTGAAGGGATCCGGACCCGGGTCGTCGATTCGAGCGAGCACCACCTCACCGCCACGCTCGTCGGACCCTGAAACGGTGAGATACAGTGCGGCCCCCGCGCCGCCGCCCAGCAACAGCAGCACCAACAGGGCCAATAGTGGCCAGTATCGTCGGACAACCACCACATAGCCTCCGGGGCAATCACCCATTTCGGCTACTCGTACTCATCGTAGACCTGGCCGATCCGCCGATCCCTCCACCTGCCGCCAAGATCGCTTTTCAAGATCAACGGCACATGGCTGCGGCATTTCGTGAGAAAGGCCCTCCGTCGTGTGCCGCTGATCTTGAAGCCGCGCGGCGTTCTATCCGGCGCAGAGGCGACGTTACGTGCGGACTGTCCGCAATGGCCCTATCTGCGGCGGGTGAGTTCCACGCGGTCGGCGAGTTGTTCCGGAGCACCGGGCGGTGAGAAGTAGATCTCCATGACGACGCGATCCTGCGATTCCGGCTTGATCAACGTGCGCATCGGGATCGTCTTGCCGGTGAACTGCGGTCCGAGAATGCCGGGGTCGGTGAACTCGCCGGCCATGCTGATATCACCTCCACCGCCGGAGTTCTGGGCCCCTTTGTAGCTCATCGTCATGGGCGTGACGTTGTCGACGGTGGTCCATTCGTAGCGGTTGTCGGTCGGGGCGTAGCCGAGTAGGCCCAGCCGGTAGTACGGTGCACCACCGGGTGTTCCCTCCGCCTCCTCTTGGAGAAAGTTGTTGCCGGTCTTGCCGATCCAGTGCCAGCGCGACACGATCTCGCGATGGACCGGGTTGTCGACCGTGCCTCCGGCGACGAAAGTCGACTTCGCGCCGGTCCATTCGCCGACGAGAACATTCAGCCGCTGGTGGCCCGCATCCTGCTGTTCGGGCCGCTCGGCGGTCGATTCGGCCGCTGCGGGCAGAGGCTGCGTCTGGTCCGAACAACCTGCGCCGAGGACCGTGAGCGCGGCCGAGGCGACAGCGGCCAGTGTTCGAGACAGTGTTCTGCGCAAGGAAAATCCTTCTGGGAGAGAGTGCCTGGGGAGATCGCGTCAGCCGAGGGTGCTGCGGAAGTGTCGCACGACGTGTTCCACGGCCTGGCTTACGGTCGGTTCCCGGTCGTAGAAGTCGAACTGCGTGCCCTCGATCCAGATCAGCTCTTTCGGACCGGCCAGCTGGGCGTGGAAGGCCCGAGCGCCGTCCGGGATCGCGCCGTTCTCGCTGTGCACCAACAGCGTGGGGATCGTGATGTTCCGGGCGACCGGAATGGCGTTGTAGGTCAGCCACTCGTTCCAGCCCTGCACCGCGAATCGGTTCGCCCATTCCGGCACGGCGCCGCGAGTGGCGTCGACGTAGTAGGGAAGTCTCCGGACATCGCGGCCGAGGGATCGGTGGTGCTCACCGCCGCAACGTAGTCGATCTCGCCGGTGCTCTCGTAGCGGGCGCGAGCCGCGAAACCCGCTGCCAGCCGCTGGGATACGCCTTCATTCCCGCCGTACATCAGCGCAACCAACTCCGGATCGTGCAGCCAGGGTGCGACCATCGCCAAGGACCGGACCCGCGCGTCGCCCGCAGCATTCACCGCCGTATATCCACTGCTGGCGCACACGCCCAGCGCGCCGATGCGCTGTACGTCGACATCGGAGCGTCCAGCTAGGAAAGTGACCGCGGCACGGATATCGCGACTCTTGCGCGACGGAGATTCGAGGTCACGCGGCTCACCACCGGATTCGCCATAGTGGGTAAAATCGAAATCCAATGCGGTGAAACCTTGTTCGGCCAGTCGCCGGGCATACACCTGCGGCATCTGCTCCTTCACCGTGAGCCACGACCCGGTGACCACCACGGCGGGCAGCCGGGTCTCCGCTGCGTCGGCCGGCCGGTAGAGCCGACCGACCAGAACGACGCCGTCACTGTCGAAAGTGACCTTTTCGACCTGAACCTCAGAAACCATGGCACCACTGTGGGCAGACATCGATGGACCGTCCAATAGCAAGTGTGATAACCAATGGTTATGGAGGCGCACTTACGGGACCTGCGATACTTTGCGGTTCTCGCCGAGGAACTGAACTTCACCCGGGCTGCCGAGCGCCTGTTCATCACCCAGCCCGCGCTGAGCAAACAGATCCGCCAGCTCGAGCAGCAGCTGCGGGTCACCTTGATCGTCCGGGACAAGCGCGGCATCGGCTTGACCGCGGCGGGCGAGGCCCTGCTGCCGCAGGCACAAGTACTGCTGGCGCAATGGCGCGAAGCACAACGCATCGTCGCTGACGCTGCCGCGGCCGAGAACTCGGTGCTCACCGTCGGCATGTCCACCAGCGTCGGCCGGGGACTGCTGTGTGCCGCGCGCGAAGGCTTCGTGCGGAATCGCCCGGCCTGGCGCACCAGAATGCGTCAGGTCAACTGGGACGACCCCACCGCCGGGCTCGGCTCCGGTGAGGTCGACGTCGCCTTCGTCTGGCTGCCGTTCCCCCAACACGACTCGTTCGACGTGCGTGTGCTGGTCCGGGAGCCGCGCTGGGTCGCGTTCTGCCACGACCACTGGCTGGCGGGACGCGACGGCGTCGACTTCACCGAACTACTCGACGAGCCGTTCATCGCGATGCCGGAGAGCGCCGGATCACTCCGCGACCACTGGCTCGCCGCCCCCGAACGCGGCGGCCGTCCCGCCCGGATCGGCGCGACGGTATGGAACGCCGAGGAAACCTTCGCCGCGGTCGAGGAAGGCAGCGGCATCGTCCTGTTGTCCGAGGGAGACGCGGAGATCTACCGCCGCCCCGGCATCGGCGTCACGCCGGTCACGGGCATCGAGCCCGCGGTCATGGCGATCGCCTGGCGCAAAGATGATCACCGCGCCACCATCCGCGACTTCGTCGAGGCAGCCGCGAACGCCGCGGGCACGTAGAAACAGGTCTCACCTGCGACCACATCAGGCAATAACCGCAGGTATGAGGACCTTCTATCGCTGCCGGCCGGTCTAGGCGGCGCGGATTCGTGGTCGAGCCCGGCGGTTGCCTGCGTCGCTGCGGCGGTTCCGCGAACGCAGCGACGCAGGCGCTGCAAACTACAGCATGCAGGACACGCAGCCCTCGACTTCGGTTCCCTCCAAAGCCATTTGGCGCAGGCGGATGTAGTAGAGGGTCTTGATGCCCTTGCGCCAGGCGTAGATCTGGGCGCGGTTGAGGTCGCGGGTGGTGGCGGAGTCCTTGAAGAACAGCGTCAGCGACAGGCCCTGGTCCACGTGCTGGGTGGCCGCGGCGTAGGTGTCGATGATCTTCTCGTAGCCGATCTCGTAGGCGTCCTCGTAGTACTCGAGGTTGTCGTTGGTCATGTAGGGCGCCGGGTAGTAGACGCGCCCGATCTTGCCTTCCTTGCGGATCTCGATCTTCGACGCCACCGGGTGGATAGAGCTGGTGGAGTGGTTGATGTAGGAGATCGAGCCGGTCGGTGGCACCGCTTGGAGGTTCTGGTTGTAGATGCCGTGCTCCATGACCGAGGCCTTCAGCTCACGCCAGTCGTCCTGGGTCGGGATGTGCACGCCCGCCTCGGCGAACAGCTGCCGCACGCGATCGGTCTTCGGCTCCCACACCTGATCGGTGTACTTGTCGAAGTACTCGCCGCTGGCGTACTTCGATTCCGGGAAGCCACCGAAGTAACTGCCGCGCTCGATCGCGATCTTGTTCGACGCCCGAATCGCGTGGTAGACGACGGTATAGAAGTAGATGTTGGTGAAGTCGACGCCCTCTTCGGACCCGTAGTGGACCCGCTCCCGCGCCAGGTAGCCGTGCAGATTCATCTGCCCGAGGCCGATGGCGTGCGAGTGGTTGTTGCCCTGCTCGATGGACGGCACCGAGTAGATGTGCGTCTGGTCCGACACCGCGGTCAGCGCCCGGATCGCCACCTCGACGGTCTGGGCGAAGTCGGGTGAGTCCATCGACTTGGCGATGTTCAGCGAGCCCAGATTGCAGGAGATGTCCTTGCCCACCTTCGCGTAGGACAGGTCGTCGTTGAACTCCGACGGCGTGGACACCTGCAGGATCTCCGAGCACAGGTTGGAGTGGGTGATCTTGCCCGCGATCGGGTTGGCCCGGTTCACCGTGTCCTCGAACATGATGTACGGGTAGCCGGACTCGAACTGCAGCTCCGCGATGGTCTGGAAGAACTCGCGCGCCTTGATCTTCGACTTGCGGATGCGCTTGTCGTCGACCATCTCGTAGTACTTCTCGGTGACGTCGATGTCGGCGAACGGCTTGCCGTAGATGCGCTCCACGTCGTAAGGCGAGAACAGGTACATGTCCTCGTTCTTCTTGGCCAGCTCGAAGGTGATGTCCGGGATGACCACGCCCAGCGAGAGAGTCTTGATGCGGATCTTCTCGTCCGCGTTCTCCCGCTTGGTGTCCAGGAACCGGTAGATATCGGGGTGGTGCGCGTGCAGGTAGACCGCGCCCGCGCCCTGACGCGCGCCGAGCTGGTTGGCGTAGGAGAACGAGTCCTCCAGCAGCTTCATGATCGGGATGACGCCCGAGCTCTGGTTCTCGATCTTCTTGATCGGCGCGCCGTGCTCGCGAATGTTGCTCAGCAGCAACGCGACGCCGCCGCCGCGCTTGGACAGTTGCAGCGCGGAGTTGATCGAGCGCCCGATGGACTCCATGTTGTCCTCGATGCGCAGCAGGAAGCACGACACCGGCTCGCCGCGCTGCTTCTTGCCCGAGTTCAGGAAGGTCGGCGTGGCCGGCTGGAAACGGCCCTCGATGACCTCGTCCACCAGATTGCTCGCCAGCGCCTCGTCACCGGCGGCGAGGGTGAGCGCGACCATGCAGACCCGGTCCTCGAACCGCTCCAGGTAACGCTTGCCGTCGAAGGTCTTCAGCGTATACGAGGTGTAGTACTTGAACGCGCCGAGGAAGGTGGGGAACCGGAACTTCTTGGCATAGGCCTGCTTGAACAGCTTCTTGATGAACCCGCGGCTGTACTGATCGAGAACCTCTGCCTCGTAGTAGTTCTCCTCGATCAGATAGTCCAGCTTCTCGTCCAGGTTGTGGAAGAAGACGGTGTTCTGGTTGACGTGCTGCAAGAAGTACTGGTGGGCGGCCTCACGGTCCTTGTCGAACTGGATCTCGCCGTCCGGGCCGTACAGGTTCAGCATCGCGTTGAGGGCGTGGTAGTCCAGGACCTCGCCCGCTTCGGCGCCGCGGACCGGGGGCTGCTCTAAGCGAGCTGTTTTTCCGGTCGGTGCTGTCGTTGCTGTTGCCAAAACAATCCCAATCCCTCTCGGACGCGCTCGACGTCCTCAGCGGTTCCCATGAGTTCGAAGCGATACAGGTACGGCACCCCGCATTTGCGCGAGATCAATTCGCCCGCATAGCAATAGGTGTCGCCGAAGTTCGTGTTGCCCGCCGCGATGACGCCGCGCAGCAGCGACCGGTTGTGCGGATCGTTCAGGAACTTGGCGACCTGCCGCGGGACGAAATCCTTCTCGGAACGATTGCCCCCCAATACGTGCCGACCGCCCCCGTAAGTGGGAACGATCAGCACGTACGGCCGGTCTACGCGCAGTGAGTCGGCGGTGTGCAGTGGGATGCGAGTCGCCGGGAGACCCAGCTTCTCGACGAAACGATGTGTGTTCTCCGAAGCGCTGGAGAAGTAGACCAGCGCCGTCGTCTCCGACATGGTCGACTTCCTCTTCTCAGGAGTGCTGGGCACTCGGCCCCTCGGATGAACCGGAAGCGGTGGACGCGATCAGGCCGCCACGGTCGCGAGCGACTTGATGCGGTCGGGCCGGAAGCCCGACCAGTGATCGTCCCCGGCCACCACGACCGGCGCCTGCAAGTACCCGAGCGCCATGACGTAGTCACGCGCCTCGTCGTTCTCCGAGATATCGATGACCTCGTAGTCCACGCCGACCTTGTCGAGGGCCTTGTAGGTGGCGTTGCACTGGACGCAAGCGGGCTTGGTGTACACGGTGACGGTCATTTGATGTCCCTCTCTCCTTGTGCCTGATCCACAGCTTGTGATCCGTATGCCGATCGTTTCGAGCGACCTGCAAGCAGTCGCTGGCGATGCACGATCCGACATACTGCGCAAACTCCTGGATCCGGACTCGAAGCCCCTGATCAGCCACGGTTGACCGTCTCGTGCTCGCGTCCTCTTCCAGTACCGGAGACACTACACCTAGTGGCCGACAGATTCATCCAACACGACATGTAGCGAGTCACATTGATGAAATTCCACGGGGAGAAGTACCAGGATGCTCGATTCTCCCACCGGCAAAAGAGTGATGCAGATCACTTCTTAGAGCTCCAGCTAACCGACAGCAAACATCAGGCAAACACCGAGGGCCGTCGCTACCGCGGTAACGACGGCCCTCGGCGGAGACCGGGAGTGGAGCTTACACGGACGCCAGCTGGCCGCGGGTGGCCTCGACCAGTTCGCGCACCGTACTCGCCAGCTCGGTCAGCGCTTCCGCGTCATCGCGCGGATGCGAGGAGGCGAACCGCTCTCCGATCACACCGAAGTGCAGATGCGCGGACTCGACGACCTTCGCACCCGCCACGCCGAGCGCCTTGACCGCGTCCCCGTGCGCCCACTGCGCCGCGTTCGGGCTGATCGATGCGCTGACCACGGCGGCGGGCTTGCCCGTGATGGCACCGGCGCCGTACGGACGCGACGTCCAGTCGATCGCGTTCTTCAGCACCGCCGACAGCGTGCCGTTGTACTCCGGCGTCACCAGCAGCAGGCCGTCCACCTCGGCGACCGCGTCGCGCAGGGCTTGCGCGGCGGCGGGCACGGAACCGGGAACGTCGATGTCCTCGTTGTAGAACGGGATGTCGGCGAGCCCTCCGTAGAGGGTGACCTCGACACCCTCCGGGGCGGTCTGCGCGGCGGTCTCGGCGAGCTGACGATTGATCGAGGCAGCACGGAGGCTACCGACGAGTGCGAGGATGCGAGTCTGGCTCATGAGAACTCCTGGTGTACTGAATGTGGTGTCCGTCGTGTCACCTCAGATTAACCGGACTGCGGTCCGATTACTTCCCGCGGAGTATGCGTGAGCGCTGTGAACTACCCCACATCCGACGCACCACCACCACGTGGGCGCCGCCTGCTCGACGTCGGCGCGCCGCTGCCAGGCACGTCGCAGCCCGCCGAGCGTGCCGACGCGGCGCGCAACCGGCAACTCCTGCTCGACGCCGCGCAGCACTTGGTGCGCGAACAAGGTGCCGACAGCCTCACCATGGACGCGCTTGCCAAGCGCGCCGGGGTCGGCAAAGGCACGGTGTTCCGCCGGTTCGGCAGCCGGTCCGGGCTGATGCTCGCGCTGCTGGACCACTCCGATCGAAAGTTCCAGGAAGCGTTCATCTTCGGCCCGCCGCCGCTCGGCCCCGGTGCTCCGCCGGTGGAACGGCTGGTCGCCTTCGGACGCGCCCGGTTGCTGGACATCGAAGTCGCGGGCGAATTACACCGCGCGGCCGAACTCGGCGAGGCCGGGGACCGGTATTCCGGCGCGCCCTACGGTCTGCTGCGCGCCCACGTCGCGATGCTGCTGCGGCAGGCCGAAGCACCAGGGGAGATCCCGCTCGTCACCGACGCGCTCCTGGCCATGCTGGGCGCGCCGCTGGTCATGCACCAGATGCACGTCCAGGGGTACACCCGCGAGCAGGTCGGAGACAACTGGGAGAGCCTCGTTCGGCGCGTTGTCACCCGATGAATCGCCAGTAGACTCGGGCGCCATGCGGAACCTGCGCGAACAGATCATCAGCGAATTGGGCGTCCAGCCCACGATCGAGCCGAAGACCGAAGTGCGGCGGCGGATCGATTTCCTCAAGGATTATCTGAACGCCACTCCCGCACGGGGTTTCATCCTCGGGATCAGCGGCGGGCAGGACAGCGCCCTCACCGGCCGGCTCTGCCAGCTCGCGGCCGAAGAGCTGCGCGCAGAGGGCACGGACGCGACCTTTCTCGCGGTCCGGCTGCCCTACGGGGTACAGGCCGACGAGGCCGACGCGAGGATCGCGCTGAAGTTCATCCAGCCGGACCGCCAGGTCGTGGTGAACGTCCGCCCCAGCGCGAACGCGGCGGCCGCCGAAGCTGCCACCGCGCTGGGCGTGGACAAACTGCGCGACTTCGTGCGCGGCAACATCAAGGCGCGCGAACGCATGGTGATCCAGTACGCCCTGGCCGGGCAGGAGAACTTGCTGGTGGTCGGCACCGACCACGCGGCGGAGGCGGTCACCGGCTTCTTCACCAAGCACGGCGACGGCGGCGTCGACCTGACCCCGCTCACCGGCCTCAGCAAGCGCCAAGGCGCGGCGCTGCTGCAAGAACTGGGTGCGCCGCCCAGCATCTGGTCCAAGGTCCCCACCGCCGACCTGGAGGACGACCGGCCCGCGCTGCCCGACGAAGAGGCGCTCGGTCTGCGCTACAGCGAGATCGACGATTACCTCGAGGGCAACGAGGTCACCGAAGAAGTCGCCGCCAGGATCGAATCCATCTATCTGAACACCCGGCACAAGCGGACCGTTCCGGTCACGCCGCTGGACACCTGGTGGCGCTGAGCGCTCAGCGCGCAGACTCGACCTCCACGAGGCGGCGCGCCAGGAACCGCCGCACCTGGTCGTTGCCTGCCAGTTCCAGCGCCGCGCGATAGCTCTCCGCGGCCTCCCGCCACCGTCCGCCACGTCGCAGCAGGTCGGCGCGGGTCGCCGGAACCAGGTGCGATCCGGCCAGCCGCGGGTCATCGGCAACCTCGTCCAGGGCGGCCAGCCCCGCGCCGAACCCGCGGGCGAAACCCACGGCCACGGCGCGGCTCACCGACACCGCAGGCGACGGAGCGAGCCGGAGTAATTCGTCGTACTCCGCGACGATCGAGTGCCAATCGGTTTGCGCCCAGCTCGGCGCCGTCGCGTGCGAGGCAGCGATTCGCGCCTGCGCGAGATACGGACCGCCACCATCGGCCTCGGCCGACCTCAGGCAATCCAGCCCGGCCCGGACCGCTGCTCGGTCCCACCGCGACCGATCCTGTTCCTCCAACGGCACCAATTCCCCGTCGACGTTGCGTGGGCGGTTGTCCTACCGGCGGGCGGCAGAGTTGTTCGAGCATCACACCGGCGATTTCCCGTCGAAGGCGGAGGTACAGCCTGTGGCGCAACCCGGTAGCTGTATCTTCTGAACGACTTCGTCAGGCGATCGGCTGGATTCGATCGGCCGCGACGGTTTCGGCCGGCAGACCGAGAACATGCGGGTCGACGATGTTCAGGAGTTCGTGGTCGGTGCGGGAGCCGATCCAGGTCGTGGTGATGTCGTAGCCGGTGTCGAACAGTTCTTCAGACGTCCGTGCGGGCGCTTTGAGTGCCGCGCCGTAGGGCTGGTGGGCGAAGATCGTCGACTCGCGCAAGGTCTCGTCGCGGAACGGGCGCGGACGATGCGCGATTGCGGGCAGCGATGGATGCAACAGAGGGAAGATCAGCCCTCCCCGGCTGTCATGGGGCTCCGGCCCGTACAGGTCCAGGATCAAGGCAGGGTGCGGGGCGAAGATGTCGTGCGGGACCCGGTATTGGCAGCCGCCGTCGAAAATCTCCTCGAGTCCCGCCGCCGCGGGCAGCGCTCCCGGTATGCGGGTGGCGGCGACGAGCGCATCGGCGACGGGCAGGTCGGACAGGCCCAGCTTCGGTAGGTCCCGGGGTAGCAGCAGCGTGCCGTGTTCGGCGGAGTAGACGGGGATGAGCAGAGACGACGCGGTCTGGTGTGGTTGCTGTCCGGCCGGTTCTGGCTCGAGGGCGAAGTCGGCGAAGGTGCGGTCACCGACGATCGCGTGGGCGAGTTCACGAATCTGGGCCTGTGGGTACAGGGCGCGTCGGGTCAGCAGGGAACGAAAACTCTTCGCGCCCAGGACATTCTGCTCGGGATGTTCGATCGCGATCTGCCGGGCCTGGTCACGGGTCATCCCTAGCGCTATCGCCGCGGCCGCGATCGCGCCTCCGCTCACGCCCACGACGACCGGCTGCAACGCAGAGGCGGGTTGCTGGATGATCTGGTCTCGCCGGGCCGCAAGTGCGTCCACCGCACCGATCGCCATCCCGACCATCAGGGTGAGGCTGCGGCCTGCCACTCCGGCGAGAATCCGAACCACGGGCCGCTGTGTCGTCAACGACTGTCCTTTCAACTGCTGTCCCTCAGCGCTGACCGGCGATCGAGCCGATCCATCGCCGCTGAAACCACCGGCCCCGACGGTGATCGGCCTGCCGCTTCGACGAGCCGGCCGCCGCCAGGGCAGCGCGAAGCCCCTGTCGCGCACCGGTGATCGGGTCGGTCGCCTGCCGGATGAACCGATCACCTGCGGTGAGTGAGATTCCGGAGAATTTCCGTTCGGAGCGGGTTTCGGTGGCATCGTCGGAGGTGTGGCGCAGCAACCGGTCCGGCAGCGCGAGCTTCCACACGGTGCGGTGAGCCAGCCAGAACTGTGTGGCCAGCGAGCCGGTCGTGTAGGGCAGGTCGTACTTGTCGCACAGGGCGCGGACACGCTCGGCGATCTCGGGGTAGCGATTGCTGGGCAGGTCGGGAAACAGGTGATGCTCGATCTGGTAGCAGAGGTTGCCGCTCAGGAACGCCAGCACCGGGCCGGCGGTGAAGTTCGCGGTCCCCAGTAGCTGCCGCAGGTACCACTCACCACGGGTCTCCCCCTCCAGGTGTTCGGTGGTGAATTTCTCGGCGCCGTCGGGGAAGTGCCCGCACATGATCACCAGGTAGGACCACAGGTTGCGCAGCAACAGCGCTGTCGCGTTCGCCGCGAGTGTGTGCCGGAACCCCCGCCCGCTCAGCGCCGGGAAAAGCAGGAAGTCCTTACCGACTTGGCGGGCGATCTTGCGCGCGAACTCGATGTTCGGTTTCGACCCCAACTGGTTGCGGGGGATGCCTAGGTGCCGTCGCTCGAGTGCCAAGTCGTGGACGGCGATGGCCAATTCGAACCCTGCCGCGACGGCCAGGCTCATCAGGGGTTGGATCAGGTGGATCGGACGCCACGGCTCATCACGGGTCATCCGCAGCACCGCGAAGCTGAGGTCCTCGTCCATCCCGTAGACGTTGGTGTAGGTGTGGTGAACGTAGTTGTGCGAGCGCCTCCAATGAGCGGACGGACCGATGAAATCCCATTCCCAGCTGGTGGAATGGATTTCGGGATCGTTCATCCAATCCCACTGGCCGTGGCTGATGTTATGGCCGAGTTCCATCATCTCGATGGACTTGGCCGCCGCCAACATCACGGTCCCCGGTATCCGCGGCATCCGATATCGGCTGGCGCACAACAACAGACGCGCAGTCACCTCGAGGCCGCGGTGAATCCTGATGACATGCCGGATATAGTCCGCGTCTCGTTGCCCGAGCGATCGCTCGATGTCCGTGCGGATCTGATCCAGTTCATGCCCGAGCGCATCGATGTCGACCTCGGTGAGATGGGCGAACGCCCGTATATCCGTGATGGCCACCGACGTCCCTACCCATCCCGCCGGACAGGACCGGCAACTCTCGTCCGGAAGCTCTCATCCATCCGGGTGACGTCGATGACATCCTGCGGATCCGCCTGTGAGACATCCCACAGCGGAAACTGCACAGCGCTGGGTTCGGCCGTTACCTCGGCCCCACCATGGATCGGCTCTGTCGCCGTTGCCGTTTTCACCGACGACGTCGCGGTTGCCGAGCTCACCGATTTCTCTCCTGCTGGCCCTCAACCCACGAACCGCCTTGGTTCGGCACGGGTGCGAACGAATGGAACCGCACGAACCTAGCCTCACCAGCACGATTCGCCAGCAGTGAGAAAGATTCGATGTGCGCCACCGACGTGGTGCTGTCGTGTGCCTTGACCGCGGACACCCCGTCAGCTATAGATCCGGCCGCCTCACTGCGAACTCCGCGCCGACCACGCACGGCCTGCGCTGATGCACTCCTGGTCCTCGGCGGTATCGGGGTCGCGTAGCGGTCGGTGGTGCCCGCCGAGGTCGGGCAGGTAGAAGCTGTAATGCCCGGCCGAGCCGATGTGTGTGCGCACGAACGGGGACAGCCGTGCGGCGTCCTCGTCGCGCACCGGATAGTCCTGGGCGCGCAGCGCGTCCACCGCGCGGCTCATGTACGAGGAGTTCCACAGGACAACGCAATTGAGTACCAGGCCCAACGCGGAAAGCTGGTCTTCCATACCGTCGTAGTAGGCACGCACGAGTTCACCCTTGCGCCCGTGGAAGATGCGGCGTGCCAGGTCGTGACGCCCCTCGATCAGATTGGACTGGGCCTTGCCCTCACGCCGGTACGGTTCGTCGTCGGCCAGGCGCAGAATATGCAGGGTCTTGGGAATCCGGCCGTAGTGGGCCACGGCCTGTCCCAGTGAGGTGGGGTTGCCGTCTCGGGAGATCATGCGGATGACCTCGTGCGCGGAAACCTCACCGGCGTGCATCGACACCACGATGCGGCACATGTCTTCCCAGTTCTCCACGATCTTGCCGATATCGATGCGCCCGCGCGCGGCTTTGTTCAACGGTCCGTAATCGGCGGCCGGATCAATACGCCACAGCCGCTGATCAGGTAGATTCGCCAGCTGCGGCCGGTAGGTGCGGCCCAACAGATGCAGCAGCCCGAAGACGATATCGCTGTACGAGCCGGTATCGGTGATGATCTGATCCGGGATCTTCCCGCCGTGCTGGCGCAACACCACGTCGACGGCGTACAGCGAGTCGCGCGGAGTGCCCGACAGCACCATCGCCGACAAACCAGCGGCCTGGTCCGAAAGCATGTTCAACCAGGTCGCGCGGCGCGGTGAACAGATCGGCCACGGTGCGCATCGCGGCGAGCACCGGTTTCCCGTCCCCGGTCGCGCCGAACTCGACCGTGTGCCTCAACGACGGCACAAACATGCGTACCGTGTTCACCCTGCCCGCAAGCTCCTCCATCCGCTGAGTGTCCAACTCCGCGTCACCGGCCGGGACGAGTTCGTCGATCGTGGCGAGCGCGGCCCGCAACTCGGCCTTGGTGACCGCGTTCTCGATCAGATCCCACACCAGATGCATCGGCATCTGCGCGTCGACCTCGGCCATCTCCAGCAGCACCCGCACCGCTGAGGCGAGCTTGCCAGCCGTCCGCGACACCCGCGGATAGCGGCGCAGCTTCTCGTCTTTGGACTGTCGTTCGGCCTTGGAGATCAGATCGTTGACCATCACCTGGTCGAACAGCTCCAGCACATCATCGACCGCACGCGAGCGCAGCGTGAAAACCGTCGCGACCAGCACCGTCAGCAAATGCTCCCGCTGCATGCGCCGCAGCCGCCCCACCCGCCCCGACAACCCGAGCGTGGCCAACCCCAACAGCCGCCGCGGCGGCAGCGCCGAGACGTCCACCGAGTCCGGCACCAACGCGTTCACATCCCGCAACCGGCCCAACGCGGTCAGCAGTCCCTTCGCCGACGCCTTGAACACCCCGCGCCGCAACCGCTCCAGATCGATGCCCTGCGCCGGTTCTCCACCCGAGGCTCCAACATGCTAAACAACACTCGCGCATCCGCCGCAGTCAACGAGTCCCCCAGCTGCGCCCACAATCGCTGATCAGCGGCCTGACGGCCCGCCGGCCACCAGCCGCTCCAGGGTCGTCACACCCTGCGGCAGCAGGGCACGACGGTTACGCAACCACGCCACCGCACCGTCGAAGATCGCCTTCGGGCCGTCGCCGGTCATCCACGCCTGATCCGCGATCCAGCCAGCCGCCCGGGTTGGACGGCAGTTCGCGCTCGGGCCAGGTGCGCAGTGCCTCGGCGAATGCCTCCTGCACGGCGTCCTCGGCCAGGCCGATATCGCCCACCATCCTGGCCACCGTCGCGAGGGTCCGGCCGAACTCGGCGCGGTAGACGGCGTCGATCGTCGCGGCCGGACCGGCGCGCACGTCAGTCGCCCAGATCCACGACCTGACGCACCTCGGTGCGCCCACGATCGCCCAGCGGGATGGCCGAGGCGATCTCGGCCGCCTCTGCTCGGTCCCGTGCGGTGAACAAGTACAGCCCGTCCACCACCTGGGCGAACTCCGCGTACGGCCCGTCGGTGAGCAGCGTCTGTCCTGCGCTGCGCCGGATGTGCAGCGCGTCGGCGGAGGGGAACAGCGCCGCGCCGCCCGCGACCGCCGCGGCCTCGCGCTCCTCGAACGCCGCGTACTCGACCACCTCGGCTTCGAACTCCGGCGTGCCGGGCCGGGCGCCGGGTGCGTCTTCGCGTCCCACCAGTGTCGCCAGGTAGTGCATAGCGTCATCCTTCCTCGCATCGACGGGCCGGATACCCCGTTCTATTCGGACGACGAACCGCGCATGCCGTTTTCTACACCCTCACGCACCGAATATTCACGTATCCCCAGCAGCCCATGCCTCCCGGTCCCGCCGCGGTGGCGCGCAGCAGATCGCGGACGAACTCGAAATCAACCCGGACGAAGTCCGTCGTGAGCCCGCCCACGGCCGGAGCGAAGACGGAGTAGGCATAACGCGCACGGCCGGAGCGAAGACTCGAAGGTACGCACAACGCGCACGGCCGGAGCGAAGGCGGAGGTACGCACAACGCGCACGGCCGGAGGAGGTACGCCTATCCGCCCGCGAACGGCGGGAGTACGTCGACATGTGAGCTGAGCGCGGCCGCGGGATCGCGGGTGAGTTCGTCGCCGATCAGGTAGGCGCACACCGACAGCATCTTGTCCAGCCCCGGGCCGTAGGCGGCCGCCAGGGTGGCGCGCAGGTCGGCCACCGTGGCACCGGCCGGAAAGTCCAGGGTCTCGCTGTCCTTGCCGACCGCGTCGGCGATCGCGGCGAAGTAGCGGATCTCAACCACCGATGGCTCCCATCGTCCGCTCCGGCGGGACGAAGCCCTCGGCGTCGATGCCATGCCCCGCCCACTTGTTCCACATCGCGCCGCGCCAGAGCGTCGCGAGTTCCTCGTCGTCGGCGCCGGAACGCAGGGCCTGGCGCAGGTCGAACTCCTGATCACTGAACAGGCAGGACCGCAGCATGCCGTCCGCGGTGAGGCGGGTGCGGTCGCAGGTGTCACAGAACTTGCGGGTGACCGTGGCGATGATGCCCACGGTCCCCGGCCCGCCGTCGACCAGCCATTTCTCCGCCGGGGCCGACGGATCGGCGCGGCCGGACCCGGTCAGCTCGAACCGCGTGCCGAGCACGTCGAGCAGTTCGGCGGCGGTGACCATGTTGGCCCGGGCCCACTCGTGGTCGGCGTCGAGCGGCATCTCCTCGATGAACCGCAGCTCGCAGCCCTCGTCCAGGCACCAGCGCAGCAGATCCGGCGCACCCGCGAGGGTTTCGCGCATCAGTACGGCGTTGACCTTGATCGGGGCCAGTCCGGCGTCCCGTGCGGCGCGGATACCGGCGAACACGGATTCGAGACGATCGCGCCGGGTCAGCTGGTGGAAACCGGCCCGGTCGACCGTGTCCAGCGACACGTTCACCCGGTGCAGCCCGGCGGCGGCAAGCCCGCGGGCACGGTGCTCGAGCCCGACGGCGTTGGTCGTCATGGCCAGCGGGATGTGCGGGACCTCCGCGTGGCAGCCGGCGATGATCTGCTCCAGCTCGCGCCGCATCAGCGGCTCGCCCCCGGTGAAGCGGACCTCGCGCACCCCCAGATCGCGCACCGCGAGGCGCACCAGCCGCACGATCTCGTCCACGGTGAGCAGTTCGTGCCGGGGAATCTCCGGCAGCCCCTCCTCCGGCATGCAATAGGTACAGCGCAGCGAGCACTTCTCGGTGATGGAGACGCGCAGGTCTCGGGCGACGCGTCCGAAACGATCCAGCAAATGGGGGGTGTCGTCGGGACGGCCGTCGAGCGAGGGACGCCCGGAACGTACGGCGGGAATCCCGATCTCGACCAGAGTCACACGTCCATTATGACCGGCGGGCCCGAATCGGCAGCGGGCGGAAGGTCCACCGATGGCTCACCGCGGCGGGGCTCCGGTCGTGAGGCGCCCACATGCCGACGACCGCGACATCGCCGCACACCCTGTCACCGGATCGGCGCAGGCGGTGGAGGCGGAAAGTCCCTGGCATAGGGAGTTAGGCTGACCGCATGAACCCCCGGCCCGCGAGCGTTTCGGCCAGGCCCGTCGACGACTACCGCGACAGCATCGAACAGCTGCTGCGGCCGCTGGCCGCGCGCGCGGTCGAGTCCGTCGCGGTGTCGCGGGCGCTGGGCAGGCAGCTGGCCGAGGACGTCCGTTCGCCGATCGACCTGCCGGTGTTCCGCAATTCCGCGATGGACGGGTACGCGGTGCGGGCGGAGTCCGTGCTGGTCGCGCCGGTCACGCTGCCGCTGGCCGGAGTGGTCGCCGCCGGCGCTCCTGGCCGCACGCCACTGCCGCCCGGCGCGGCTGTGAAAGTGATGACCGGCGCACCGCTGCCGCCCGGCGCGGACTGCGTGGTTCCGGTGGAGGACACGCACGCCGACGACAACACGGTGACCATCGAACAAGGCCGCCGCGCAGGTGAATTCGTGCGCGAACCGGGCACCGACGTCCGGACCGGCGACCTGCTCGTCCGTGCGGGAACCATGCTCGCCCCCCGGCACGTCGGGGCTCTCGCCGCGGTCGGCTTGCCGACGGTGGCGGTGTTCGGCGCCGTGCGCGGCGCGGTCATCACCACCGGCGACGAGCTGGTGGCCGCGGGAGCCGCGCTACGCCCCGGACAGATCTACAACTCCAACGGCGTCGCGTTGGCCGCCGCGCTGACGGCCAACGGGGTCGAGGTCGTCTCGGTGGCGCACAGCCCCGACGATCCGGTGCGATTCCGCGCGCTGCTGTCCGCCGCGACCAAGGCGGCCGATGTGGTGTTCACCTCCGGTGGCGTGTCCAAGGGTGACTTCGAGGTGGTCAAGGACGTGCTAGAGCCGCTCGGTGGACAGTTCGGCTCGGTCGCGATGCAGCCAGGGGGGCCGCAGGGGCTCAGTGTCGTCGACGGGGTGCCGGTGCTCAGTTTCCCGGGCAACCCGGTCAGCACGATGGTGTCGTTCGAAGTGTTCGCCCGCCCGATCCTGCGCCACCTCGCCGGTTTACCCGAGCTGGACAGTTACGAACTTCCGCTGCTCACCGCCGTGCCGCGCTCCCCGGAGGGCAAGCGGCAATTCCTGCGCGGCAAGCTGGTCCGCGCCCGGTCCGGGGAATCGCGCCCGCTGCACCGGTACCCGAAGGCGGTCGAGGTGGTGTCGGGGCCCGGTTCGCATCTGGTGGCGGGCATGGCGTGGGCGGACGTGCTGGTCGATGTGCCCGCCGAGGTCACCACGCTGCCCGCGGGCGCGCTTGTGCGAGTGTGGTCACTATGAGCGAGCGAACAATGGACACAGCCGAGCGCTCGCTCGTGCCGGAGCCGAGCGCCAGCGAGGTGGAGGCATGAGTGAGCTGTCCCACGTCGACAACGAAGGTCGCGCCCGCATGGTCGATGTGAGCGCTAAGGACGACACCACCCGGATCGCCGTCGCCGCGGGCGAGTTGCGCACCACGGCCGAGGTGGTCGCGCTGGTCCGGGCCGACAACATGCCGAAGGCGGACGTGCTGTCCACCGCGCGCATCGCGGGCATCGCGGGGGCCAAGAAGACTTCGGAACTGATCCCGCTGTGTCATCAGCTGGCGCTCTCGTCGGTGCGGGTCGAGTTCGGATTCACCGGCACCGCCATCACGATCGAGGCCACCGCGAAGACCAAGGGACCCACCGGGGTCGAGATGGAGGCTCTCACCGCGGTCGCGGTCGCCGGTCTCACGCTGCACGACATGGTGAAGGCGGTGGATCCCGCGGCGACGCTCACCGACGTGCGGCTGCTCACCAAAGAGGGCGGCAAGCACGGACATTGGGAGCGACCGGCCACCCCGGAGCAGCCCGAAACGACGATTCCGCAGCAAGACGACGAGAACGCCTCGGCCGGTGCGGTTGCCGGTGAGGAATTCTCGGAGGACACCGAGCCGGAATTCGATGCGGTCGAGCGCTCGGCGGTGGTGCTGGTCTCCTCCACGGGCGTCGCGGCGGGCACCCGGGTCGACACCACCGGCCCCGTGCTTGTGGAATGGCTCGCCGATCTCGGCTTCTCGGTGCGCGGTCCGCTGGTGTACGCCGACGACGATATCGAGTACGGTCTGGCCGACGCGCTGCGCTTCGAGCCCGCGCTGGTGATCAGCACCGGCGGGACCGGCGCCTCCCCCACCGACGCGACCCCCGAAGCGACCCTCGCGCTGCTGGAGCGCGAACTCCCCGGCGTCGCGGAGGCGATCCGGCAGCGCGGCACCGCGAAATTCCCGCTCGCGGCGCTCAGCCGCGGGGTGGCCGGGCTTGCGGGCCGCTCGGTGATCGTGAACCTGCCCGGATCGCCCGGCGGCGTCGAAGACGGCATCGCGGTGCTGGAACCGTTGCTTGATCATCTGCTCGCACAAGTAGCCGGAGGTGGTAGTCATGACAACGGCTGAGGCCACGGTCCGGCTCGCCCGGATCAGCGACCAGCCGCTCGACCCCGACGAGGTCGAGGCGGCGGTGACCGGACCGCACTACGGCGCGGTCGTGGTGTTCGCCGGTAAGGTCCGCGATCACGATGGCGGACAGGCCGTTTCGGCTCTGGAGTACTCCGCGCACCCGCAGGCGGAGCGATTCCTGCACACCGTCTGCGCGGAAGTCGCAACCTTGCACGGCTTGCCGGTCGCCGCCGTGCACCGCGTCGGCTCGCTCGCCATCGGCGATCGCGCGATCGTCGTCGCGGTGGCGGCGGCGCATCGCGGCGAGGCGTTCGCGGTGTGCGCGGAACTGGTCGACCGGATCAAACACGAAGTCCCGATCTGGAAACGGCAATTGTTCGCCGACGGCCTGTCCGAATGGGTGAATGCCTGCGGGTGACCGGAGTACCTCGGCGATCGCGAGAACGTCGAAGTCATCGCGCGTGACCCTGCCCTCGGCCGCCTCGATGGCGTAGCCGGCGGTGCGGCAAAACCGCTCGTTGCCACTACCGAATGCCCGGTCCCGGCGACATGTGGCGAGCTGCGCTCAGTGCGGTGTGTAGCGCCAGACGCCGAGCATGCTCTGCGGGTCGAGCGGGACCTCGGCGTCGTGCACGGTGTCCCGCAGCCGGGCCAGGGCTGCGTCGGTGTGCAGTCCAGCGCCGATGAGCACCAGCCGAGCACCACGGGGTTCGCCCCGCGACCAGCTGCCCGGTTCGAAGACGATGTGGCGGCCGACCATGTGCAGGACGAACTTCCTGCGTTCGCCGGCCACGCCGAACGCGGCGAAGCCCTTGGCCCGGAACAGCCCCGGCGGCGGGTCCTCCAGGAAGCCGATCAATTTGCGCGGATCCAGTTCGCGCCCACTGGTGAACGAGACGCTGGTGTAGTCGTCGTGCAGATGGCGGTGCCCGGAGTGGTCGTCGTGGTCGTGGTCGGCGAGCAGTTCGTCGAAGCTCAGTTGCTCGGCCACGCGAGGCGTTTCCCGCAGCGGTTCGTCGAACAGCAGGCCTGGATCGATCCGGCCGTGCGTCGTCCCGTACACCGGCGCGGGGGCGACCAGCGCGGCGACGTCCGCACGCAACCGGCTCAGTTGCTGCGGCGACACCCGGTCGGCCTTGTTCACCACCACCAGATCGGCCAGCCGCAGATGCGTGATCAGCTCGGGATGGCGTGCGCTGCTCTCCGGGAACTGCTCGGCGTCGACCACTTCGACCAAGCCGCCGTAGCGGATGCGCGGATTGTCGCTTCCGACGACCATCCGGATCAGATTGCGCGGCTCGGCCAGGCCGCTGGCCTCTACCACGATCACGTCGATCTCGGCGCGCGGCTGCGCGAGGCGGGTGAACAACGCGTCCAGCTCGGTGACGTCGACCGCGCAGCACACGCACCCGTTGCCCAGCGAGACCATGGCGTCGACCTGCCCCGCGACCAGCATGGAGTCGATGTTGATCGCGCCGAAGTCGTTGACCACCACGCCGATCCGGGTACCCCGATTGTTCCGCAGCAGGTGGTTGAGCAGCGTGGTCTTCCCGGAACCGAGAAACCCCGCGACGAGCACAACAGGAATCCGGTCAGCCATTCCGCTCACCCTACTGCGCAGCATGAGCGTGCGAAAAAGCCGGACGCCATCCTCGATCCGGCGAGGATGGCGTCCGGTGGGTTCGGTGTGCGGACTATTTCGCGGGGCCCAGCAGCATGCCCGCCAGGGTGTAGGCCAGGTCGATCAACTCCGTGCTGATGGCGTTGTCGTCCAAGCCGAGCGACTTCGCCAGCGGTAGCAGCAACTCCATGATCGAGCCCGGGGTCACGGTGAATCCGGGTACTTGTTGCGAATACGGTGTGCTCGGCGACTGAGCGGTGCCCGGCGTGTTCGGTGTCGCAGGTGTGCCTGGTGTGGACTGCGACTGCGGTGTGCCCGGGACCGTCTGGCTCTGCGGCATCCCCGGGACCGTCTGGCCCTGCGGCATCCCCGGGATCGTCTGCCCCTGCGGCGTGCCCGGGACCGTCTGACTCTGCGGCATCCCCGGGACCGTCTGACTCTGCGGCATCCCCGGGACCGTCTGCCCCTGCGGCGTGCCCGGGACCGTCTGCCCCTGCGGCGTGCCCGGGACCGTCTGCCCCTGCGGCGTGCCCGGGACCGTCTGCCCCTGCGGAGTGCTCTGCTCCCCCGCCGGACGGTCGGATGGCGTGCCCGGTTGCGGAATGGGCTGCACCGCCGACTGATCCGACGGCGCACCCGCCTGCGGTGTACCGAGCAGGTAGCCGACCAGCCCGGTGGTGAGGGCGATCGCGTGTTTCAGCTGGCCTTGCGCCGTCTCGAGCAGCGCGGCGTCCTCGGGATTGGCTCCGTTGCCCATCTCCAGGAAAACGAGCGGCACCGCGGTCAGCGCGGGCCCGGCGACATCCTTGCGGGTCTGCATGCCGTCCACCACGCCGCCGTAGTTCGCCGAGACGAAGCCTGCCTGCCGGTACGCGTCGCGCACCGCCTGCGTCGCGGCAAGTCCCGCTCCGGACTGGACCTCATTGACGACCGCGTTCGGAACCGGCAGTTCCGGGACGATCAGGTGGAAGCCGCGATACTCCGCGGGGGCGCTGTCGGCATGGATGCTCACGGCCACGGCGGCGCCGGACTGCGTCGCCGCGTTCGCCCGGTCATCGATGCAGCCACCCCAGCCCGTGTCGTCCGGGCGGCTCAGCACAACCCGCGCGCCCAGTCCCTCCAGCGCGGTTCGCACCATCTGGCTGACGTTCCAGTTGATGGTGTGTTCGGGAACGCCGTTGATCGTGCTCATGCCGGTTGTCTGGCAGTCCTTCGTACCGCCGCGGCCGTCGCTGACCGGTCTGGCAAGGTTTTCGGAGTGCTTCGACCCCTGGTGTCCCGGGTCGAGGAATACGGTTCTGCCTGCGAGTTTGTTCGCCATGTTCGGCGATGCCGGTGCAGCCTGCGCGGTGGCAGGGAGCAACCCGGACAACGTCATCGTTACCGCGGCCGTGACGGCGGTACAGATACCGGCCTTGATGATGCTTGGCTTCATAGTGCGGTCGGTGCCCCCGGGACGGGGCACCCCTCCCTTCCCACTTGTAACACCAAACCCATGATTCACTCTGGCAACGCCTGTCTCAGCAAGGCAAGGCGCGTTATCGAAGTGTTACAGCCTGCGCCGCGCATTGCCATCAGGCGCGCTGCGGCAGTTTGCGCAGAGATCGCAGAGCGTATATCACCCGGGTCGCCACAGCGCCGAACGGCACGCAGAATGCGTCGGAAATGCCCTGGTCGTCCGAGATAACGCCGGTCAGACACGCCCACTGCACGGCGGGCAGCAGCGCCAATAGCTGAATGCGACGACATATCGTGCGACTGGAGCGCGCAGCGTTGTTCGACAGCACCGGAATTCCGGATTCGGGCACACCACCGGGTCTGTTCTGGTAAGTGTGGCCGCGGAGATGTGGGGATCTCCCGGTTCCGCCGTGCGGGCGGGCGAACGACAGCCGCGACGCGGCGGTAGCACAGTCGAGGAGAACACCCTTATGCGTGCAAGCACGCTTCTACTCGCGGGGGCCGCGGCCTCCGCGGTCATCCTGCTGGCCGCGGGAACGGCGGCGGCCGAACCCGCGAACACCATGCCACAGGACGGCGTCTACCTGGTCGGCGTAGACATCCTCCCCGGCGTATGGGAGGCGCCGGGCACTTCCGACCCGGCCTTCGGTTGCGACTGGCGCAGGCTGTGGAAGGTCGAGGGGGACAACACGAACATGCAGAACATCATCGCCAACAACTTCACCCGGCTCAGTCCGGTCCGCGTGGAGATCAAGCCGACCGACGTCGCGTTCCGGACCGAGAACTGCGGGCCATGGCGGTTGCTGCCGCCGCGGCCGCATACCGGATCCTCCGGCGGCTGAGCGGCTACCGGGAGGCACCCTCCTTCACCAGCGTGAACTGCATGACGTCGATATGCCCGCTGCGGAAATTCGCCGCGCAGCCGGTGAGGTACTTCAGGTAGCGCTCGTAGACTTCTTCGGAAGCGATCGCGATCGCTTCGGCACGGTGCTCGCGCAGCGCCTGTGCCCAGCAGTCGAGGGTGCGCGCGTAGTGCGGTCGCAGCTCCTGGATCTTCTCGGTGCCCAGGCCGGCGCGACCGGCGAGCCGAGTCACCTCGGCGGGTTGCGGCAGCTGGCCGCCCGGGAAGATCTCCCGCTTGATGAAGAGGTGGAAGAGCGCATGCTCCCTGGTCACGGGAATTTTCATGCGCCGGAGGTCGTCGAGGGTGTGGCCGACGATGGTGTGCAGGAGCATTCGCCCGCCCGGCGGCAGCATCCGATGACAGCGTTCGAAGAATGTCGCGTAGCGCTCCCGCCGGAAGTGCTCGAACGCGCCGATACTGACGATGCGGTCGACGTTCTCGTCGTATTCTTCCCAGCCCTGCAACCGGACCTCGGCGCCCGCGAGGCGCTTCCGGTCGATCGTGGCCCGGACATGGTCGTACTGGTTGCGGCTGAGCGTCAGGCCGACGACCCTGGCGCCGTACTCGGTGGCGGCGCGCACCATCGTCGCGCCCCAGCCGCAACCGATATCGAGCAGCGTCATTCCCGGTTGCAGGTCGAGCTTCCCCAGCGCGAGATCGATCTTGGCGCGCTGCGCTTGTTCGAGCGTCATGTCGGGGCGCTCGAAATAGGCGCAGCTGTAGGTCATCGTGGGGTCGAGGAACAGCGCGTAGAATTCGTCCGAGACGTCGTAGTGCGTTTGCACTTGCCGATAGAACGGCCGGAGGTCGGTCATCGCGTTTCTCCTGTTCAACGGGTTCATGTCCTGATACCCGCGCACACGGCGAAGCGTTTCGCCCCGGGCGGACCGATATCGAACCGATGCCGAGATCTCCCTTGCGCAACGCCCGCGCCGGATCTGCTTACCTGCGGCGTAATCGACGCCACGCGCGGCGTCGGGCAGGATCGCGCTCATGATCGACGAGACGGGCACCGCGCTGTTCCACCGGACCATGCCGTTCACCGAACGGCTCGGCATCGAGGTCCTCGCACACGGACCCGAGCTGGTACGCAGCCGATTGGCCTGGGACGAGTCGCTGTGCACCCTCGGTGGCGTGCTGCACGGTGGAGCGCTGATGTCGCTTGCCGACGCGACCGGCGCGGTGTGCGCGTTCCTGAACCTGCCCGAAGGCAAGCAGGGCACCACAACGGTCGAGTCGAAGACGAACTTCCTCCGCGCCGTCCGCTCCGGCTACGCCACGGCAATCGCGATTCCGCTGCACGCCGGACGTTCGTTCATCGTGGTCGAAACGGCGATCCGGGATGACGCGGACAAGCTGGTCGCAAAGATCACCCAGACCCAAGCAGTGCTCTAGGGGCCCACGAGGCCGCAGCACTCACCCCGCGGTGGCGCGGGCGGTCGGCCACACCCGGGCGAGAGCGAGCAGTTGCCGCAGTCCGGCGTCGAAATCCTTCGCGGGCACCGGCAACCAGGCCGGGGGCGATCCGACCGGCGCGGACCCCGACTTCCGCGCGGGCCGCCTGTGCCACCTGGCGTGCGTAGTCGGTCAGCGGACAGCCCGACCCCGCCGACCCGGCGGTGGCCGGAGCGGTTATCCGCATCAGCCGGGACGTCGCGTCGGCGCGGTCCTCCGGGCCGGGACGCAGGACGACCTCGGGAACCGCCGTGGTGAGATCCGGCCACAACAGCCGCAACCTGCGGCAGGTTCGCCCGGCACGGTCTAGCTCCGCCGCGTCGAGCTGCACCTTCACCAGCGGAATGGCAATGAACATCGCGTCGAGTACGAGGCACGCGGTGACCGACGCTTCCACCCTGGTCAGATGCGCTCCCCCGCCTTGCCGACCGGTGACCGCCTGCACCAGCGCCAGCGCCAGATCGGTACCGAAGAGGGTTGCTGCCCACGCCATTCCGCCGCAGACCGGTTTCCCCTCCACGCCGATCCCACCGGACCGCAACTCCCGCACGCACATCCGGGCCAGCAGCGAAGTGTTCACGAGCAGGGGCAGGCCGAACGCGGTCCACACCACGATGTCCCCCGGCTCACGCTCAGGTCGACCAGTCGTCCTTCGTGGCGCGCCGACGTGCCCGCCAGCAGGATGGTCGCGGCGCATCCGGCGGCGACCACACCACAGACGCGGTGCCTGCGCCAGACAGCGACAGGGTCCGCGTCGAATGCCCAGACACGGACGATCCCCTGCAGGCACATCGACGACATCACCGTGCAGCCGAGCGCCAGCTGATGGGCCAGGCTCGCGACACCGGGCGCCATGGCGCAGCGGTACCGCAGCAAGCTCAGCAAACCCCACAGGAACAGCCGGTTGATCAGCTGATCTACGACGGTGTCGCGCATGAGCACCGACCGGCCCGCGAGGACGGCGGCGACGAGGCCGATCGCAGGCCATGCGATGACTCCCGGAATAGGTGACAACATCGATAGTGCTCCCACCCACGAAACTGTCCCCCGTGGACGATACCGTTGCCGGGTGTTTGTGACCGCCCCCCTGGAGAACCGGCAGCAGCCGGTCACCGAGGCGCGTCATCGCCTGCCCTGGCGTTTCGCCGTCCCGGATCCGGACCACGCACGGATCCGCGAGGCGGCCCGCCGCACACCAACTGGTCCGAGGTCGATCTTGACAGGTACGCGATCCACTACCCCACCCACCGAGCGCATGCCCGCTTTGTCCTATTTGCGACAGGAGTTGCCGCTTACTGAGTGGAGGCGGAGGCCGATTGTCACCGTGAACAGGACTATGCCGTCTCGACCGTCGGATATCACAGCGCGGCCCTGGAGAACGAATTCGAAAAGGACGCAAAACATTTGGCATAACGACTGTGGGTGTTACTCTCTATCACATAGAGTCTCAGTGACGACACTCACCTCCGACACGCACCTCCCGGCGGGTGCGCCCGCTCTTCGTAGCCCGCGACCGCGGCCTCACCTCACGCTCTGCCCGCCAATTCGTGCGGCAAGGACGGAGATATCTGTGCGCGATGAACCACGATCAGCTTCCCGGACCGAGCGAATCGATGGGGCATCGATCGGAACCGAAGTCGTTCCCCTGGTACTGCTTCGGCGACGTGGCAGGGTGCACACCACCCTAACGGGCCTATGCGTCACGGCTTGACCGTGTTTGGGGAACGGAAGCGATGAGCAAGCAAACTGCCGGAATGACCGAACTAGCCGCGCGTCCGCCCGCCGCACCGGAAGCGATGAACACCGCACTGCGCGATCGCCTGATCGACGCGACCGTGGAGGTCGTGTCCACCGAGGGCCTGCACGCCCTGACCGTCCGCCGTGTGTCGCGCATGTGCGGAGTCTCCACGATGGCGGTGTACTCCAACTTCGGTGGCATGCCCGGCCTGATCCGCGCCGCGGGTTCGGCCGGCTTCGCGCAACTGGGCAAGCGCATGAGCGAGGCGGGCGTGACCGACGAGCCGATCGCCGATCTGCTGGCGCTGGGCCTGGTCTTCCGCGACGAGGCGCGGCGCAGGCCGGAGCTGTTCCAGCTGATGTTCGGCACCGGAACGCGCATCGATATGAAGATCAACCGTGGGAATGTGCTGGTGGCCGGGCACGACTCGGAGTTCGAGCACTACCAGGAAACGTTCGACCACGTGGTCGGGGCGGTGCGGCGGGCGCAGGACGCGGGACTGATCGATACTCCCGACGTCCGTTCGGCGGCCGCACAGTTGTGGATGGGCCTGTTCGGCTTCATCCAACTGGAGATGGCGGGGCACCTCGGCGACGACGGCCTCCTCGAGGTGCTGGTGCCCGCCATCGTGAATCTGCTCGTCGGCATGGGCGCCGAACTGGACACCGTCGGCACCGCGGTCATCGTGGCGATGGAGCGGTTCACCGCCGCGCCCGGCGACTGATACCGGCTCAGAACGGAAGCCGGGACCTGACCCGCTGGGCGCGCGCCATCGCGCGTTCGGCGGCACTGCCGCGCGGCGGCATCAGGCCCAGTTGCAGCAGCATCTCCTGTAGATCCCAGGAGGCATGGCTGCGCCAGATCAGCCCGGAGCGGAACTGCCAGAGATCGATCACCAGCAGGTCGAACTTCTTGCCGGTGGCGGCGAACCCGGGTGGGTCGATCAGACCGAGATGCGTACCGGTCATCCGCCACGGCACGATGGCGAGCCGGTTGTCCGCGGCCAGCACGGGTGGAAAGGGATTGGCATAGGCCACGTCCGGAAACGAGCGCACCGTGTCGGCGACGAACTTCTCGACTCCCGCGCGACCGTGCGCGGTCTCGGACATCGACGGATCGTGCCAGATGGTGTCCTCGGTGACGCATTTCGCGACCGCCGCCGGGTCCGCGCCGTTCCAACCCGCGATGTACTTTTCGGTGAATTCGGTCAGCCATGCCACGCTTTCGATGGGCTCAGCTTCCGCATCGATTCGGAACTGTCCGGTGTTGTACGGATCCACGGCGTATCGCCTTTCACCCCGAGTGCGTAATCGACGAGCCATGGTAGCCGTTCCCACGGCCTCTCCGCACCTTCGGTGCGAATAACGATGTAATTCGACGGGATTCGGCACACGATAACCCTGTAATAACAGGCGAATAATGCTGTCATACCAGCCCTGACCTGCGGTGATTATCAATTTGATATCAGCAAATGGCACAAGGGTTTTCGCCCGTGTACCGCGCGATTCCGTATTGACCTCCGCGAATCGACGCTCCTACCATGGGTGGACACTGACATCCGACCACGGAACTACTTCACCTCCGGACGGCGCCTGCGACGGAACATGTTTGCCGGCGTCTCATTCCGGTTGTCTCCACGCTGATTCGATGGCGCCGTATCTGAAACCGCGGGCGTTTTTCGAATACCTGAGCATCAGGGGATTTTGCATGCCCAATGTAGCAATTGTCGGTATCGGCTGCCGTTTTCCGGGCGGCATCGACGACCCGGCGTCTTTCTGGGACTTCGTCGTGCGCAAGGGCGACGGCGTCGTGGAAGTGCCGCCGGACCGCTGGAACCTCGCGAAGTTCTACGACCCGGACCCGGACGCGCCGGGCCGGATGTACACCAGACACGGCGGATTCCTGACCCAGCCGCTGTGGGAGTTCGACGCCGAGTTCTTCGGTATCTCCCAGCGCGAGGCCTCGATCATGGACCCGCAGCAGCGGCTGCTGCTCGAGGTCGCCTGGGAGGCGCTCGACGACGCCGGGATGGCGGGCCGGGTGAGCGGTCGCGAGGTCGGGGTATTCGTCGGCGGCTTCATGAACGACAACGCGCTGGTGCGCAGCGGAGCGGTGTCCCGCGCCTCGATCAACAGCCACAGCCCGACCAGCTCGTCGCACACCCTGCTGTCGGCACGCATCGCGTTCCTGCTGGACCTGCTCGGGCCCACCATGACCATCGATACCGCCTGCTCTTCGTCACTCGTCGCATTGCACCAAGCGGTGCTCGCGCTGGAGTCGGGGGAATGCGAGACGGCGATCGTCGGCGGCGCCAACGCGATGTTGCGGCCGGAGGCGTTCATCTCGATGTGCAAGGGACGCTTCCTTTCCGTGGACGGCCGGTGCAAGTCCTTCGACGCAGCGGCCGACGGGTACGGCCGCGGCGAGGGCGCGGGCGCGGTCGTGCTGAAGTCGCTGGAGGCGGCCGTCCGCGACCGCGACCGGATCTACGCGGTGGTGCGCGGCAGCGGCGTCAACCAGGACGGCCGCACGCTGGCCATCCCGGTGCCCAACCCGGACGCGCAGGCGACGCTGGCCCGGCGGGTGCACCGGCTGGCCGGCATCGACGCGCACGACATCCGCTACGTGGAAGCGCACGGCACCGGGACCCCGGTCGGCGACCCGCTCGAATTGGCCGCGCTGGGTGCGGTGTACGGCGCGATCGAGGGCCGCGACGAGCCGCTGCCAGTCGGTTCGGTGAAGAACAACATCGGGCACACCGAAGCCGCCGCGGGCGTCGCCGGCGTCATCAAGGCGGCGCTGACCCTGCACCACGGCGTCATCGCGCCGCAGCTGCGGCTGGACAACCCGAACCCGGAGATCCGGTTCGACGAGCTGCGGGTACGGATTCCGCTGGAGACCGAGCCGCTACCCAACACCGACGGGAAGGCCGCGGTGGCGGTCAACAGCTTCGGCTACGGCGGAACGAACGCGCACGCCGTCCTCACCCGCGCGCCCGAAGCGCCAAGGCAGGATGCCGAGCGGACATCGATCACGGTGCTGCCACTGTCGGCGCGCAATGAGACCGCGCTGCGCACCATGGCCACCCAGCTGCACGAGCTGACCGAGACCGCACCCGTCGGCGCGGTGACCGAGGCGGCATGGACCCAGCGCGCGCACCATCCGATTCGCGCCGCGTTCGCCTACCGCGACCGCGACGACCTACGGGCCCAGCTGGCCGATTTCGCCGCGGGCGCGGGCAAGTCGCCCGCCCGCGCACTCACTGACGGCTCCGCCGAGCCGGTGTTCGTGTTCAGCGGAATGGGCCCGCAGTGGTGGGGCATGGCGCGCGGCCTGCTAGAGGCCGGCGGTCATTTCGCCGCCGCGGCACGCTCGATCGACGAGATCTTCCGTGAGATCGCGGGATGGTCGATCGTCGAGGAACTCCTGCGGCCGGAGGACGAGTCGCGGATCACCGAGACCGCCTACGCCCAGCCGGCGAACTTCCTGGTGCAGGCCGCGCTCACCGCGGAACTGGCCGAACTCGGCATCCGCCCCGCCGCGGTGGTCGGCCACAGCGTCGGCGAGGTGACGTCGGCCTATGTCTCGGGTGCGCTGTCGCTGCGCGACGCGCTGCTGGTGAGTTACCACCGCGCCAGGTTGCAGGCCACCACCGCGGGCACCGGCGGCATGCTCGCCGTCGGGCTGTCGGAAGAGCAACTGCGCGAGCGCCTCTCGGGCGTCGATGGCGTCTGCGTCGCGGCGGTCAACAGCCATTCCGCGGCCACGCTGTCCGGCGATCCGGCCGAATTGGACCGGATCCGGGCCGAACTCACCGACGAGGGCGTCTTCGCCAAGGCGCTGCGCGTCGAAGTGCCCTACCACAGCCATTTGATGGACCCCATTCTCGGTGATCTCACCACGGTGCTGGCCGATCTCGCGCCGCGGCCCGCGCAGCTGCCGATCTGGTCCACCGTCACCGGCGGCGAACTGTCGAGCCCGGACTGGGACGCCGCCTACTGGTGCCGCAACGTGCGCGAGCCGGTGCTGTTCGGCGCGGCCGTGGACAGCCTCCTCGACGCGGGTCACCGGGTCTTCCTGGAAGTGGGGCCGCACCCGGTGCTCAGCGGCAACATCCGGGAGGCATTCGTGCGCCGCAGCCTCGACGGCGCGGCGATCAGCACGCTTTCCCGCGACGCCGACGACCGCGACAACCTGCTGCGCGCGGTGGGCGAGCTGTACCAAGCGGGCGGGATGGACACCACGTCCGTGCCCGGCGCGCCGGAAACCCCTGCCCCGCACCTGGATCTGCCGCGCTACCCGTGGCAGCGCCGCACCCTGTGGACCGAGGACCCCGCGATCGAAGCCGATCGCGTCGGGGCCACCGACGGGTACGTCATGCTGGGCCAGCGCACCGCGGCGTCCGCGCCGGAGTGGCAGGTCGAGCTGTCCGTGGCCGCGCTGCCGTGGCTGCCCGATCACGTGGTGGACGGGTCGGTCGTGCTACCGGGCGCGGCCTACCTGGACGCCGCGCTCAGCGCCGTCGCGGTGCGCACGGGCCGCACGGCGTTCGGGCTGGAGTCGGTCGAGTTCGTCGCGCCGCTGGTGATCGGTCAGCACGACGTGCCGGTGCTGCGACTCACCGTCGAGGAGACCACCCGCCGGTTCACCCTGCGCTCCCGCGCCGCCACCGGCACCACCTGGACGGTCAACGCGCACGGCAGGCTGATCGAGGCGGACGTCGACGCGCGCACGATCGACCTCACCGCACCGGTGGGCGCGGTGGACGTGGCGGCGGAGACGCTCTACGACGGGCTCGCCGCGCACGGGCTGGCTTACGGCCCGAGCTTCCGGCTGATCACCGGGGCGCAGGTCGGCGCGGACTCCGTGCTGGCCGAGCTCGATCTCACACCGTTGGCCGACAGCGCGCCGACCCTGCCGCACCTGGCTCACCCCGCGGCGGTCGACGCCGCGCTGCAGTGCTTCGCCGCCCTCTATGCCCAGACCGCACAGGGTGCGAGCGTCGTGGTGCCGTCCTCGGTCGCCGGGGTCCGCTGGACCGGGCCGCTGCCCGAACAGGCCGTGGTCCTGGTCCACCGGGTCGACGGCGATCCGCTGTGCGCCGATATCACCGTCGCGTCGCCGGAAGGTGCTGTCGCGCTCGCGCTTTCGGGCGTACGATTCGCCAGCCTGGCGGCCGAGCCGGATCTGCACGACCGGCTCGACGAGCTGTTCTACGAGCCGGTGTGGTCCATCATCGACGACGCCCCGGCCACCGACGAGCCCGCCGACGGCGAGGAGTTCCTGCTCGTGGTCAGCCTGGGCAGCACTGTGTCGCAGCGGGCGAAGGAAATCGCCGGCGCCCGCACCGCGTCCGAGCTCCTCACCCTGGTGCCGGAGGAAACCGGCGCCGCCGACCACGTGCTCGCGGCTTTGCGCGCCGCTCAGCAGGGATCCGACGTGGCGCGCACACGCCTCGTCGTGGTGTCCGGCGCCGAACTGGACGCCGTGCCCAACGCCTACGGGCTCGCACTGGTCGCCAAGGCGGTCGGCGAACTGGTGATGGGCGAGGAAAAGGGCGAAGCCCCGGCTGCCGAGATGCGCGCGGTGGTCGTCACAGAGCGCGCCTTCTGCCTGCCGACCGACGACTTCGCACAGCCCGCGCAGGCGGCGCTGACCGGCGCGCGGCGCACGTTGCGCAACGAACAGCCCGCGGTGCAGTGGCGGCTGGTCGACACCGAACCCACCACCCGCGCCGCCGACATCGTCGATCAGGTGCTCGGCGACGGGTCGGCCGACGAAGTTGCGCTGCGCGCGGGCGCGTGCTGGGCTCTGCATCTACGCCGGTCACTGCGCGAGCGGCTGGCGAGCTGGGATGAGCCCGCGCCGCTGGCCGATCCGGAATCGTCGTTCCGTCTGGAGATTCCGCGTTCGCGCATGCTGTCGGATCTGGCCTGGCGCGCCGCGGACCGGGTCGCGCCGGGGCCCGGCGAGATCGAGATCCGAGTGGACACCGTCGGCCTCAACTACAAGGACGCCCTGAAGGTGCTCGGCGTGCTCACCGAGAAAGAGCTCGCCGGAACGTATTTCGGCACCACATTGGGCATGGACGGTTACGGCGTCGTCGAGCGGGTCGGCCCAGGCGTTACCGAAGTCGCGGTGGGCGACCGGATGTCGGTGTGCACCAGGGACATGGTCCGCCGCTACCTCACCATCCGGCCCGACGACGGCGCCACGATGCCCCTGGACTTCGTGGACGCGGAGATCGACCCCTGCCACTCGAGCTCGGCGCTGCCCGCCCTCACCGCCGAGTACGCCTTCGACGACCTCGCGCGCCTGCAACCAGGCGAAACGGTGCTGGTGCACGGCGCGGCGGGCGGCATGGGCATGGCGGCGGTCCAGGTCGCGGTGAACCGCGGCGCGCGGGTGATCGCGACGGCGAGCTCGGACGAGCGGCGTGCAATGGCCACGGCGCTCGGCGCACACGAGGTGATCAATTCACGCTCGATCAGCTTCGTCGACGATGTGCTCGTCCTGACCGACGGGCGCGGCGTCGACGTGGTCTACAGCTCGGCCCCCGGCGAGATCCTCCAGCAGAACCTGCGCGTGGCCGCCGAGTTCGGGCGGATCATCGAGATCGGCAAGGCCGACATCTACGGCGGCGGGACCATCGACCTGCGCCCGTTCGACCGGAACCTGTCGTTCTTCGCCGTGGACATGGACCGCATCCTGGCCGTGCGTCCGGAAATCGTCCGCAACGGGATTCGCCGGGTGACCGAAGCGTGCGTCCAGGGCATCTACGAATACCTGCCCTACACCGCGTTTCCGCTCGACGCGACCGCCGAGGCATTCGAAACCGTGGTGCGGTCCAAGCACACCGGCCGGGTGGTTCTCGACCTGCGCGAGCCGAATCCCGTGGTGCTGCCCAAGCGGCCCACACTGCCCATCGATCCCGAAGGCAACTATCTGGTGACCGGAGGGTTCGGCGCGTTCGGTCTGGCTACCGCGCGCTGGCTGGTCCGCGGCGGCGCCCGTCGCCTGGTACTGGCGGGGCGCAGCGGCGCTACCGGGGATGCGGCCCGTGCCGCCGTGGCCGAATTCGCCGCGGCCGGAGTGCAGGTCGTCGAGGAACGCCTCGACATGGCTGACTACGACGCCGTCGCCGCGCTGATCGAGCGCATCCAGCGCAGCGGTCACCCGCTGCGCGGGGTGTTCCACGCCGCGGGAGTGGTGAACAACCGCGAGGTCCCGCAGATCACCGCAGAGTCGCTGGCGGAGATCTTCGGGCCGAAGGTGGCCGGTGCGCTGAACCTGGACACCGCGATCACCGCCGCGAACATCGACCTCGACATGTTCGTGCTGTTCTCCTCGGCGAGCAGCGTCATCGGCATCCTCCCGCAATTCGGTTACGCGGCAGCCAATTCCGTGCTCGACATGATCGCTGCCACCCGGCGCGCCCGCGGCGCCGCGGCACTGGCGGTGAACTGGGGCTTCATGAGCGGTGGCGGCGGGATGGCGGACTACGAGGCGGTCACCCGGTACGCGGAGCGGACCGGTTACCGCTCGGTGGACATGGACCTGGCCACCGATCTGCTCGGTGAATGCCTGCGGCTGAACCTGACCCAGGCCGTGGTGTTCGACGTGGATTGGAGTCAGTGGGCGCTGGCGCACCTGGCGTCCGCGCGCACGCCGCGCTTCGCCGAGCAGGTTGCGGCCGCGGGCGGAGGCGCATCCGGGGCCGAGGCGCTGCGGGCGGAAATCCTGCAGCTGGGTGTCGAGCAGCGCGGCGAAGTGGTCGCCTACCTGCTCGCCGAACAGCTCGCCGCGGTGCTCGGCGTCGACCCCGAGACCGTGGATCTGAATACTCCGCTGCCGGAACTCGGCATGGACTCACTGATGGGTATGGAGTTCGCCGCACGCGTCGTGCAGGTGCTCGGGACCCAGCTGTCGGTGCTGGCGGTGATCGGACTGACGTTGCGGGGGCTCGGCGCGCGAATTGCCGAGCAGATTGCCCAAGAAGAAGAGCGTGCGGCGAGAGCGAGGACGAATTGACCGGCAACAACTCCCGTGACCTGGCCCGGGCGCTGCTGGCCAGGCACGCGGGCGGCGAAACGACCGCCGCCCCAGCGACCACGAAGGTGACGGAAGGCGGCAACGGCTCCGCCAAGGCCACGAACGGATCCCCCAAGGCCATGAACGGATCCGCGACGGCAACGTCGACCGCGGCCGACGGCAACGGCGCGCGGCGCGGGGCCGCGCACACGTCCTTCCGCGACCACCCCGGCGTGCTCGAGGCCGCGCAGCGGTTCGGCCGGTTCGACACCTGGGTCCAGCAGATCGGTCTCGTCAACCCGTACTACCTGCCGCACGAGGGCATCAGCGGTGCGGTGACCCGGATGGCCGACCGGGACGTGGTGAATTTCAGCAGCTTCGGCTACCTGGACCTGGCCGCCGACCCGCGGGTGCGGCAGGCGGCCAAGGACGCGATCGACCAGTACGGCACCTCCGCCGCCGCGGTCCGCATCGTGGCGGGCGAGCTGCCGATCTACCGTGAGCTGGAAGCCGAGCTCGCCCGCATCTACGACACCGAGGCCGCGCTGGTGACCGCGAGCGGTTACCTGACCAATGCCGCCGCGGTCGGATTCCTGCTCGGCAAGCGCGATCTCGCCGTCTGCGACGCACTGATCCACCACAGTATCGTCTCCGGCACCGAATGGTCGCGCTGCAAACGGGTTTCGTTCCGGCACAACGATCCCGAGTCGCTGGAGACCATCCTGAAGATGTCCCGGCGCAGTTTCGACCGGGCCATGGTGATCATCGAGGGTCTCTACAGCATGGACGGCGATGTGGTGCGGCTCCCCGAGATCATCGAGGTGGCCCGCCGCTACGACTGCTCGATCATGATCGACGAGGCGCATTCGTTCGGCACCCTCGGCACTACCGGCCACGGTGTGCGCGAACTGTTCGACCTGCCCGGCGACGCCGTGGACGTCTGGATGGGTACGCTGTCCAAGGCGCTCGGCAGCGTCGGCGGCTATCTCGCGGGCAACCGCGAACTGGTCGACGGATTCAAATACGTCGCAGGCGGATTGAGCATGTACACCGCCGCACCCGCCCCGTCCGCCATCGGCGCCGCGCTGGCCGGGCTGGAGGTGTTGCGCGACGAGCCGGAGCGCGTGACCCAGCTGCGGCGAAACAGCGAATACTTCCACCGCCGCGCCAGGGAATTCGGCTTCGACATCGGCACGTCCGAGGATTCCCCGATCATCCCGGTCATGACCGGCGCCGACGAACCCGCCGTGCTGGCCGCACTGGCGATGTTGCAGCGCGATTTCAGCGTCAACGCCATCACCCACCCGGTCGTCCCGGCCGGAGAGGCCAGGCTGCGGTTCTTCATCAACTGCAGGCACACCGAGCAGCAAATGGACCAGGCGCTGGCCACGCTGCGCGAGGTGCTCGACGGACTCGCGGATACCGCGGGAAAGCAATTCACTCTCGCTCATGAGGAGGAACAGCGCTCGTGAAAATTCCCATCAACCGGTCCCTCCTCCGAAAAGCCGTGGTACCCGCGGTAGCCCTGCTGCTGATGGGCTCACTGTTCATTCCCGCGCGCTCGGCGCTGCTGCCCATCCACGACGACGCGGGCGGGCCTATCGCGAGCAAGTTCGACTTCACCCCGATGCCGATCGCCCTGCCCAAGGGACTGCCGACCGATCGCAAGATCCGCCATGTGCGTCCGGCCTACGACCACTTGGCGGCCTGGATCTCATCGATCGGCGCGGCCATCGCGATGAACGACTTCGACGGCAACCGGCTGGCCGACGACCTGTGCGTCGTCGATCCCCGCTCGGACACCGTCTTCCTGAGCCCGACGCCGGACAGCAACACCAGCCGCTACGAGCCGTTCGTGCTGGATCCCAAGCCGCTACCCATCGACGAGTCCAGTGTGCCGTCGGGCTGCACACCCGGCGACTTCAACGGTGACGGCCGGATGGACGCGCTCGTTCAGTTCTACGGCCGCACGCCGATCCTCTATCTGCAGCGCTCGAACGCCAACCGCTTGGACAGCAAGGCTTTCCGTCCGGTGGACCTGGTCCCATCGCCCGAGTCCCCGCCGGGCAGCTATCACGGCCAGCGCTGGATCACCGCGGTGGTATCGGTCGCCGACTTCGACGGCAACGGCAAGCCGGACATCTTCCTGGGCAACTACTTCCCCGACATGGACGTGCTGACCGACGACGCCAAGCTCGCGCTGCGGATGAGCGACTCGCTGTCCAACGCGCGCAACGGCGGCAAGGCCCGAATCTTCACGCTGGCCTCCGCCAAGTCGGGCGACGAGCCGACCGCCGATTTCCGCGAGGCGGCCAATCCGTTCCCGATCGGCACGGACACCGGATGGGCGCTGGCCGCCGCGTCCAGGGACCTCAACGGCGACCAGCTCCCGGAGCTGTACGTGGCCAACGACTTCGGCCGCGACCGCCTGTTCGTGAACCAGTCCACGCCGGGTGACATCCGCTTCCATCTCGCCGAAGGCGAGCGCGGCCTCACCGACCCGAAGTCGTATGTGATGGGCCATGATTCGGACAAGGGCATGGCCGCGGAATTCGGCGATCTGAACGGCGACGGCATGCCGGACCTGTTCGTCAGCAACATCGCGGTGCGGTTCGCGCTGATGGAAGGCCACTTCGCCTGGTACAACACGGCCAAGGACACCGCGGACGCCGCCCGTCAGCTGGCCGAGGGCGTCGCGCCGTTCGAGAACCGCGGGACCGATGTCGGCCTGGCCTGGGAGACCTGGGGCTGGGACGCCAAGACCGGCGACTTCGACAACGACGGCCGCAACGAGCTGGTCCAGGCCACCGGCATGATCAAGGGCGACACCAACCGGTGGCCGCAGATCCAGGAACTCGGCACCATGAACGACGAACTGGTCAAGTACCCGTGGGCCTGGCCGATCGTCGGCGCGGACGCCGATCTGGCCGGCAGCGATCCGGTCGGCTTCTTCAGCCGCCGGGACGACGGCAAGTTCGCCAACCTCACCCACGCGCTCGGGATGGACACCCCCGTCCCCTCGCGCGGCATCGCCGTCGGCGACACCTCCGGCAACGGCGCGCTCAGCTTCGCCGTCGCCCGCCAATGGGGCGATCCGACCTTCTATCACAACAACAAGGCGAACAACGGCCAGTTCCTCGGCCTGAAGCTGGTCAAGCCGACTTGGGAGGGCGCAACCACCACGACCACCGCGGCCGGGCTCCCGGTCCAGGGTGTTCCCGCGGTGGACGCCCAAGTGGAGGTGCGCACGCCGGACGGCCGGCTGATCACCAGCTACGTCGACGGCGGCAGCGGGCACACCGGCAAGCGCGCGACCGAAGTACATCTCGGTCTCGGCGATGTCGATCCGGCCGCACCGCTGAACGTCCTGATCCGGTGGCGTGCGAACAACGGCACGCCGCACGAACAAACCCTCCAGCTCGCGCCGGGCTGGCACACCGTGAACCTCGCCTCGGACGCGCAGGAGGTCAAGCAGCGATGAGCGACAACGACAAGAAGGATCCGGACGACGCGGTGGCCGCGTCGAACGGCCATCCCGAAACCACTGGCAGTCCAGACGGCAACGGCAGCGCGGCCAACGGCGGCCCCGGCGGCAAAGGCACGGCCACCACCACCACTGCGGAACGCATCTCGGCCCTGCAGAAATCGGGAACCGAGTTCGCCAAGGAGTGGGTGGAAGCGCCGGCGCCCACGAAAGATCCGCGTTACCTGGCGCTGCGCAACTTCGCCATCTCGATCACGGTCTTCAATGTGATCGGGTTCCCGCTGCTCGGTTTCGAGCAGCCGTTCCTGTGGCCGTTCATCGCGCTGGCCACCGCGTACTCCACCGAAATCGGCTTGGAAGTCCTCGCCGCGTGGGCGTACAAGCGGCCGCCCGCCTTCATGGGCCGCGGCCCGCGCGGGCTGTTCGAGTTCCTGCTGCCGGCGCACATCACCGGTCTGGCGTTCAACTTCCTGGTGTTCGCGCACGACAAGCTGTGGCCGGTGATCTTCGGCGTCGTGGTCGCGGTGGGCACGAAGTGGGTGCTGCGCGCCAAGATCAACGGCAAGTGGCGGCACTTCATGAACCCGTCGAATTTCGGGATCGTGGTGGCCTTCCTGGTGTTCCCGATGATCTCGGTGGCGCCGCCGTACCACTTCACCGAGTACATCTCCGGGCCGCCGGACGCGATCATCGTGCTCCTGCTGCTGACCACCGGCACCATGCTGAACGCCAAGCTGACGAAGAAGATGCCGCTGATCTTCGCCTGGGTGACCGCGTTCGCGCTGCAGGCCATCGTGCGCGGGATCTTCGAACCGAACGTCTCGATCCTGGCCGGTCTGAGCATGATGACCGGCCTGGCGTTCGTGCTGTTCAGCAACTACATGGTCACCGATCCCGGGACCACGCCGTCGGGCAAGAAGCAGCAGATCATGTTCGGCGCGTCGGTCGGCATCCTGTACGGCGTGGTCACCGCGCTGCACATCTCGTACGGGTTGTTCTTCGCGCTGGTCATCGTGTGTTCCGCCCGCGGCATCTACTGGTGGGTGCGCAGTGGCGTCGAGTGGTGGCAGCAGCGCTCCACCGAGCAGAGCGCATCCGAACCGCAGGGTCCGGTCGCCCCGGATGAGGACGAGCCCGCCGAGTTGGCGACGAAGGCGGCCCGCCCATGACCGACAGCGCCGAGCTGCGCCGCGTGCTCGGCGCTTTCACCACCGGTGTCACCGTGGTCACCACCGGGTGGCCACGGCCGCACGGGATGACCGCCAACGCGTTCACGTCCGTCTCGCTGGATCCCCCGCTGGTCCTGGTGTGCGTCGCCCACACGGCGCGCCTGCACCGGGCGATCCACGAGGCGGGCGCGTTCGCCGTTTCGGTGCTCTCGGGCCGACAGGAGCCGGTGGCACGGTATTTCGCCGACTCCGCGCGCCCCGACGGCAGCGCGCAATTCGACCAGGTCGAGTGGTTTCCCGGACCACACACCGCCGCGCCGATGCTGGCGAACGCGGCGGCGGGCCTGGAGTGCAAGCTCGACACCGTCTTCGACAGCGGCGACCACAGCATCGTCATCGGCGAGGTCGTACACGCCGAACGCGACGCCGAACTGGCCGCCTCGGGCGCGCTGACGTTCTTCGACGGCGTCTTCCGTCCTTTCATCCCTCGAATCCCTTGACGATTGGAGCACCCTATGTCCTCGCCGTTGGGTCCGCTGCGCGCGGCCCTGTTCGTCCCCAGCCCGGCCAGCGTCCGCCGAGTGATGAGTGGATTCGAGCAGCCCGATCAGGCGACCGCGCTCGAGCTCGAGCAGGTGACCATGCATTTGGTCAGCGGCATCGACTCCGCGGTGCGTAGCTCGAACAATGACGAGCTGATCGCCGCTCTGCTCCAGGTGCCGCCGAAGTACCGCGGGTTCGCCTACGAGGGCGCCGCGGTCGGTCTCACCGCGATCGACTCGCTGTCCCCCGGCCGCCGGGCCGCGGAACTGATCAGCGGCCCGGCCAGCCAGTACGCCCTGACCATGTACGTCGGGGTCGGCCTGGCGATGGCGAAGATCCCGAAGTTCCGGTGGAGCAAGGTCTTTCCGGAGCACCCGCTGTTCCGCTGGCTCGCCATCGACGGCTACGGCTTCTTCAAGGCGTTCTTCCAGATGCAGCGTTACGTGCGCGACAAGCATGTCGAGTCCCGCTTCCCCGGCTGGCTCGGTGACCGTGACAATCTGCAGCGCATCATGACTCAGGGCACCGGCCGTGCGTTGTGGTTCATCGGCGGCGGCAGCCCGGCCGGTGTCGTGCGGATGATCGACGAGTTCGACCCGAAGCGGCACGCCGATCTGTGGAGCGGCGTCGGCATCGCGGTCACCTTCGCCGGCGGTGTCACACCCGACGCCATGGAAGAAGTCTGGGACCTGGCCGGTGAATTCCGTCCGCAGCTCTCCTTGGGTTCGGCGATGGTGGCGCGGATCCGGCAGCAGACCGACAGCGTCAACGAGCACAGCGAGGCGGCCGCGCAGGTGTTCTGCGGCACCACCGTCGCGAAAACCGATGCGCTGATCGAGAATGCGCTCGAGGGCCTGCCCGACGACGGCACGTCCGGCACCTACCTGCTGTGGCGGGACCGGATCGCCGAGATCGTCACCGCGAGCCGGGCCTGAGGATCACCGCGATGGCACGGGGCAGCGACTGGGTCGGCAAGCACGTCATCGTCACGGGCGGATCGGAAGGGATCGGCGCCGCGGTGGCGGGAGCCTTCGCGCGGCGTGGCGCGCGGGTCTCCGTCATCGCGCGCCGGAAACAGCCGCTGCGCGACGCCGCGAAGGATCTCGGCGCGGACCGGGCCACCGCCGACGTGACGCGTCCGGACCAACTCGCCTCCGCCATCACGGAATTGGAGCAGCGGAACGGGCCGTGCGAGGTCATCGCGTGCTGCGCGGGACTCACGCTGCCCGGCCGGTTTCTCGAGGTGGATGCCGGCGAGTTCGAGGTGCAGATGTCGGCGAACTATCTCGGCGCCGTGCACGCGGTGCGTCAGGTACTGCCCGGCATGGTCGAACGGTCGCGGGGGAAGATCCTTCTCGTCAGCTCGACCTCCGCGTTCCTCGGCATCCCCGGCTACAGCGGCTACGGTCCGACCAAGGCGAGCATCCGGCAGTTGGCATTGTGTCTGCGCTACGAGGTCGAGCCGCGCGGCGTGGATGTCACGGTGATCTACCCGGCCGACACCGATACGCCGGGGCTGGCCAAGGAGAACCTCCGCAAGCCGGTGGAGACCAAGGCCGTCACCGGATCGATCGAGCCGATGTCGGCCGAGCGGGTCGCCGAGGCCGCCGTGCGCGGCCTGGAACGGGGCAGGCATCACATCGCGCTCGACCCGCTGACCCGGTTCTTCCTGGCCTGGGCGAATCTGCCAGAGGATCTGGCACGACCGTTCCTGCGCCGAACCATCGCGAAGGCACTCGGCTCGGAGTGAGTGTTCGTCCCGGTCGGCGTCCCTAGCCGAAGCCCGGCCGGGCAGGTCCCAGTGGCGTCGTGCTGTTCCGGGGCCTCGGTCAGCCGTGGCAGCACGGTGCAGGTGGTCACGTCGGCGGCGAAAGGCCCGCCCGCGCATCGGATTCCGGTGCGCGGGCGGGCCTTCGTCGTGTTCAGCCGACCAAGACGATCACGCAAGCCCCGATCAAGACGGCTTGCATCAGCGTCCGCAGCGGCAGCGGCATGGTCTTGATCCCCACGTCGGCACGTATGGCGCGGACGTTGGCCGGGAACATCACCACCAGCAGCGCGATCAGGCAGGCCGCCGCCAGGTCGGCGGTCGCGGGGATGAGCAGGCCGGCCGCGCCCGCCGCTTCGAGCACGCCGGTCAGCGTCACCAGTGCGGGTGGATTCGGCAGTCGCGGCGGCACCATGGCGATCAGCGCGTCGCGACGTGGCTGGAGGAAATGCGCGCTCGCCGTGAGGACGAACACCGCGGCCAGCCCGAGCGCGGTCGCGTGCGTCCACGAATCGAGCCAGGCGGGGCCGATCAGCCAGCCGATGAGCCGGGCGGTTGCGGTGACGACGGCGAGGACCACCAACGGTGCCATCGGGACTCCTGTGGATCGGAAGCAAATCTTGACAGTGACAAGATAGATCTGCACACACAAACTTGTCAACGTCTAGATAATCGGCCACCATCGAGGCATGGCGAAGGACAGCTACCACCACGGCGATCTGCGCGCGGCATTGCTGACCGCGGCCGCGGAGCGCATCGCCGCCGACGGCGTCGACGCCCTCTCCCTGCGCAACTTGGCACGGCACGCGGGCGTATCGCATGCCGCGCCCGCACATCATTTCGGCGATCGAGCGGGCCTGCTCACCGCGCTGGCCACCGAGGGCTTCGAGCTGCTGGCCGAACGACTCGAACAGGCCGCCGGGGATTTCCGCGAGGTCGCGGTGGCGTACATTCGCTTCGCGCGCGAGCACCCCGGGCATTTCGACGTGATGTACCGGCACAGCCTGCTGCACGCCGACGATCCGAAACTACAAGCGGCACGAGAACGTTCGGGCACCGCGCTGCGCTCTGGCGTCTCGGCGATCCAGCCGGAGCACAGCCGAACCCACCAGCAGGCGACGCAACTCGCCGCATGGTCCTTGGTGCACGGCTTTGCTTCGCTGTGGCGCGAAGGGGCACTGCACAATTCGGCGCTGGTCACCGACCCCGATCCCGAAGTCCTCGCGCGTACGATGCTGTCCACCGTCCGGCTCGACTGACCGGAAACCGTGCCGCGCCGAGCCGCCACCGTGTTAGCTGGACATCCGGAAGGAGCAGGCGGCCCCATCCCGGCTGCCGTCGACACATGGACATCCACGCCTACCCGACCGAGGCGCCCACACCGGTGGACCTCCCCGAGGCACACCGGATCACCGACCGCTACCTCACCGCCGGCGACCACGCCGCACGCGGAATCACCTACCACATCACCGAATTCGACACCTGCTTCGTCGCTGTCGCCTTCTTCGACGGACCCCCACACGCCGACCCCAACGTACCGGTAGTGGTCGTCGGCGGCTCGGTCTGCGTCATCGACAAACCCACCGGCGCGGTCTCCTACTGGCCCACCTACCCCGCCACGATGGTCGCCGACCAGTACACCGCCGCACTCCAGGACGGCCGTCTGATCATCGAGGACGACTGGCCGGAGGAGGACGAGCAGCTCGATAGCGCCGAATAATCTTTTCGTGCAGGTCCACCCGTCGACAAGGACAGCAGGCAAGGCCGTGGCAACAAGCGATAGGTCAGTATGGAACCTTTACGAAGTCGGCTAGCTCGCGAATCTCGGGTGTCAACGTCCGCCGCTTCTCGATCATTTTCCCGAGGATGTCACGCGCAAACCGTTGCTTCACAAGCCACTGTGGCAACTCCTGCCGAATTTGCTGGAGCACGGCCAACGCTTCGGGATACTGCCGCATGGCCGCGTGAGCGGCGGCGACGTCGAGCCGGTGACGTTGCCACGGCCACGGCAGTGGATACTCGACACCGCTCAGTTGCGACGAGATCGCCAGTGTGATTTCGGGTTTGTCGATGACCATGGCGTTCTCGGCTGCGAGCATCTGCACGGTGACAGGACCGAAGGCGTGCAGTAGGCCGTCTTTCGAATCATGTTCCCCATGACGGATAGCCATCCCGGCGACGCGGGCGAACGCTAGCGCGTCGTCCGCCTCACCTGGCCGGTTGTCGCGGATGGCGGCTGTCGAAACTCGTTGCAGCATAAGACCCCAGCTGGCCAGGTCCTCGCGGGAAGCCTTTGAGATCCGACGCGGTTCCAGGTCGTCGGCCCACTTGGTCGCCACCTCCCGAGCCTTGGCGAGATCTCCTTGCCGAATCCAGCGCCAGCAATCTGCGTCCGCCAATGGCGCGGCTGTACGGAGGTCCGGCGAATCATCCAACGCCAAGGCGATAGCATGATCGGCCGCGTCGAACTGCCAGGTGAGGCACATCTGCCACGCGACCATCTGGCGTATCCGTGATCGCAACCGCCGCGCATCAGTAGTATCCGAATTGGCCGTCGACACAAGGTAATCCGAGTCCCGGAGCATCGGTACGAGCTGTGGTGCCAGCTCGGTGAACCGGCCGCCACGGAACAACGGCTTGACTTCTGCGAACGTTGCGCTGACACCAGCCACGGTGGGCGGCTCGCTGAATTCGTCAGCCGGGTAGATACCAGCCAGAGCCTGTCGGACTTCTGCCCACAGCTCTACATCTGTGGCTTCGGGATCGGCCGCGTCAGGCTGGACGATCAACGCCGAGGTTTCGACGCGCAACGCGGTAGCCAATCGTCGAGCCGTCTCGGTTCTGGTCGACTCCTGCGCGCCCTGCTCGAGCAACCTGATCAGTTGAACCGATACGCCGGATCGTTCCGCGAGCTGATTCTGCGTGAGCCCGCGCCGCTTGCGGATACTGCGCAGGCGATCCCCTAGTTGTGCGCTCATAGACCAACGGTACGTGGGCCCAGATGCCGCAGTGTGGGCTGAAAATTAGTATTTTGCAAGGCCTCTGCTTCCGACTGCCATTGTGACCCCCGACGCGCACGCTGAGTCTGGTTTCAGCGCACCCGGCCGCCGAGTCGATGCTCTGATCGCGATCCCTCTCGAAATGGCACACGGGTCAGTGAGTCATCCCCGTGACTTTCCTCGGCGGTCGGTGTGCGCCCACATGGCAATCGAAGGGGTGAAGCGGTGGGGTTCAACTGGTGGCGAGAAGCCGAGCCGGATGGCACGTCAGTGCAAGAAATCGTGGACCGCGTACAAGCAGAGTGGAGAGCCGAACGTCGACGTATGCAGGCGGAAGACGGACATTCCGCCAACGCCGGACTATGGCCGGTGGGGTGGCCGCGCGAGGCGCCGGAGCAACCACTGAGCGTGACCGAGGCGCACTCGACAATGCAGCGCCATCGAGAGTGCCGGGCCCAAGACTGCCCACGCAAAGCTGCGGCGCAGCAAGCACTGATCGACGCGGGCCGGATGAGACCGGACACATCACGGGAGTACTGAGCGGCATCGGTCGCTTGGCGGAAGGAACAGGAAAAGCCATGCATGGCACCACTTCTCGGTTCAGCATCCCAGTCGCGGCAGTGGCCGTGGTCGCGGCCATCGGTGCAGGCCCGGTAGCCGCCGCACCGACACCGGTCGCCAAGCCGGTATGCGACTTCTGGACCACCTTCACCAAACCGACGCTGCTGCATCCGGTCATCTCCGCCGACGCCACGGCCGTCTGCGACAAACCGCCTGAGCGGCATACACTCGAGCTGAGTTTGGACCACGTCAATGCTGGCAGCTGGGTACGATGGGCCCTCACTGTCGATTCCGGAATTCCCACTCGTAGCGGCCGTTCTTACAAGGTATCGGCCGAGTGTGAGGCCGGGGACTGGCGGATTACCGTTCACGTCTACGGCAGTATTCAAGGCCGCCCATTCGACTTCACCGAGATAGGCGACACTCGAACGATCACCTCCAGCGAATGCCCGAGAGGATAGAGCCGATGCCGATATTCCAGGGTCGATACGCCGACTACGAACCCGACCCAGGGCTGTGGCATCGGGTGAAGTTCTGGGGGCCGGTCCGGCTCCGGCAGCTTTGGACGCGGTTACACCGCCCGAAGCCACATACGGGCCCGACGTCACCGCGACCACCGGAGCAGAACGAGTAAGGCACAACGCAGGGGTCCCGCTGACCGCATTTGACGGGGCCGGCGGGAACTCTCCGCCGAACGCTGAGAAGGAGCGGGCCCGAGGCTCGGGATCCCAAAACAGTTGCCGCAGTGGCGGACGCAGGTAAATAACAAGTCGCTATAGGTGTAACGGCGGGTGCGGGATCTCGCCGAGCTGGTCAAGGGAATTCCACGGTATCCCCGTTCAATTGCGACTAAAGACAGTCGGAGAACGCGGCTATTCGTCCCGGCAGCGGTCGAGAGCGCTCGTCGCACGTGCGGGAGCACCGGAGGAGTTCACGGAGTATGCGAAGGGAGTTCGGACGCGGGCTGCGTGAGCACGTTCGGGGCGGGCTCGCCCGCGTCGGGGACCGCGGTGCCGCGCAGGGAGGTTCCGGCGGTTTCGCGGAGGAAGGTCCAGGCGACCAGGCCGATGAGGGAGGCGCCGATCATGTAGACGGCGGGGAACAGTGCCCAGCCGGTGGCCTCGATCACCGCTTCGTTGATCAGCGGGGCGGTGCCACCGAAGGCCGCGGTGGAGACGTTGTAGGCCAGTGCGAAGCCCGCGTAGCGGACGTGGGTCGGGAAGATGGCCGGGAAGGTGGAGCTGATGGTGGACAGCTGTGGCACGTAGAGCAGCCCGAGCACGATGAATCCGGCGATGGCCCATCCGGTGCCCTGCCCCATCAACCAGTACATCGGCACCGCGAGCACCGCGAGACCCACCAGCGAGAACAGCCACATCGGGCGGCGCCCTACGCTGTCGGACAACCGGCCGAAGAACGGCAGCACCAGCATCATCACCAGCTGCCCGACCAGCATCATCGCGGTGGTCGCCGACTCGCCCATGCCGATCGTGTTCTGCAAGTAGGTGGGCTGGTAGGTGAGCAGCGTGTAGTTCACCACGTTGAGGGCAACGACCAATCCGGCCAGCGTGAGGGTTTCGCGCCGGTAGGTGGTCAACACTGCCCGCAACCCGCCCGGCGGATGCTTGTGCTCGGCGACCTCGCTGAACACCGGGCTCTCGGTCAGCCTGGCCCGCAGGTACCAGCCGGTCAGGCCGAGTGGGATGGCGATCAGGAACGGGATGCGCCAGCCCCAGTCGTGCATGGCGTCCGAGCCGAGCACGAGCTGGCAGGCCAGCACCGTCGCGGAGCCGCCGACGAAACCGGCGAGCGTGCCGAACTCCAGGAAGCTGCCGAGGAATCCGCGCCTGCGGTCGGTGGCGCACTCGGCCAGATACGTTGCGGCGCCGCCATATTCACCACCGGTCGAGAATCCTTGCACCACACGCAGGGTGATCAGCAGGATCGGAGCCAGCACACCGGCGGAAGCATGGGTGGGCAGCAGGCCGATAGCTCCGGTTGCCGCGGCCATGAGCAGAATGGTGGTGGCCAGCACTGCTTTTCGACCGATCCGGTCACCGAGCGGTCCCCATACCATGCCGCCGAGCGGCCGGAGCACGAACGAGATGGCGAAGCCGAGCATGGTGCCGAGCGTCCCCAATTCGCCGGGGAAGAAGGCGTCGGTGAGGTACGTCGCGGTGGCCGCGTAGACGCCGTAGTCGAACCATTCGGTGGCGTTGCCCATGGCGGACGCCGCCACGGAACGCCGCAGCGGGAAACCCTCGGATGTGGTCACGTGCACGTCCTCTCCAGCCCGTACACGGACCTAAGTTCGTTCCACCTCCGGCTCCTGACTTCCGGAGGTTCGGCACGAAACAAGGCCATACCCAGGTTTCTCACCGGACAAACAGCAACAGCCCGGGACAGCCCCGGAAAGAGCCGTCCTGAACTGCCGATTCACCAATATTGTGACGCCAGTCACAAATGAGTCATCCAGGCGTCGTAGCCGGACGAAAACGGCGTGGGTCCGCTACCGGCTGATCCGACGAGGAACCTCCGCCACGCCGGATACAGACGGCATCGCCGCGGAGCTGCCCACCGCGTAGATGACGTGGTCGTAGTCCAGCGTGCGGCCCGACGCCAGCCGCACCACACGGCCGGCGGTGTCGATGCACGTGGCACTGTCGACAACCAACTGGATGCCGTCACCGAGCATCGTGCCGTAGTCGACCGTCGCGTCGCGGGTGCCGGCCACGAACTGGTGCAGCCGGATTCGGTCGACGAACTCCGGGCGGGGATTGACCAGCGTGATGTCGACATCAGTGCGCATCCGCAGATGATTGGCCGCCAGTGTTCCGGCGTAACCGCCGCCGATGACGACGACGTTGTGGTGTGTGGCGTGTCCAGTCATGCCCTCGAGACACCGCAGAGCGCCGAAACATCACACGATACGGCGTGACATACGTCACTCCACTCGAGAGCATGGGGACACGGCGACCGCCATCCCTGGGTGTGGAGTCGAGGCAACACCGATCTGACAGATCCGCGCCGCAGCCGGACCGAACATCTGGCCGCCCGATCCGCAATACACGCGACCTCCCGGACGTGTAACCCGATTCGCGAGACGCGGGAGGCGTCGGTCGACATCCAGCGCGTACGCCTGACTACAGCGGCGTAACGTACGCGCCCGCGATGCCGCCGTCGACCATGAACTGCGAGGCGGTGATGAACGAGGAGTCGTCGCTGGCGAGAAATGCGACGGCCGCCGCGATCTCCTCCGGTTCCGCGAACCGCCCGAGTGGCACGTGCACCAGGCGACGGGCCGCACGCTCGGGGTCCTTGGCGAACAATTCCCGCAGCAGCGGCGTGTTCACTGGACCGGGGCACAGGGCGTTGACCCGAATACCGTTGCGCGCGAACTGAACTCCGAGTTCCCGGCTCATCGCCAACACCCCGCCTTTTGAGGCGGTGTAGGAGATCTGCGAGGTCGCCGCGCCCATCACCGCGACGAACGACGCGGTGTTGATCACCGACCCCTTGCCGCGCTCCAGCATGTGCCCGATCGCGTACTTGCTGCACAGATAGACCGAGGTCAGGTTGACCTCTTGCACGCGGCGCCAGGCGTCGATGCCGGTGGTCAGGATCGAGTCGTCCTCCGGGGGCGAGATGCCCGCGTTGTTGAACGCGATGTCCAACCCGCCGTACGTGTCCACCGCGGTCTGGAACAGCGCCTCGACCTGGGCTTCGTCCGTGACGTCCACCTGGACGTACCGCCCTGCGACCTCTTCGGCCGCCGCTTTGCCGGTCTCGGCGTCGATGTCGGCGACGACCACCTTCGCCCCCTCGGCCGCGAAACGGCGGACCGTGGCCAGACCGATACCGCTCCCGCCGCCGGTGACGACGGCGACTCGATCCTGTAAGCGCTGCAACGTATCTCCTGTCGGGATGTGCGGGGTGGTCACTGGGTGGCGAGGAAGACGTTCTTGGTCTCCGTGAACGCCAGCGCGGCGTCCGGCCCGAGCTCACGCCCCAGCCCGGACTGCTTGAAACCGCCGAACGGCGTCCAATACCGCACGGACGAATGCGAATTCACCGAGAGGTTGCCCGCCTCCACGCCGCGCGCCACCCGCAAAGCCCGGCCCACGTCATTGGTCCAGATCGACCCGGACAGGCCGTAGTCGGTGTCGTTGGCGATCCCCAGCGCGTCGGCCTCGTCCTCGAACGGAAGCACCGCGACCACCGGGCCGAACACCTCCTCGGTGAGCACCCGGTCGGTGGGCGCGCCGGGCAGCACGACCGTCGGCGGATACCAGAATCCGGGGCCGCCGGGCGCGTTCCCGGTGAACGCGACCTTGGTCGAGGGCTGCACGAACTCGGCGACACGCTCGCGATGCGCGGCCGAGATCAACGGGCCCATCTCGGTGGACTCGTCGAACGGATCGCCGACCCGCACACCACGCACCGCCGGTTCCAGCAACTCGAGGAAACGGTCGAACACACTGCGTTGCACCAGGATTCGAGAGCGGGCGCAGCAGTCCTGGCCGGCGTTGTCGAAGACGCCGTACGGCGCGGTTGCCGCCGCCCGTTCCAGGTCGGCGTCGGCGAACACGATGTTCGCGCTCTTGCCGCCGAGTTCCAGCGTCACCCGTTTCACCTGCCGCGCGCAGCCCGCCATGATCTGCTTGCCCACCTCGGTGGAGCCGGTGAACACCACCTTGCGGACCGCGGGATGGGCGACGAACCGCTGACCCACCACCGAGCCCTTACCCGGCAGCACCTGGAATACGCCCTCGGGCAGCCCCGCCGCCAGCGCGAGTTCCCCGAGCCGCAGCGCGGTCAGCGGCGTGAGCTCGGCGGGCTTCAGCACCACCGTGTTGCCCGCCGCGAGCGCGGGCGCGAACCCCCACGCCGCGATCGGCATCGGGAAGTTCCACGGCACGATCACCCCGACCACACCGAGCGGTTCGTGAAAAGTGATGTCGACTCCGCCCGCGACCGGGATCTGATTGCCCAGCAGCCGTTCCGGCATCCCGGCGGCGTAGTGCAGCACGTCGCGGACGTTGCCCGCCTCCCAGCGTGCGTTGCCGATGGTGTGCCCGGCGTTCGCGACCTCGAGCCGCGCGAGGTGCTCGAGGTCCGCGTCGACCGCGGCGGCGAACCGGCGCAGCAGCCGGGCCCGGTCGCCCGGCGCCACCTCGCGCCACGCGACCGAAGCGCGCTGGGCCGCCGCGATGGCCGCGTCGGACTCCGCTTCGCCGAGCAGCTCGATGGACGTGACGACTTGTTCCGTCGCCGGGTTGACCACGTGCGCTGTCGTCACGAGTTGCGCTCCCTTCGGTGGGTGTCGGCCGCCTCGACCAGGGCCTGGGTCAACCGGCGATCGGTGGCGTCGGCCTCCGGATGCCATTGCACACCCACCAGGAACGACCCGTCGGACGCTTCCACGGCCTCGATCGTGCCGTCGGCGGCGTGGGCGGTGGCGGTCAGACCGTCCGCGAGCCGGTCCACGGCCTGATGGTGGTGGCAGTAGACCTTCACCTCGGGACCGGCGAGTTCCGCGACCCGGCTGCCCGTGGCGGTCAGCACGCGGGTGGCGGTGAACCCGCCCGCGACGCCGGAATGCTCCTCGTGGCCGACGACATCGGGCAGATGGGGAATCAAGGTGCCGCCGAGTGCCACGTTCGCCAGCTGGAGCCCGCGGCACACCGCGAGGATCGGCATGCCCGCGGCTCTGGCCAGCTCGAACAGACCGAACTCCGATTCGTCGCGATCGGGCCTGGTGTAGCCGGGAATCCCTGCCGAGGGCCCATCGTAGCGCGCGGGATCGATGTCGGCGCCACCGGTGAGCACCAACCCGTCGAGCCGCCGCACCAGTTCGGGACGCGCTACCCCCGCGGGTGGCAGCAACACCGGGATGCCACCCGCGGCCACCACCATGTCGACGTAGGCGTGCGGCAGCACCGCGCTGGGCAGATCCCACGCGTTGAAGCGGGTTTGTTCCACATAGGTGGGCAAGCCGATCACGGGACGGGCTCCCGCGACCTCAGAGTCGTTCGAAACCACGGATACGCTCCCAGTCGGTGACCGCGGCGTCGTAGGCGTCCAACTCCACCCGGGCCGCGTTGCGGTAGTGCTCCACTACATCATCACCGAAGGCCGCGCGCGCCACCGTGCTGTCCCCGAACAGCTGGGCCGCCTCGCGCAGCGTGTGGGGCACGCGCGGGCGCTCCGAGTGGTAGGCGTTGCCGTGGAATTCCGGCTCCAGCGGCAGCCGCCGATCGATGCCGTGCAGTCCCGCCGCGATCAGCGCGGCGACGGCGAGGTACGGGTTCACGTCACCGCCGGGCACGCGGTTCTCCATCCGCAGCGCGTGGTCCTCGCCCACCACGCGAATCGCGCAGGTCCGGTTGTCCCGGCCCCACGCGATCGCGGTGGGCGCGAAGCTGCCCGCCACGAATCGCTTGTAGGAGTTGATGTTCGGGGCCAGCAGGTAGGTGAACTCGCGCAGGCAGTCCAGCTGTCCCGCGATGAAATGCCGCATCAGCGCGGAGGTTCCGTCGGCTCCGTCGCCCGCGAACACCGGCTCACCCGCCTCGCTACGCAGGCTCAGATGGATATGGCAGGAATTGCCCTCTCGTTCATTGTATTTCGCCATGAACGTGAGGCTGCGCCCCTCTTGGGCGGCGATCTCCTTCGCGCCGGTCTTGTAGATGCTGTGGTTGTCACAGGTGGCCAGGGCTTCGTCGTACCGGAACGCGATCTCGTGCTGGCCGGGATTGCATTCGCCCTTGGCCGACTCGACGTACATCCCCGCCCCGTCCATCTCCTTCCGGATGCGCCGCAGCAGCGGCTCGATCCGCGCGGTACCGAGCATCGAGTAGTCGACGTTGTACTGGTTGGCCGGTGTCAGCCCGCGATATCCGGCGTTCCAGGCCGCCTCGTAGCTGTCGGCGAACACCAGGAATTCGAGTTCGGTCCCGACGAACGCGCGCAGTCCACGCTCGGCCAGCCGGTCCAGCTGCTTGCGCAGCACCTGGCGCGGTGAGGCGGCGACCGGTCGCCCGTGCGGCACCACGTGCTCCACGTCGCACAGCACCAGCGCCGTGCCCGGCCACCACGGCACCATCCGCAGCGTGCGCAGGTCCGGCCGGAGCACGACGTCCCCGTACCCGGTTTCCCAGGACGAAAGGGCGTAGCCGCCGACGGTCGCCATGTCCACGTCCACCGCGAGCAGGTAACCGCACGCCTCGGTCGCGTGCTGGAGCACCTCGTCCAGGAAATAGCGTGCCGCGCAGCGCTTTCCCTGTAGCCGGCCTTGCATGTCGGTCATCGCGACCAGCACGGTGTCGACCTCCCCCGTGTCGACCCGGTCCCGCAACTGCGCCACACTCAGCATCCCGCTACGCATCCACGACCCCTCTCGGCACCAACCGTGCTCACGCTAGAGCAAAACGGACACGTTCGTGACCTGACACACGAATCTCGGACCAAGACGCCCTGCGAGATCTCGCCTGCTCAGCGGCGCGATGCGAGGAAGGGAGCGGGTCAGGACAACGGGTTGCGCAGTGCCGCGGGAAGGATGGACAGGCGGCGCGGACGGATACGCGGTGCAGCGAGCACGCGCGGCGCGCGGATGGGCAGACCGAGCCACATCCGGACCAGCAGGCCCGCGAAGCGCAGGTGACCGGTCACCCACGGTCCGGCGAAGGCGAGCGACCAGACGGTCTCGGTGCCCGCGGGAGGCAGCTCGCGGTCGGCAAAGCGTGCCGCGATCCAGTCGACCATCACCGGCAGTGCCTGGAATTGCAGAAGCAGGTGGGTGCTGAGCCGGTCGCGCAGGTAGCGCACGTGAACGCCCGCGTCGGCGTAGCGCGCCACGTGGCCGTCGACGTCCTCGACCGCGATCACCTCGTCGTGCACGCCCTGCAGCACGAACATGGGCATGGCGGGGGCGCGACGGCCGGGATGGATGTCGTCGAGAATGCGCCGCAGTCCGGGCTGGGCGAGCATGGCGGCGAGATCCTTCCCGCTGTGCTTTTCGACGTCGCGCCGGGCGAATCGGTAGAGCAGCGGGAAGGTCGCGGACTTCTCGGCCTGGGCCATCCAGCCGAGGTACCTCGCGTCCAAGTGTGCGGTCAGCAGGCGGTCCAGTTCCGGATACCCGCGCCGCAGTCCCGCGGTGAAGACGGCGGCGAACCCCGCGAACAGCGTGCCGTTGAGCCGGACGAACGCGGCGGCCGGGTCGCCGACCGGCGATCCGGCGACCGCGCCGACGACGTTCAGCTCGGGCGCGTACTCGGTGGCCATCTCCGCGGCCCATGCGGTCGCCAATCCACCGCCCGAATATCCCCACAGCGCAACGGGTGTCGTCGTATCCAGCCCGAGCGGGGCGAAGGCGAGAGCCGCGCGGATGGCGTCGAGCGCGCGATACCCCGGCTCTCTGGCGACGCCGAAACGGCCCGTGGTTCCCCCGTGATCCGGGATCGATACCGCCCAGCCTCGCGCCAGCGCGCTGACGATCAGCGGCAACTCGAGTTGCGGAATCGACCCCGGCGCCCGCGCACCGTGCCGCAGCGCGTATGAGGGAGAGCATTTCGAGGCGACCGCGTCGATCGCGCACTGGAAGGAGACCAGCGGCCGCGGTTCGGCAGGATCCGCGCCCCACGGCAGCAGTACGGTGGTCACCGCGACCTCGGGAACGCCGTCGAGATCACAGGTTCGATAGAGCAGCTGCCACGCCGAAATGCGCTGGCGCACAAGGCCGAAGAATCCGATCTCCACTCCGCGCGAGCGGATGATGGCGCCGGGACGCAATCGTCCGGCCGCGGGGGGCGGTGTGTAGAACGGATCGTCTTCGGGCAGGCTCGGCCGATGCGAGGACGCCGTCGGATCCGGCGACACCGCACCCGCATCCCACTCGGGCTCCACACTCATCCGGTTCATCCTTTCCGACGGCACCGCGGTGGTTCCGGCATCGCCGGCGATAAATGGCGGCGTGCCCGTACTCCACCCAACCAATGCGGCGGCCGGAAAAGAATTGTTCCGGGTGCCAATTAGCCGGTCGCGGTTTCTCCTGTCGATGCAGTGACAGCGCCACTCACAGGCTGCCGTTGCCGCCGACCATCCAGGGATTGAAGGTGCATTCCAGCGTCGGGTGCGCGACCGGATCGAGCGCGTGCAAAACGATGGACGCCGAACGCGGGGAATACATGATCGTCAGATGGTCGGAATAATCCTGCTCACATCCGTCCTGCAGCGTGATGTTGTCCACGGTCGCGCCGGGGCCCGGCTGCAGGAAGGTCCAGTGGTAGGGGTTCATGATTTCGTCGTAGCGCGAGGCGACCGACGTGTAGGCCACACCGGGTACCGTGTCGCCCTGCGCGTTCAGCTTGGCGTAGAACGGCGAGCCCGCCGCCTGCTGGATATTCGACATGCCGACCAAGGGTTCGTAGAAACCGAGGATGTCGACGCCCAGGTTGTTGATGATCCGTCCCAGCGTCGCGATGCCCATCAGCGAGGTGCCGTGGTGGGTGGCGCCGAAGCTGATCAGCTTGCCGACTTTGCCCTCGCCGCCGTCGAATTTCAGATAGTGGTTGGCGACCGTGCCGCCTTGGGAATGCCCGACGATGTCGACCGCCTGCGCGCCCGTCGCGGCCAGCACGCGATCCACGAAATCGCGCAATTGACGGGACGATTCCTCCATCCGGCCGAGTCCGTAGCGGCCGGGCATGATCGCGCCGAGCCCGCCACCGTCCAACAGAGCGGAGCGCCCGAAGTTGAAGGCGAACACGCAGTAACCGGCGCGCGCCAGGCGCGGCGAGAGGTAGGCGAAGCTGTCGTAGGCGTTCAGCCACGTGGCGTGCAGCAGGACCACCGGCCGCGGGTGTTCGGCCGTCGGCGTGCAGTTCCAGCGATTCGCCCCTGGCGGGGCGACGTCGGGATGGACCAGGCCGTAGGCGTACGCGGCCAGATACGCCGACATCTCCGGCCCCTCCCCCAACGTGTCGGAAGCCACGCTGGTCGCCCAACCTGATGAGCTGCCGGAGTCCACGATCGCCCGCGGCTGCCTGCCGTCCGGAGCTGGGGCCAGGCCCGCGTCGATGTACTCCGCGAGCGCCTGCTGTGTCGGTTCGATTTCCTGCGCGTACGCCAGCCCGGTACCGAGCGCCGTCGCGATGGTCACGCCCGCGATCACCGCGGCCCCCAGAATTGCCCGTCGAGCGTTGTGCCGCATTGCAAACATCCGATTCACTTCCGTTCCCGCCGAAGATGCGCGGCCCCGGCGCCGAATAGACCACCGCCACACAATGTTTGCCACGACACATTCGACCGGTTATGTGATCGGGACCATATTCACGAGCCGCGGTCCGAATCTATGGCGATGCCCGGCCGGTGTCACTGCACCGCGAGGAGAAGATTCCGCCCGGAAATTGGTGTCGGAGCCAAAATTCGGGGGCTGCCTCGCAGAACCTTGCCGCGGGTTGTGTGGTCGGAAACAATCGGCCCATGTCCGTCGCGTTGTCCCCGGTTGCCGGTGATGCTCCTTTGGTTGCCCGGCTGCTCACCCGCTGGCCGCAGATCGCCGAGCGCATGTTCGCCGCGGGGCTGGGCACCACCCCACCGGCCGCCGATCTGCCGGAGGGGCATTTCACCGCCGAGGTGCTGCCCGCGATCTACGCCTGCGGCCGCGCAGTGCTCCAGGCGATCGGCGAACAGCGCAATTTCACCAAGACCGAGGTCGCGACCTTCGTCGCCCCGGTGGCCGAGCGGCATGCCGAAGACCGGTTTCCGCTGCCCATCCTGATCGAGGCCATTCACGGTTCCGCGCAGTCGGTGCTGAAAGAAGCCGCGGCCCTGGCTTCCCGCGAGGAGCTCGACGACCTCGTCCTGATCGGCAGCCGCCTGCTCGACCTGCTGATGCAGATCAACATCACCGTCGTGGAGACCTACACCGAGGTCGAACAGTCCATCTACAACGCCGAGCGCGAAGCGCGGCGCGCGCTGTGCTCGGCGCTGCTGCACGGGCTGCCCGCCGCGGAGCTGGCGGCGCGAGCCGACACCGCCCTGGCCGAGCACTACACCGTGCTCGCGATCCACATCCGGCACGACGACCAGCCGAGCACCGTCGCGACGCTCCTCGGCCGGCGCCGCATCCGCATCCTGCACCGCGCGCTGGACGCCCTCGCAGGCACGACGACGCTGGCCACCTTCGACGGCTGGACGGGAATCGCGTTGCTGCCCAGCGCCTCCGACGCCGAGATCGACGACACGCGTTACGCGCGGCTGGCCTCGGAGCTGACCGAACAATTCGGCGTGCCGGTGTTCCTCGCCGAATATCCCTCCGTGCCGATGGATGCCATTCCGCAGACCGCCAAGGAAGCCACCGACCTCGGCGAACTCGCCCGGCTGCTCGGCCGGCCATCGGGTGTCTACCAGCTCGACGACCTGCTGCTGGAATACCAGCTGACCAGACCGGGCACCGCCCGCGCCCGGCTGGCCGAGCGCATCGCCCCGATTCTGGACAGCCCGCACCTGCTCGAAGCGCTCGACGCGCACCTGCGTCACGGCTCCGACCGCAAAGCCGCCGCCGCCGAGATCCACGTGCATCCCAACACCTTCAGCTACCGCTTGCGTCGCGTCGCCGACCTCACCGGTGTCGATCCCACCGATCCGCACGACTCGCGGTTGCTGGCCGCCGCGTTGACGATCCAGCGCCTGTATCCGGGCCAGCCGACCGGCTCCGGCCAGAGTTAGCGCGCGGAAACTCGCTAGCCGCGCTTCGCACCGCTGACATCCCGCGAAAGCGGGGAACATCACGATCCACTTTCGCCGCTTGCTTTCCGCAGATGCGGAAATAAACTGCTCCGCATGTCGAATTTGCGGATCAGTGAGGCAGCGGCGCTGCTCGGGGTCAGCGACGACACCGTGCGGCGCTGGATCGATCAGGGCAAGCTGACCGCCGTCCAGCTCGACAGCGGGCGCAAAGGCGTCCGCGGCCGGGAACTCGCCGAATTCCTCCGGGCCAACGCGGAGGCGCCGGAGCCCGGCGTCATCGTGGCCGCGTCGGCCCGCAATCGGCTGCGCGGCATCGTCACGCGGGTGGTGAAAGACACCGTGATGGCGCAGGTCGAGATGCAGGCTGGTCCGTTCCGGCTGGTGTCGCTGCTGAGCCGGGAATCGGTCGACGAACTCGGGCTCGAGGTCGGCAGCGTCGCGGTGGCGTCGGTCAAATCGACGCACGTCGTGGTGGAGGTACCGGAAAGTTGACCAGGATGATTCGATCGCTGAGCGTGGCGGCCGCCGCCGTGGTGGTGACGGGCTGCGGCGCCGACCAGGCCGGACCCGCCGGTTCGGACGCGCTCGGCGGCACCGCGACGGTGTTCGCCGCCGCCTCCTTGACCGAGACGTTCACCGAGCTCGGCCGCCGATTCGAGGCCGCGCACCCCGGAGTGCGGGTCGTCTACAGCTTCGGCGCCAGTTCCGCGCTGGCCGAGCAGATCATCCAGGGCGCCCCCGCCGACGTCTTCGCCTCGGCCGCGCCGAAGAACATGCAGCAGGTCGTGGACAAAGGCGAAGTGACCGCCGTCCCGGCCACCTTCGTACGCAACCGCCTGGAGATCGCGGTACCCAAGGGCAACCCGGGCCGGATCACCGGGTTGGCCGACTTCGGCAAGACCGAGCCGAAGATCGCGCTGTGCGCCGAGCAGGTGCCGTGCGGAGCCGCCGCCGAGACGGTCTTCCAGGTGGCGGGCATCAACCCCCAGCCCGACACCCACGAGGCGGACGTGAAAGCGGTCCTGACCAAGGTGAAGCTCGGCGAAGTCGACGCGGCACTGGTCTATCGCACCGAAGTGCGAACGGGCGGCGGCCAGGTGGAGGGCATCGCCTTCCCGGAGGCCGGCAAGGCGGTCAACGATTACCCGGTCGCGCCGCTGGCGCACGCGCCCAACGCCGCGGCAGCGGCCGCGTTCGTCGAGTTCGTGCGATCCGAGCAGGCGCGAGCGGTGTTCGCGAAGGCGGGATTCGACGCACCGTGATCCGATCGGCGCGGCGCTGGGCACCGTCGGGACGACGACCGCTCGTTCTGGTGCTGCCCGCACTGTGCGCGCTGGCATTCCTGGTCGTCCCGCTGCTGGGACTGCTGCTGCGCGCGCCGTGGCGAACCCTGCCCGATCGGCTGTTGACCGCCGAAGTCGGCCGGGCGCTACGGCTTTCGCTGCTGTGCGCGAGCCTGGCCACGGCGCTCTGCCTGGTGTTCGGCATTCCGCTGGCCTGGCTGCTGGCCCGCGGGGAGGTGCCGGGGCGTGGGCTGATCCGGGCGCTGGTCACCGTGCCGCTGGTGTTGCCGCCGGTGGTCGGCGGCGTCGCCCTGCTCCTCGTGCTCGGCAGGCGCGGGCTGGTCGGCCGGTACCTGTACGAATGGTTCGGCGTCGCATTGCCTTTCACGACCGCGGGCGTGGTGGTCGCGGAAGCCTTCGTGGCGATGCCGTTCCTGGTGATCTCGGTGGAGGGTGCGCTGCGAGCGGCCGATCCTCGGTTCGAGGAGGCGGCCGCGACGCTCGGCGCGTCACGCTGGCTGACATTCCGGCGGGTCACGCTGCCGTCGGTACTGCCGGGCATCGTCGCGGGCGGGGTGTTGTGCTGGGCGCGGGCCCTCGGCGAATTCGGCGCCACCATCACGTTCGCGGGCAACTTCCCCGGTCGGACCACCACGATGCCGCTGGCCGTCTATCTCGCATTGGAGACCGATCCCGACGACGCGATCGTGCTGAGTCTGGTGCTGCTCGCCGTTTCGGTGGCGGTGCTGGTCGCGTTGCGGGAGCGGTGGATCCGGGGGGCGATATGACGCTCGAAGCGCATCTGCGGGTCAGCCGGGAGCGGTTCCGGCTCGATATCCCGGTGAACGTCACGGCAGGCGAAGTGATCGCTCTGCTCGGGCCCAATGGCGCGGGCAAGACCACGGCGTTGCGCGCGTTGGCCGGATTGACGCCACTCACCGGCGGCGCGATCCGGTTGGACGGCGACACCTGGGACGCACCACCGAAGGTGTTCCTGCCTGCCGAGCGTCGCCGGGTCGGTGTCGTCTTCCAGGACTACTTGCTGTTCGGCCATCTGAGCGCGCTGGACAACATCGCGTTCGGCCTGCGCGCCCGCGGACATCGTCGTGCCGCGGCCCGCGACCGCGCCGCGCATTGGCTGCGGCGCGTCGGCCTCGCCGAGCAGGCCGGGGCCAGACCGCGCACCTTGTCCGGTGGCCAGGCCCAGCGGGTCGCGCTGGCCAGGGCGCTCGCCACCGACCCGGCACTACTGCTGCTCGATGAGCCGCTGGCCGCGCTGGACGCGAGTACGCGTGCACGGGTCCGATCGGATCTTGCCCACCACCTCGCCGACTACCCGGGTCACACCGTGCTGGTCACACACGATCCGCTCGATGCGATGGTTCTCGCCGATCGCCTCGTGATCATCGAGCACGGCGCCGTGGTGCAGGAGGGCCCGCCCGCTGAAGTGGCCCGGCGCCCGCGCTCCGACTACGTCGCCAACCTGGTCGGCCTCAACCTCTACCGCGGCACCGCTCGCGGCACCACCGTCGAGTTCGCCGACGGCGGCACCTTCACCGTGGCCGAGCCCGGCCGAGGACCGGTTCACATCGCCTTCCCGCCGACCGCGGTCGGTCTGCACCCCGCGCCGCCGGAAGGCAGCCCACGCAACAGCTGGCCCGTCACCATCGCCGGTATCGAGCAGCACGCCCACACCATCCGGGTCCGCCTGGACGGGATACCACCCGTGCTCGCCGACGTCACGCCTGCCACCGTGGCGGAGCTGCGCCTACGGCCGGGCATGCGACTGTGGGCCGCGGTCAAGGCCACCGAAATACACACCTACCCCGCCTGAGAAGGTCTCCCTGGACGACATGGCCGGAGAGGTGAACGCGATTTCCGGAGATTGCGTGGTCGATCACTCCGGGCAACTCCTCGCCGCTGACCGACGGCGCATCGGCCGCGCTGATCATGAGCGAGGAGGCCGCGGCGCAATCGCCCTCGGACATCCGCTCGGCGCGGCAGGCACCCGCATCTGGCCAATCACCTGGAGCAGACCGGCGGCCCCTACGGACTGCGGACGATGTGCGAGGCGGGCGGTCCGGCCAACGCCACCATCATCGAACGCCTCGGATGAGCCTGCTCCGCCCTGGTCACGGGGCACCGGGTGCCGAGGCGGCCCGACGTCTCGACCGGGCCTGGTGGGCCTGAGCCCTCGTTACCGGGCCGCGACCGGGCCGGGGAGATCCGGCGCCGAAGACGATGCCGAATCCTCGCATGAAATATCTGGATTCGGCTCGATAATTGAATTGCGAATTGCGAAGTACTGCGTGAATACGGCGATCAGCAATGTCGCTATGAAATAGCCCGGCGCCTACCGCATTGCACGGTAGGCGCCGGGATCACGCATCAGAGGTACGCGCCGCACACGGGCCAAGCGCCCGGGCCCTGAGTGGCGAGCACGTTCTCCGCGACGCGGATCTGCTCAGCCTTGCTCGCGCTGGACGGGCGGCCGGTGCCACCGTTGGCCTCCCAGGTGCTCTGGGTGAACTGCAGACCACCGGAGAAACCGTTACCGGTGTCGGTGCTCCAGTTGCCACTGCTCTCGCACTGCGCGACGGCATCCCAGTTGTGGCCGGACGCGGTGGCGGTGGCAGTGGACAGAGCGAACGGAACGGCGACGAGGGCGCCGAGAGCCGCGGTGAAGCCGAGGACACGAGTGGTGAATTTACGGTTTTGCGACATGTGGATTCCCGCCTGCGCCCACCGACTCGGCGAAGTTTCGCCGCGTCCCTGTCCCCAGGTGATGTCGGGGATACTCGAACCGCGGGACAGGGTTTCCGGCGTTCAGCGATTCGAGCTCGATCTCGGTGTTGCTCCGAGCCGTGACCGACGTTAGCGGAGAAGTCGCGGCAGATCACGTACGGATAACGTCCGAATAGCGTGAACCAGTGGTCGAGACTAATAGCCATACTCGCTGGTTGATTGCGGGAAACACGCCGATACGGATCAGCTGTTATAGCTCCGTTATGTGATGGAGATCACCGCGAAATCGTGAAACGGGTCGCATTTCCGCAGGTCCGAATGGTGCGAGAAGAGCGCACCCGCGTTCGCGGCCTGGGTGCACGCTGGGTCACGGGGCGCTCGAGGTTCGATTCGTTATCTCAGCCGCCGAGTCGGGATGGTCCCGTGACCCCACATGCCGCAGCCTGCCGCACCTCACTGATCGACGTGGCGGATCGGCCCTGACGTTCGATTCGTTATCTGCTCCGCCGGTCCGGGGACGCCCCCGCGACCTCACACCGCAGCGTGCGTCACACACCGGCCGGCGCGGGCGCATCAGCGACGTAAGTGCCGTCGCTCGAACTGGCGGCGACCATACCGACGGCGACGGCTCGGGCTACTTCCCGTGCGCCCGCAGCTGATAGAGCCCCTCGGTTTCGGCGACCACCACGCCGTCGGCGTCGGTCACCACCGCCCGCAAGGTGAAGTCGGACTTGCCGTGGGCGGAGGCCTCGGCGGTGATGCGCGCGATCTCGTCCTCCAGCAGCGTCGCCTCCGCGCGCACGTCGGTCTTGGCCGGCTTGCGGAAGAAGATGTGCAGGTCCTTCACCAGCGGATAGAACGCCGCGGTGTCGAAAGTGGCGATGGCGATCGCGCCTCCGAGGATCTCCGCGACGGTGAACAGCACGCCCGCGTACATCACGCCGAAATGGTTGCCGTTTCCCTCTACAGGCACCGAGGTGGCCGCGAAGCCGCGCCGCACCTCGACTGCCTGCACACCCATCTTGTGCGCGATCGGAATGGTGAATTCCAATGCCCTGTTGACGACATCCTTGAACGGAGGAGTATCGACGTCGCTCATCCGCGCGACCATCCCTTCACACCGGAGGTGGCCGGCACCTCGTTGTCTCTGCCACGGCCACCTCGGTGGACCTCAGCGAAGCGTAGGCCCTCACCGGCCGCGCCAACAGAGTATTGGCACATTGCCAATACTTGCGACCCGGGATGAGTCGGCACGACCAGCAATTGCTCGGCCCGCCGGTCTCGGCACGTCAGCGCGAGGCCGGAACCAGTTCTCGCGTGATGGCGGTGATGAAGTCGGGCAGGTCGCCCGGGTTGCGCGAGGTGAGCAGCGTCCAGCCGTCCTCCGCGGAGCGGACCGCCGGTTCGTCGACCCACGCACCGCCCGCGTTGATCAGGTCGGCGCGCAAGGTGAAGTACGAGGTCAGTGTCTTACCGCGAACCAGCTCGGCATTCACGAGCAGCCAGGGGCCGTGACAGATCGCGGCGATCGGCTTGCCCGCGCCCGCGAACTCCTTGGCCAGCTCGACCGCCCGGTCGGTGACCCGCAGCTTGTCCGCGTTCACCGTGCCGCCGGGCACCACGAGCACGTCGAAGTCGTCCACGGAGACCTCGTGCAGCGACGAATCCGGTTGCACGACAGCGTCTTTGTCCACATCATGCCGGAACGTCTGCACCTGTTCGTTCTTGGGCGCGGCATGGGTGACCAGTGCGCCCCGCTTGCGCAACTCATCGCGCGGCACCAAAAGTTCGTCCCGCTCCACCCCCATGTTCGAGGTGATGATCAGGACCCTCGTGCCGTCGAGCTGATCGGTCATGAGCAACTCCTTTCGATCGGAAATGGCCCTGCTTCGGACATGCCGCTCGACGCCCCGGCTAAACCTCGCCGGATGCGGAAGACGTGGCCTCGCGCGGCGGCAGCAGCGTGCCGGAGAGATGCTCCTGAGCCAGGCGGCGCAGCGCCGAGAGCAGAGTGTCGCCGAGGATCGTTCCGACGATCGCGGTTTCGGTCATCCGCTCCAGGCCGCGTTCATTGCCGACCAGGGCGATGTCGGTGGCGGCGATGGCTTCGCTGGCGCCCGCGTACTCGTCCATCGCCGCGACCACGTCGGCGTGGCCCAGCAGGCGCAGGGCGGCGCAAACGTCGACGAGGGCGCCGCGCGCAGGGCTGTCTTCGTGAATCCGCCAGCCCCGCCGGTCGAGCAGGGCGGCGACGTCTCGGGCGGCCGCCTCTCGCTGCTCGGCACCGACCAGCGACCTGCGCCCGCCCAGCGCGTACTGGACGTGGCCGAGTGAGTCGCGGGCGGACAGGCTGCCGCTGTCGAGCACCGCGAGCAATTCCTTGGCCGCCTCGATGGACAGGCCGCCGATATCGAGCAGCGCACGGATCAGCCGCAGGCGGCTGACGTGGTCGTCGCGGTATTCCGCCTGGTTGCGATGGGTTCGCACACCCGGAGGCAGCAGCCCCTCGCGCACGTAGTACTTGATCGTCGCGGCAGAAACGCCGCTGACGCGGCTGAGTTCGGCGATCCGCATCGGACTCCTCGGTCTCGATCCTCATCTTGACAGTGGAAAGTACAGCTATCCATAATCAGTACTGATAGTACAACTATCGATAGTCTAAGTTCCTCGGAAGGTTGACGCTCGTGACCGCCCTGTCCCAGCGCTATCTGGTTCTCTCCTGGCATCGCCCGCTGATGCTGCTCGCCGTAGCGATGGCGTTGCTCGTCGTCTGGTCGATCGCGGGAATGGTGGTCGACGATCGCACCCTCACCGGGCTGCCGATCTGGGCCAAATCGGCCAAGTTCGCCCTTTCCGTGCTGATCTACGCCGTGACCTGGGCATGGTTGATCGCCCAGCTCACCCGCTGGCGCCGGACCGCGTGGTGGGCGGGCACGATCGCGGCGCTGGGCCTCGCGCTGGAACTGGTCGTCATCGTGACCCAGATCCTGCGGGGCACGACCAGCCACTTCAATTTCACGACGCCGGTGAACGCGGCGCTGTGGGAGACCATGGGCTCGTCGATCGTGGTGGTCTGGATCGCCACGCTGGTCGTGTCGGTGGTGCTGTTCATCGATCCGACGGCCGATCACGCCCGCAACGCGGCGATCCGGTGCGGCACCGTGCTTGCGCTCGCAGGCGCAGCGCTGGGGTTCTTGATGCTTCGGGAAACGCCGGAACAGCGGGCCGAAGGCGGTTCGATCAGCGGGGCCCACACCGTCGGCCTTCCCGATGGCGGACCAGGGTTGCCGATTCTCGGCTGGAGCACCGCCGGAGGCGATCTACGGGTTCCGCATTTCCTCGGAATGCACGCGTTGCAGGTGATTCCCCTGGTTGTGCTCGCGGTGGAACTGGCGGCGCGGCGGATTCCGGTACTGCGCTCAATGGAGACCAGACGAACGCTCGTCAAGATCGCCGCGGCGACCTATGGCGCTGTGGTCGCGGTGCTCACCTGGCAGGCATTGCGGGGGCAGTCGGTGGTGCATCCCGATGCGGCGACGCTGGTGGCCTTCGGTGTGATCGCAAGTGCCGCAGCAGGTTCGGCGGCTGCGGCACTGCGACCGAAACCGGTGGTAGTGGAACGTGCCCCGGCAGGTGCCAGCCGATGACGAACCTTCTTTTCCACCTCACCTTCTGGTTCGCCGCGCCGTTCTGGGCCCTGATGATCCTGGCGCCGAGATGGGAGCGGACAAGCGCTGTGGTCGCGTCACCGCTCATCTGCCTTCCACCGCTGATCATCTACGCGGCGCTGGTCGCCCCCGAGTTCGGCGCATTCGCCGGTGCACTGATCAACCCGAATCTGCCAGGGCTGCAGGGCATCCTGGGCGACGGACCCGGCGCGGCGGCAGCCTGGGCACACTTCGTGGGATTCGATCTGTTCCTCGGACGATGGATCTTCCTCGACAGCCGCACTCGCGGTCTGCCGCCACTGCTGATCAGCCCCCTGCTGCTGCTCACCATCCTGTTCGCGCCGATCGGCGTCCTGCTCCACCTGCTCATCCGGCTCACCAAAGCTCCGGCGCCCAACCGGTCCGTCCCCATGGAGGCATGATGGAAACCCTGCTCGTTCTACTGACCACGCTGCTCCTGCTGCGCGCGGCAGGCGCACTCGGCGCTCGCCGGTTCACCGACTGGCCTACCTGTGCCGCATACGCCCTCGGCGTGATGCTGATCATGACCGGCATCACGCACTTCCTTCCCGGGACATTCGCGGACTCCCCCGCGCCCACACACGCGGATTTCATCCCCATGGTGCCGCCATTCGTGCCGCTCCCCAGTCTGATGATCTATCTGACCGGCGTCTTGGAACTGCTCGGCGCGCTGGGGCTGTTCCGCACGCGGACCCGCAGACCCGCCGGACTCGGGCTCGTCGCGCTGTTCGTCGTGATGCTGCCCGCCAATATCTACGCCGCCGTCTCCGACGTGCCGTTCAACGACGCACCCGCTACACCGCTGTGGGCGCGAATCCCCGAGCAGGTGCTGTACATCGGCGTCGCGCTGTGGGCAGCCGGAGTGTTGCGGTTCCCGCGACGAAGCCGTACGCGAATCGCGGGCGACCACGTGAACGCCTGACGGCAACCGGCACATGACTGCACCGAGGCTCGCCCAGCCGGTGCACGACGACCTCGCCGCCATGACGGAATCCCGCTGATCCTGCCCTGATCCGAACTACGCGAAAGCCAGGAGCAATGAATTCACCAGCGAACCAGGCACCTACATCGACACTGTGCTCGAGTTTCTCGATCGGACATTGCGGGCCGACCGGAACATCGACGACTGAAATGTCTTGCGGGACATCCTTGCCGGAGCGACCACGCGGCCGAAGGGACCGGCCCGCGATCCGAGTCGGTCCCTTCGGTGCTCACACATGGCCTCCCTCAAAGCGAGGCCTGTGGGGGCAATTCCGTCAGCTGTAGGTGTAGAAAACCCCAGTAGCGAGACCACCTGGGGTGCCGACCGTGACGGGCACCGTACCGAGGCCGGGTGGAGTGACCGCGGTGATCTGCGTAGGCGAGTTGACCGTGAACGATGTCGCCGGAAGGATGCCGAACAACACCGCGGTTGCACCCGTGAATCCGGAACCGGTCAGCGTCACCGTGGTTCCTCCGGTCGCCGGACCGGAAGTCGGGCTGATCGACGTCAGCGTGGGAGCAGGCACGTACGTGAACGAAACCCCGGCACTCGTACCAGCCGCGGTCGTCACCGTCACCGGCACCGTCCCCGTTCCCGGCGGAGCGAACGCGATGATCGAGGTATCGGACAACGCGATGAAGAACGTGGCCGGAGTAGCACCGAAGTTCACGGCGGTGGCGCCCGTGAACCCTGTGCCGGTCAAGTTCACCAAGACTCCGCCGTTCACCGAACCCGAACTCGGGCTGATCGAAACGATCGCGGGAATCCCCACATACGTGAACGGCAACCCGTTACTCGCACCCGACGGAGTAATGGCCGTCACCTGCACCGTGCCCGTTCCGGGCGGAGCGACCGCCGTGACCTGGTTATCCGACACGACGGTGAACGAAGTCGCCGGCGTAGCACCGAAATTGACTCCGGTGGTGCCGGACAGACCCACGCCGGTGAGAGTCACCGTAGTGCCACCGGCCGGCGGTCCCACCGGCGGATTCAAGAAGAACAGGATCGGCGGCAGCACGTAAGTGAAGGAAACCCCAGTAGCGATACCGCCCGGGGTGGCGACCGTGACGGGCACCGTGCCGATCCCCACCGGAGTGACCGCGGTGATCTGCGTAGGCGAGTTGACCGTGAACGATGCCGCCGGAAGGATGCCGAAGAACACCGCTGTAGCACCTGTGAATCCCGTGCCTGTCAGAGTGACTGTGGTCCCTCCGGTCACCGGGCCAGAAGTCGGGCTGATCGAGGTCAATGTGGGGGCAGGCACGTACGTGAACGAAACACCGGCGCTCGTACCGGCCGAAGTCGTCACCGTGACCGGAACCGTCCCCGTTCCCGGCGGAGCCAGCGCGACGATCAACGAATCGGACAACGCAGCGTAGAACGTCGCCGGAGTAGCACCGAAATTCACGGCGGTAGCGCCGGTGAACCCCGTACCGGTCAAGGTCACCAGGACCCCGCCGGTCACCGGACCCGCACTCGGACTGATCGAAGCAATCACGGGAACCCCCACATATGTGTACGGAAGAGCATTACTCGAACCGGACGGCGTCGTGACCGTCACCTGTGCCGTGCCCGCCCCGGGCGGAGCGACCGCTGTGAGCTGCGTATCCGACAACACGGTGAACGAAGTCGCGGGCGTAGCACCGAAATTCACGGCGGTTGCGCCGGTCAGACCCGAACCGGTGATAGTCACCGAAGTCCCACCGGCGGCCGGTCCTCCGGTGGGGCTGAGCGACGTCAGCGAGGGAACCTGAGCGTAGGTATAGGGAAACCCATTACTCGTTCCTTCTGCGTTGGAGACGGTGACCTGCACCGTGCCCGTCCCCGGCGGCGCGATCGCCGTTATCTGCGAAGGGGAATTCATCGTGAAGGTGGTCGCGGTCGTACCGAACCGGACCGTGGTGGGACCGGTAAACCCACTGCCGCTGATAACCACGCTGTTATTTCCGGAAGCTGGCCCGGAGGTGGGAGATAGAGAAGTGATAGTAGGCATGACGCTGCCTCCTTGTTGCTGGTTCGACTGCACCGGGGGGTGCGCGACCTTTTCGGTGGCCCGGCTCTACACCATTAACTGCCCTGGACCAGCACCGGGGCAATGCATCTCCCGATCCGATTTTGTCCGTTTTCGGATTTGCTGGGCGCGTTGACAATCGCTGCACGCTGCGGGATCACTTATCGCCGATAGTGCTCGCTGCGTATCGGACAGCCTATTTTCGGTGCCGCTGGGCGGGCAGTCGGCTACCGGAATTCGTTGCAGGCCATCAGTTCATCGAGGATGGTTGCTGTTCGTGCCGCAGTCGCAATTTGCACTGAGCTGTAGCGCTGGCGCGTGCGCCGCAGGACACATGCCACGGACCTGTTGCCCCCGTGCAATTTTCGCGCTCGGCGCAGGCTCCCGCCGGACGCGTGCGCAGCCCGCTGTTCGGAGTGCATCGCCGGTGGATGGGTACAACGTAATCGTGAGTGCTTCAAAGTATTTGGGCGCGCTCCTCAGCGCGCTGGCGACCGCTGTTGCGGCGTCCGTGTCCTCCGTCAGCCCTGCCGAAGCCACCCCCACGCGAGCGCACGTGGTCGGCCGAACCCCTCTCGGTGGCTCCGTATCGCAGATCGATGTCTACTCGCCCGCCATGGATCGGGTGGTCACCCATCGGGTGATCCGGGCCGCGGGCGGTGGACCCGCGCCTACGCTGTACCTGCTCACGGGCATCGGCGGTGGTGTCGACGGGATCTCGTGGTGGGACGACACGGACGTCCGGGAGTTCTTCGCCGACAAGCATGTCAACGTGGTGATGCCGGTCGGGGGCGCCTACAGCATGTACACCGACTGGCTCGCCGATGACCCTGCGGTCGGCCGCAACCGGTGGCAGACCTATCTCACTCGAGAACTTCCGGCCACCCTCGACCACGAGCTGGGCGCCACCGGACGAAACGCGATCGCGGGCGTCTCGATGAGCGCGGCCTCGGCGATCGACCTCGCGATCCAAGCACCCGATACGTACCGCGCTGTGGCGGCCTACAGTGGCTGCCCCTGGGCCTCGGACGCCGCCGGCGTGGCGATGGTCAGCGCGCAGGTGATTCGCGGCGGGGGGAACCCGGCGAACATGTGGGGCGCGCCCGGCGAGGCGATCTGGCGGGTCCACGACGCGTTCGCCAATGCGTCCGCTCTCGCCGGGAAGGCCATCTACTTGTCCGCCGCCTCCGGCACTCCCGGCGAGATCGATCGCGGCGGCCTGCCGTTCCCGCCGATCGAGGCGATCGCGAGTTCGTGCACGGCGGCCTTCGCGGACCGTCTCGCCGACCTCGGCCTACCCGCGATCCATGTCAACCGCCCGGAGGGCTCGCACACCTGGGGCCAGTTCGAAACGGACCTGCACGATTCCTGGCCGCACCTGGCCCGCGCGCTCGGCGCGTGAAACGCGCTGCGTGGTGAACGGGCGCAGGTGTGCGCATCTCGGCTCCTGCTGTCAGCGCCGCGTGGACGGCGCGGCCTCGCTACCGCGTGCCGCAGCGGAATCGGTACGCGGAACACGCAGCAGCGCGACCGTGAGCAGGCAGCCGAGCAGCGCCAACGTGGCGGCGGCGGCGAACCCGGCACGGATACCGTCGACGAAGGACGCACTGCCGGTGGACCTTTCGGTCACCGTTTGGGCGAGCAGGAGCACGGCTGTCACACCGATCCCGGAGCCGGCGCGCTGCGCGGTGTTCACGACACCCGCGGCGATGCCGCGATCGGCCTCGCCCACCGCGGTGACGGCCGGGACCGTGACACCGACGAAGGCGGCGGGTAGCCCGATGCCGAACACGATCGCCGCGGGCAGCACATCCGTGACATACGACACGTGGTCGGGCAGCCTGGCGAACCAGGCCAGTGCCGCGGCCTGCAACGCCATTCCGGCAGCCAGCACGCCGCGCGGGCCGATCTGCGCCAGCGCGAACGGGATCAGCGTGCGGGAGACGGCGATGTTGACCGCCGCGACGGGCAGCACCGCCAAGCCGGACGATGTCGGGCTGTAGCCCTGGGAGTTCTGCAGATACAGCGCGAGCAGCGCGAACGCGGGAACATGCGCCGCACCGACGAGCGCGTTCACCGCCGAGGAACCGGTCACCTGGCGAATCGCGAACAGCCGCAAAGGCATCAGCGGGTGCGGGCTGCGCATCTCGATGACCAGGAAAGCGGCGAAGAGGACGACGCCGAGGCCGAGCAGGGCCGAGGCCGGAACGCGGGTGCCTGGATCGCCCCACGCCCCGATCGCGTATCCGATGATCAGCAACGCGGCCGTTCCGGTGAGGGCACCGGGCACGTCGAGCCGCCCGTCGGCCCCTTCCGTGGCGGGCGGATCCGCGGGCAGCGATCGCAGCAACGCCAGCGCCAGCACACCGACCGGCAGGTTGATCAGGAAGATCGACGGCCAGCCGAAAGCATCCGTCAGCGGACCGCCCACCGCGGTGCCGATCGCCGCACCGGCCGCACCCATCGCACTCCACACGCCGAACGCCCGGCGCCGGGCGGCTGGTTCGGTGAACGCCGCGGTCAGCAAGGCCAGCTGCGCCGGAATCACCACGGCCGCACCGACACCCTGCAAAGCCCGCGCGGCGATCAGCAGCCACGCCGTGTTCGCGAATCCGGCCAGAGCGGAGGCGACGGTGAATACCGCCAAACCGATGCCGAACATGCGACGTGGACCGTACAGATCGGCCGCACGACCACCCAACAGCATGAACCCGCCGAACGCGAGCAGATAGGCGTTGGTCACCCAGCCCAGTCCTGCTTCACCCAGGTCGAAGTGCCTGCCGATCTCGGGTAGCGCCACGTTCAGCACCGTGGTGTCCAAGAAGATCACCAGCTCGACAACGGTGATCAGCAGCAGTCGCAAACGCCCTTTCCCACCCATTCGCTTTCCCTTTCGCTAGAGCAAAGATCTAGTGAAATATTCCACTGGAGTCATACTCCAGTCAAGTAGCATCTGATCCATGCCGAAGAACACCGGCGTACGCGCCGCCCGTACCTCAGCCAACCGCGCTCGCATGCTGGCGGCCGCGCGGGAACTGTTCACCGCCCGCGGCTACACCGCGACCACCATGAAGGCCATCGCCGAGGAAGCCGGAATGGCCGTGCAGACCCTGTACTTCACCTTCGCCACCAAGCGCGCGATTCTGACCGAGCTGCTCGACGTCGAGATCGCGGGCGACACCGAGCCCATCGCCACACTCGACCGCCCCTGGTTCACCGAGGCCGTGAATGCACCCGCGGCTGAGCAGATCCGGCTTCAGGTCGCCGCGGCCGGCGCGATCCTGGGCAGGGTCACTCCGCTGCTGGAGGCGGTCCGCTCGGCCGCGGCCACCGACCCGGAACTGGCCGAGCTGTGGCGGACCAACATCGCCCAGCGCCATACGGTGCAACTACGCCTCAGCGAGGCCCTGGCCGCCAAGACGGCCCTGCGCGCGGGAATCGATCCCGAACGCGCCGCCGACATCGCCCTGGCCGTCCTCGCACCCGAGACCTACCACCTGCTCGTCCACGAACGCGGCTGGACCAGCCAGGACTGGCAAGACTGGGCCACCGACGCGCTCACCCGGCAGCTGCTGCCCTGACGGGAACGCATGCGGATCCGCGGGTCGTGTCGCCCGGAGATGGTGCGCCGGAGGATGTTCCGATTCCTCGGCACCGAGGAGCGGTGAGTCGGGCTATTCCCCTTGGTTCTTACGGGCGGGTGCCGGCCGGAGCGCGTCGCGCCGGGACATGCGCAGCCACAGGACCGTGGCCAGTCCCAGGGTCACGAGGAGAGCCGCGAGGGCGAAGGCCCGCTGAGTTCCCCTGGCGACCTCCGCCGAGGAGGCCGAAGTGACATCACTCGTGCCGACCGCGAACGTGAAGACCGCTCCCATGACCGATGCGCCGGTGATGAGACCCAGGTTCCTGGACAGATTCAGCATGCCCGACACCAGGCCACGCTGGTCCGCGGAGACGTCCTTCATCACCGCGGTGTTGTTGGCCGCTTGGAATATCGCGTATCCGGCAGTCGTGAGGACCAAAGGCAGGATGTATCCGAGAACGCCTGCGGCCGTTGGCATCACAGCGAGCACCGTGGTGCCAACGATGACGCCACAGAGCCCGGCGATCACCATGAATTGGGCGCCGAAGCGATCGGCGGCGCGTCCGGCCGGGACACCGGTGAGAGCGGACACCGCGGGGCCTGCCGACATCACCAACCCGACGACGGCCGGATCGAGGTCGAGTGCCAGGGTGAGGTGGAAAGGGCCGACGACCAGGGTGGTCATCATGACGGTCGAGACCAGTGCACTGGTCGTCAGCCCGGCGGCGAGGACGCGATCACGGAACATCGATAGGGTGAGCAGCGGGGATGCCACGCGGCTCTCGGCGAGGACGAACAGGCCGAGGCTCGCTCCGGATGCGATCAGCAATCCGAGGGCGAGTGGACCGGAATCGTTTCCTTCGATCGTCATGGCCAGCGCGTACGCGCCCAAGGTGATCGCAAGCAAGGCCGTGCCCGTGGCATCGAAACGCCGTCGTGCGGAGCTGGTTACCGGCGCGGAGCTGGGCAGCACCCATATCGTGAGCGCGAGCGCGAGCAGTCCGAGGGGCACGCCGATGAGGAAGATCGCGCGCCAGCCGAAGAGGGCGATGAGGACTCCACCGGCGGACGGTCCCAGCGCGGTGCCGACCGCCGACATCGTTCCGAGCAGTCCCATGACGCTGCCGGTGCGATCCTTTGGCACGGTCTCGCCGACGAAGGCCATGGTCAGCGCCATCATGCACGCGGCGCTGACGCCTTGCAGCGCCCGGGCCGCGACCAGGGAGACCAGATCCGGAGCGAGACCGCACAGCAGCGTCGCGATCGTGAACACGGTGATGCCGCCGAGCAAGAGGCGACGCCGGCCGGTGAGGTCACCGAGTCGGCCTGCCCCGACGATCAGTGTCGTGATGGCCAGCAGATAGGCGATCACGACCCACTGGACCTCGTTGAAGGAAGCGTCGAATGCCACGGCCATGGCGGGCAGGCCGACGTTGGCGATGCTGATGCTCAGCGAGGGCAAGAGCATCGACAACGACAGGGCGGTCAGCGTCCAGCCCAGTGGTGGACGCTGCGCGGGCGATGCCTGCTGAGCTTCGGCGCCCGGAGGCGTTGCTGATCTCACGGGTGTCCTCTTCTCGGCGTAAAAGGGGTCGTCATGGACGGTAGATCTCCCCATGACCTGGCGGAAGACGCAAAGATGGAAAGGTATTTGTGCACGCAACGCCATGTATGGCTGATTTGTGAGATCGTGGGAACATGGCGCGGCCCGATCTGAATTTGCTGGTCACCCTGGATGTTCTGCTCGAGGAGGGCAGCGTGACCAGGGCGGGGCAACGGCTCGCGCTCAGTCCGTCCGCGATGAGTCGTGCGCTCGCTCGGTTGCGGAGAGCCACTGGCGACCCCCTCCTGGTGCGGGCAGGCCGAGAACTGGTGCCCACGCCCCGCGCCCTGGACCTCCGCGACCGGGTCCACGGCCTGGTCCGCGCGGCCGAAGAGGTCTTGCGGCCGGCGGAAGAGCTGAACCTGGCGATCCTGACGAGAACTTTCACCGTGCGCAGCAGCGATGGGTTCGTAGAGAGGTTCGGACCCGAATTGGTGGCGGAGGTCGGGACCGACGCACCGGGTGTGCGGCTGCGTTTCGTGCAGAAGACGAAGAAGGACATCGGTCCGTTGCGAGATGGCAGCGTCGACATGGAGACGGGCGTCATCGAGCAGGATCCGCCCCCCGACATCGTGAGCACCCCGCTGTTCACCGACCGGTTCATCGGTGTGGTGCGCGGCGAGCATCCGCTGAGCACCGGGAAAGTCACCACCGACCGGTATGCGTCGGCACGGCATGTGCACGTCTCACGACGCGGGCTGACCGAGGGACTGGTGGATGAGGCACTACACCCGACCGGACGCCAGCGGGAAGTCGTGACCGTGGTGGACGGCTTCAGTGCCGCCTTGGCTCTGGCACGAGCCTCGGATCTGGTTGCCACGGTCCCCGGGCGGCACACCACCAACCTGCGGTGCGGAATGCACTCCTTCGAGTTGCCTTTCCGCGCTCCGGAGGTGACGGTGTCACTGCTCTGGCACGCCCGGCTGGACGCGGACCCGGCTCATCGGTGGCTGCGCAGCCGCGTGCTCGACGTGTGCCGACAGCGGACCGCACCGGGAGATCCCGGCGAGGAGACCAGTAGCGAACGCGACGCCTCCTCGCCCTGATCGCTGCCGATCTTCACAGACCCTTGTCGAGCGGGTACCGGGCGCCGAGCGCGGACCGATCGCCGACACCGAAGTTCATGACGAGGTCGTCGGCGACCTGAACCAGCACATCGCGCCCCTCGACCGCAGCCGCCCAGTCCAGCGGCAGCGCCGAAACACCATGGACGGCACCGATCAGGTTTCCGGCAACGGCACCTGTGGAGTCGGAGTCACCGGAGTGGTTGACCGACAGCAACAGCGCCGCGCGCACATCACCGGTCTTCGCGGCGTACAGCGCGCAGTACACCGCGATGGCCAGGCACTCCTCGGCGACCCATCCGGCGCCGACCTGCTCGACCAGTTCGGCGGCGGGCGGTTGCCCGGACAGCTCGGCGGCTCGGGTCAGCGCGGCCGTCGTCTCCTCACTCGCGGGGAACGCCGTGAGCTGAGCGACCGTCTCCTGCACCGCGATCGGCAGCTCGACACCACTCAGTACGCGATCGACCAGCGCCGCGAACGCGCCCGCGGCGATGTATCCGGTCGGATGCCCGTGGGTCAACTGCGCGGCCCGTGCGGCGGCGGTGAACGCACGATCAGGCCCGAGCCCGGCGAGTCCGAACGGCGCGGACCGCATCACCGTGCCGCATCCCTTCGACTGTGGATTCACCGGACCGGCCACACCGATCGATCCCGGTGCGATATATCCCCGTGCCTGCTGACCGAGCCCCGACATGCACGCATTCCCCGGCGCGCGCACCGCGTAGAGAAACGGCAGGCTCACCAGCCACCCATCCGCCTGTGCCGCGGGCTCGTCCTGTCGCTGGGTTTGCAACCAGCGCAAGTACGCCCGGCGCAGCGCAGGCACCGGATCAGCGCCCGGCACCGACCGCAACAGCCCCTCAGCGGTGAACAAGGTCATCTGGGTGTCATCGGTGATCTGCTGCGGCGCACCCTCCACATGTTGCGGGAGAAAACCCGTCACCCCTTCGGCACCATAGCGTTGGCGAAGCTGCTTCAGCTGAAGGAATTCGATGGGCCACCCGAGCGCGTCCCCGATCGCCCCACCCAGCAGAGAACCCCTGACCCGGTCGAAAACCGTCGTGTAATCCACCACAAGAGGTCATCATCGCATCCAGCCCGCACGAACCTCGCTTTGCCGCCTCGACATCCGCGCCGGAGAGCCCGCGTTTCCCCCGCATGTTGCGCGGGAAACCCGGCGCCGGTCTTCGCCGCGGGTAATCCGTGCCGGGTCATCCGGCAGCTGTGGACCGGCATCCGGTCCTCGGCAGTGCCGGCGCAGCCGCTCTGCCTGAGCGGGCGTGGCACACCTAGACCAGGTGCCGGGCCGAAAGCTTCAGTCGCTCAGTGACTGGCGCCTCCGATCATCCATGGGTTGAAGGCGCAGTCGAGGCTCGGATTCGCGTCGGGATCCAGGGCGCGCAGGGCGATCGAGGCGGCGCGTGGGGAGTACATGATCGTGAGATGGTCGGACCAATCCTCGGCACAGCCGTCTTGCAGAGTGATGTTGTGCACCGTCGCGTCCGGTCCCGCTGTCAGGAAGGTCCATTCGTAGGGGTTGGAGATCTCGTCGTGGCGGGTGCCGACCGACGTGTACTCGACGCCGGGAACGGTGTCACCGTTTTCGTTCAATTTTGCGTAGAACCTCGATCCGACCGCCTGCTGGATATTCGCGTGGCCCACGATGGGTTCGTAGAAACCCAGTATGTTGATGCCGAGATTGGTGATGATCCGCCCCAGAGTCGCCATTCCCATCAGCGAGGTGCCGTGGTGGGTCGCTCCGAAGGTGATCAGTTTTCCCACCTTGTCGGCGCCATCCTCGAACTTCATGTACTGGCTCGACACCGGGCCACCTTGGGAATGCCCGATCAGGTCGACCTGATCCGCGCCGGTCTTCGCGCGCACCTGCTCGACGAAATCGCGCAATTGGCGCGCGGAATCCTCCATTGCACCGACACCGTAGCGGCCGGGCATGATCGGGCCGATGCCACCACCTTCCAAGAGACCGGAGCGGCCGTAGTTGAAGGCGTAGACGCAGTATCCGGCCCGTGCCAACCGCGGCGACAGATAGGCGAAGGTGTCGTAGGCGTTCAACCAGGTTCCGTGCACCAAGACGACCGGACGCGGATGCGCCGGGGACGGGGTGCAGTTCTCGCGGTTGGAGCCCGGCGGAGATGCGTCGGGATGAGCCAGTCCGTGCATGAAAGCCGCGAGGTAGGCGGGCATCTCAGGACCCTCACCCACCGCGGCGGATGCGTAACTGCGCGAAGACGAACCGGAGCTGCTGCCGGAGTCCACGATCGCCTTCGGCTGCCTGCCGTCCGGCGCCGGCCCCAATCCCGCGTTCAGTTCCTCGACGAGCTGCTGCTGTGGAGACCGCGCATCCGGTTCCGCGTCCGCGGCGGCGACGCCGAGGCTCATGGCGAGTGTGGTGGCGCCGGCGACAATCGCTGCGGCGAATATGTGGCGACGAATTCGGTGCTTCATTGCAAGCCTTTCACGAACGTCCGTAATGAATTTGTGATACGGACGCTTTCATCCTGAACGATCAATCGAGCACTGTCACTGCGCCGCACACATAAGTCACGAACCGAATTTTGGCTCCAACCACAAGTCGGACCGGCAGGGTCGCCGAAGAATCGGAATAGAACTGAAGTGTGCCATGAAGAAGGGTATCCGCAAACTCAGCCGAGGTACCGCACAATGCTCTCGGCGACACATGCCGGACGCTCCGCCCCCTCGACGGCGATTGTTATACGACGCTCGGTTTGCACGCCACCGGGAATATCGGTCACCGAAGTGAGCGCGACCGAGCCGCGAACCCGGCTTCCGGCCGGAACGGGAGAGATGAACCTGACCTTGCCGAGTCCGTAATTGACGGCCATTTTCGCGCACGTCACCGACAACACCTGCTGAGTCATCGGGACGAGCAAAGCGAGAGTGAGGAACCCGTGCGCGATCGTGCGCCCATAGGGGCCATGCGCGGCGCGCGTCGGGTCGACGTGGATCCACTGGAAATCGCCTGTGGCTACCGCGAATTGGTCGATTCGACCCTGATCGACGGTGATCCAATCGCTGGTTCCGAGGTCTTCGCCGACCGCCGCGCGCAGGGCGTCGAAATCCCCGAACACCCTCACGCGAACTGCTCCTTCAGCTTCCGTTCGAGAATTTTATGACTCGGCCCGAGCGGTAGTTCCGCCACGAATTCAACCCGGCGTGGATACTTGTGCTTCGCCAAATGCTCACGCGCGAAAGCGATAACCTGATCGGCGGTGATCGGACCGGAGGGAACGACGACCGCGCAGATCTCCTCGCCGTACACGTCATCCGGGATACCGATGACCGCGACCGCGGCGATATCCGGATGCCGCAGCAGCGCCGCCTCCACCTCGCTGGGATACACGTTGTACCCACCGCGGATGATCATCTCTTTGATCCGGTCGACGATGCGGAGATAGCCGTCGGCGTCCCGCACGCCGAGATCGCCGGTGCGGAACCATCCGTCGACGACCGCGGCCGTCGTCGCGGCCGCATTCCCGGTATAGCCGTTGAACAGGTTGCGTCCACGGATGACCACCTCGCCGAGTTCACCGGTGGGCAGCAAGGTGACGTGCTGCGGGTCGTCGGGATCGGCGATCTCCACCTCGACGCCCCAGATGGAGTGCCCGACGGTACCCACCCGCGGGCCGAAATCCGGTTGATCGACCGCCGCGGTCGGCGAAGTCTCCGACAGCCCATAGCCTTCCAGGATCGGCGCGCCGAAGGTCTCCTCGAATGCCTCCAGCACCGGCTGCGGCAGCGAGGCGCCACCGGAAATGCACAGCCGCAACTTCGGCAGTTCCGTCAGCTCGCGGGCGGCGGCGATCAGCCGCACGTACATCGTCGGCACTCCGTGAAAAGTGTTGACGTCGTGAGCGACCATGAGCCGGATCGCTTCGGCGGGGTCGAAGCGCGACATCAGCACCAGCGTGGCTCCCGCGCGCCAGGTCGAATTCATCGAGACCGTCTGGCTGAACAGATGCGAGAGCGGCAGCGCGCCCAGCGCCACGTCGTCGACGCGGACATCGTTGGCGTCGAAGGCGTTGACCGTCGCGTTCATCACCAGGTTCAGATGACTCAGCTCGGCACCCTTGGGCCTGCCGGAGGTGCCACTGGTGTAGAACACGACCGCGGGGTCCGCAGGCTGCCGCGAAACATAGGACACGATCGGCTGCCCCACCAGGGAATTCGGTTCGCGACAAGGGATTCCGGCTGCCGCGGCAGCCGGGTGGCCCGCCTCGGCGAACACGGGATGACACAGCAGCAGCCGGGCCTGACTATCGCCGAGCAGGTATTCCGCCTCGCTGGAGGTGGACAAGGGATGCACCGGAACCACCACCGCGCCCGCGGCGAGGATCGCGTAATAGGCGACCGGGAAATCCGCGACATTCGGGCACATCAGCGCCACCCGGTCACCGGGCCGCACCCCGAGTTCGATCAGCCCGCGCGCCCGATTCCACAACTCTGCGAAGGTGATTCGCTGCGCCCCGTCGATCAGCGCGGTCCGGTCCGGGCGCCGCCGCGCCTGCTCGGCCAGGATGCTGGCCAGTGACAGCGTCGCGTTCACACCGACCGCCTGATGAATCTCGACATCGCTCTCCAAAAAACTAGCAGCGCAAGTTTCCGTCTCACCGTAGGGCACCGGAACCAGCGCCGCAAGCTTCATTGCGAGAATGCGAGGGTCGAAAGGAGACCCATGGCCAGACCCCGCAGGCCGCTGCTGACCCGCGAGCGCATCATCGCGACCGCGCTCGCCCTCGTCGACGCCGAGGGGCTGGCGGCCGTTTCCACCCGGCGGCTGGCCACCGAACTAGGTGTGCAGGGCCCCTCCCTGTACAACCACGTCCGCACCAAGGACGACCTCATCGACGCCATGGTCGACGCGGTACTCGGCGAAGTGGACATCTCCATGTTCGATGAAATCTCCGCAGGCAATCCGGACTGGCGATCGGCACTGCGCGCCTGGTCGCGCTCCTATCGCACCGCTATGGCCGCGCATCCGCGTATCGTGCCCGCGCTGGCCAGCGGCCCAGGACAACGGCCGAACGCACTGCGCATGGCCGACGCTGTCTTCGGCGGCTTGGTCGCGGCGGGCTGGCCGCGCCGTGAGGCCACCACCGTCGGAACGCTCATGCGCTATTTCCTCACCGGTGCGTCCCTCGGCTCGTTCGCCGGCGGCTTCCCTTCCGACGCGGCCGTCTACACCGATGCGTATCCGCATCTGAACGAGGCGCACCTGCTGGCCGATCGGCAGCAGCGGATCGATCGGGACGCCTTCGAGGTCGGCCTGGAATCGCTGCTCGACGGCCTGGACAGCCGGTACCGGCTACTTCGCGGTGGCGTGTAGTTCGATCGCCACGAGCAGATCGACCAGATCCTCGACACTGCGCACATTGCGCCCGGTGAGTTCCTGGATGCGGCGCACCCGATACTTGGCGGTGTTGTGGTGGATGCACAGCGCGTCCGCGGCTTCCCGCAGGTTCATATCGGCGCGGGCGAAGGCGCGGATGGTCTCGGCCAGCACGCCGCCGCGGGCTCGGTCGTCGGAGAGCAGCGCGCGGATCCGCGGGTCGACCAGCCGCCGCGCGGTGTCGTCGGCACGCAGCATCAGATACCGAAACGGCGTGATGCACGGCAGCGCCGTGACCCCGCCGTCCTCGGGCAGCAGCTCCAGCGCGCCACGCGCCTGCTGGTATGCCTGCGGGATTTCCCCGATATCGGTGACGACCGCGCTGACTCCGACGCCGAGCGTGATGCCCTCCGCGCGCAATCGTTGCGTCATCGCCCGCAGCCGGTCGCACAACTCCTCGGCGGTGCCGCCCCGGCCGAGCGCGGGCACCGCGACGATGTCCGACCCGCGTACCACCGACAGTGTGCGCAGCCCGTTGACGCTGGTGCGGGTGAGCGCGGCGGACGCGAGGTGCCCTGCCTGCGCATTCAATTCGCGCGACCCCCCGGCCCGGCCATCGCCCCGGTCGGTCACCTTCAGCACGACCGCGTCGATCACCACCATGGGCGCGGACTTCGCCAGACCGATCCCATGGCCCTGCGCCGTGGTCAGCAGCGCGCCACGCTCGGGCAGCACGCCATCGAGCAGGCTTTCCATCAACTGCGCGCTGTCCCGGCTCGCCTCGGTGGAGAAATACTGCTGGAACTCCAGATACGCGTTGGCCGCCTGGGTGCTGATCAGATCGCAGTACCGCGACAGCGGGGTAACCATCGACAGCGCCGCCTCGCGCCCGGCCTCCGTGTCGCCGGCATGGGCGACCAGAGACTTCCACAACGCCTGCTGGCCGAGGCGGAACGCGTTGATGTAGTCCACCAAAGCGAGCCCGGCTTGGGCGCGGCGTGCCGCCGCGCGACGGGTGTAGGACACGTCGTCGACGGTAATTCTGCGCCGCTCCAGCAGTGCGCCGAGTCCCGTCCGGCACAGCTGGGCCAACTGGTCGTGCACGTCGGCCTGGAAGCTCAGATCACGGGCGGCGTACGCGGGGATCTGGGCGATGATGGCCGACATCCCGGCAGCGGCCATGTCGTCCGCGTGGTCGAACAGCTCGCTGACGATCCGCGTCCGCTCGGCCAGCATCGTCGCCGAACCACTCGCGTCGACCTGGTGTGATCTAGCTGACATATCCGGGGATACTCCATGGCCCTGTCCGGATATGTCAACCGAGCCACCCGGTCCCGGCATGTGTCCGCAGCGGACAAACCGGACGCCCGAGATTGGGCCGCTGTGTCCAATGTGCAGCCTGACCAGCAAATTTACGCTGGCCACGTTCTACACGCCGGTCGCACGACCGCGCCGTCCCCGCACTGAGTCGCACCCACGTTCGCACGTGGGCCGGAGGACACATGCTCGAGATAACCAACCTCACCGTCCGCTTCGGCGGCATCACCGCCCTGCAGGAGGTCGGGTTCCACGTCGACCCCGGCAAGATGGTCGGACTGATCGGGCCCAACGGCGCGGGCAAGACCACCCTGTTCAACTGCCTGACCCGGCGGTATCAGCCCACCACGGGCACCCTCCGGTATCAGGACCGGGACTTGCTGGCGGTACGGCCGTACGCCCTCGCTGGGCTCGGCATCGCCCGGACCTTCCAAAACCTCGGCCTCTTCCCGCGCATGTCGGTCCGGGACAACGTCCTGGTCGGCGCGCACCACCGAGCGGAGGCCGGATTCGTCGCCGCCGGTCTGCGTCTTCCCCGGGTGCGTCGAGAAGAGCGCGAGTTGCGCGAGCAGATCGATGACCTGCTGACCCGGCTGGACCTCGCGGACGTGGCCGACCGGCCTGCCGCCGGGCTTCCCTTCGGCACCCTCAAGCGGATCGAGCTGGCCCGGGCCTTGGCCGTGCGACCACGACTGCTGCTGCTCGACGAACCGGTCAACGGGCTCAGCCACGGCGAGGTCGACGAGTTCGCCGACCGATTGCGGGCCTTGCGCGCCGAACTGGACCTCACCGTGATAGTCGTCGAGCATCACATGGGCTTCGTCATGGGCACCTGCGATCGCGTGGTGTGCCTGGAGTTCGGCCGGGTCATCGCCGCGGGCAAACCCGAAGACGTGCAACGCGATCCGGCCGTCATTCGCGCCTACCTAGGGACGGCGGCATGACCGCGTTCCTGACCGTCACCGAACTGCACGCGGGCTACGGGGGCGCGAAAGTATTGCAGGGCTTGACCTTCGAGGTGGCCGAGGGCGAGGTGTGCGCGATCCTCGGTCCCAACGGGGCGGGCAAGACCACACTGCTGCGAGCTCTGTGCGGCATGGTCAAGGCCCGCGGCAGCGTGCGCATCGATGGTGTCGAAGTCACCGGGCGGGCCCCGGAAGCCGTGGCCCGCGCGGGTGTCGCGCACGTGCCGGAAGGCCGCGGGACATTCCTGCCCCTGACCGTCGAGGAGAATCTGCGGCTCGGCGCCTACCGGCACCGTGATCGAGTGCGCGTCGAAGCCGATCTGCGCCGGGTCTTCGACTACTTCCCGGTGCTCGAAGAACGGCTGCGCGAGCCGGCGGGCGGGCTGTCCGGCGGACAGCAGCAGATGCTGGCCATCGGCCGGGCCCTCATGCTGCGGCCACGGTTGCTGCTGCTGGACGAGCCGTCGCTCGGCCTCTCTCCCCTGGTCACCCAGGAACTCTTTCGGATCGTGCACACCATCAACGAAGAGGAACGCACAACAGTGATCGTCGTCGAGCAGAACGCCCACTTGGCGCTGGAGACCGCCCACCACGCGCATGTCCTGGAATCCGGGCGGATCGTCTTGTCCGGCACCGCGGCCGAGATACGCGCCGACGAACAGGTCGCGCAGTCCTACCTCGGATACCGGGTCTGACCATGGCCGGGTTCCTACAGCAGATCATCGAAGGGCTCACCGCCGGAGCCATTTACGCCGGATTGGCGCTGGCGCTGGTGCTCATCTACCGGTTCACCGGGATCGTGAACTTCGCGCAAGGTGAGCTGGCCATGTTCTCGGCCTTCCTGGCCTGGCAGTTCACCCAGCACGGCATGCCGTTCTGGTTGGCGCTGATCGCCACGCTCGCGGTCTCGTTCGCCGGCGGCATGCTGATCGAGCGGGTGATCATCCGGCCGGTCGAGGGCGCGCCCGAACTCACGCTGGTGATCGTGACGGTCGGGTTGTACTTCTTCGTCAACGCGACGGCGGGCTGGATCTGGTCGTTCCAGGTGAAGTCGTTCCCGAATCCGTTCCCGGAGGGCGCGCTGCGCGCCCGAGGGGTCTCCGCCGGGTACGGCAGCCTCGGGGTGCTCGCCGTGGTCGGCGTGGTGATGGGGCTGCTCTACCTGCTGTTCCGGTACACCAAGATCGGACTGGCGATGCGGGCGGTCGCCTGTAATCCCCAGTCGGCCAGGCTGGTCGGGATCCGGGTGGGCACCGTACTCGCGCTCGGCTGGGGGCTTGCCGCGCTGGTCGGCGCGGTGTCGGGGGTGCTGTCGGCGCCGCTGCTGTTCCTCGAGCCCAACATGATGGGCGGAGTGCTGATCTACGCCTTCGCGGCGGCGACGCTCGGTGGATTCGACAGTCCGGGCGGCGCGGTGGCCGGTGGCCTGATCGTCGGCGTCGCCGAGACCCTCACCGGCGCGTACGTCGACGTCATCGGCACCGAACTCGAGATCGGCGTGCCGCTGGTGATCATCCTCGGCGTCCTGCTGCTGCGCCCGCAGGGGCTGTTCGGCCGAGCGGTGGTGGAAAGGGTATGAGCGACATGCGCACTCCGAACACGGTGACGGCTGCTTCGGCGGTCGACGAGTCCGTGGCGGCACCGGCTGCCCCCCGCCCGGCACGTCTGCTGGAACTGGTGACGACGCGCTGGCGGACGCTGGCAATCGCCGTCGTGCTCGTCCTCGCCTGCCTCGCGCCGTTCCAGCTGGTGCCGTTCCGTACCTTCCAGCTCGCCATGGCGATGATCTACGCGATCGCACTGCTCGGCCTGAACCTACTGGTGGGCCACACCGGTCAGATCTCCCTTGGGCATGGCGCCTTCTTCGGTGTCGGCGCCTACAGTGCGGCGATTCTGATGGACCGATGGGACGCTCCGTATCTCGCGACGGTCCCGGTCACCGCGGCGGTGACGTTCGCGTTGGGACTCGCTCTGGGCGTGCCCGCGCTGCGGTTGCGCGGACTGTATCTGGCGCTGGTCACCCTCGCCATCGCGATCTTCCTGGTCCCGCTGCTCAAACGCGTCGAATTCCTCACCGGCGGTTCGATGGGCCTGACGCTGGCCAAACCGGCGCCACCGGCGTGGACGGGACTGGCCGAGGACCAGTGGCTGTACTTCCTCGCACTGGCCACCGTCGCCGTGAGCTTCCTGCTGGTCGCCGGCATCCTGCGGTCCAGGATCGGCCGGGCCTTGCACGCCATCCGCGACAACGAGATCGCCGCCGAGGTGATGGGCGTGCGCCTGGCGTTCTACAAGACTCTCGCCTTCGCCTACAGCGGAATGCTCGCCGGGATGGCGGGCTGCGTCTACACCTGGGTGATCGGGTTCGTCTCCCCGGACTCTTTCGCGGTCGGTCTCTCGATCACCCTGCTGGCCGGGCTGGTCGTCGGCGGGCTCGGCTCGCACTGGGGGCCGCTGCTGGGCGGGCTGTTCCTGATGTACGTGCCGAGCTTCGCCCAGGACGTCAATCAGGCCGCGCCCGGCGTCATCTTCGGACTGCTGATCATCGCGGTCATGTACCTCGCGCCGAACGGATTGGCCGGGCTCGCCGGCCGGGCGGCGCGCTGGCTCGAACACCTCGTTCGGAAAGGGAAAACCAATGCGCACTAAGGCGATCCGCACCGCGGGAGTTGCGGCTGCCGTCCTGCTCGCCGTCACGGCCTGCGGAGGCCGCGCCGACGACGGCGGCACCGTCGGACAAGGCGACTGCCGGGGACAGCAGACCACGGGCATCACCGACACCAGCATCAAACTCGGCGGAATCTACCCGCTCTCCGGGCCCGCGTCCGCGTATGGCGAGCTACCCAAAGGCGTTCGGGCCTATTTCGACTACCTCAACGCCGAGCACGGCGGGATCGACGGCCGCAAGGTCGAGTACCTGGTGCGCGACGACGGCTACCAACCGCCCAAAACCGTGGAGGAGACCCGCAGGCTGGTCGAACAGGACCAGGTGTTCGCCGTCTTCCAGACCCTCGGCACGCCGACCTCCTCGGCGGTGTGGGACTACCTGAACCAGCGCAAGGTACCGCAGGTGTTCGTGGCGGGCGGCGCGACGAAGTGGGGCGCCGACGACAAGCATCCGTGGACCATCGGCTGGCAGCCCAGTTATCGCACCGAAGCCCGCGCCTTCGCCCAGTACGTGCGCCAGCAGCGGCCGAACGCGACCGTGGCCGTGCTGTACCAGAACGACGACTTCGGCAAGGATCTGCTGACCAGCTTCAGCGAAGCCGTCGCGGGCAGCGGCGTCACGGTGGTCGCCGACCAGAGCTACGAGGTCACCGATCCCAGCGTGGAAGCGCAGGTGCGCAACCTGGCCGCCTCGAAAGCCGATGTGCTGCTGAACTTCTCCACACCCAAGTTCGCCTCGCAGGCGCTCGCGGCCGAGGCACGCAACACCGACTGGAATCCGCTGCACATCGTCTCGCAGGTCGCCAACACCATCAGCACGTTGAAGCCGGTCGGCTTCGCCAACGTGCAGGGCGTGGTATCGGCGGCGTTCACCAAGGACCCGGCCGACCTGCAGTGGGAAGCCGATCCCGCGATGCGCGGCTACAAGGAGAAGCTGGCGAAATACGCGCCGGGAGCCGATCCGACCAACCAGTACACGGTCGTCGGGTGGGCGGCCGCGGAGAGCTTCCACAAGACCATGGCTGCCGCGAAATGCCCTACCCGCGAAGGGCTTCGCGACTCCATGCGCGCGCTGAACCAGGTCGGCGTCGATTTGCTGCTGCCCGGCATCACGCTCACCACCGGCGCCGATGACGCCTTCCCCATGGAGGCGGTCCGGATTCAGCGATTCGAGGGCGACCACTGGGTGCTCACCGGCGACGTCATCGAGACCGGCAAATAGGCACTCCCCAGACTCCCGCCCCGGCGAGATCCGGGACGGGCTTGCAGAAAACGATTGATGAGGAGCAACGATGAAGTTGCGAAATTCCGTTGTCACCGCGGTACTCGCGGCGGTGGCCGTCGGCGTCAGCGCGGGCGCCACCCACGCGGCGCCCGAACCGGCGCAGCAAGAGGTGCACTATGAGGTGAGCCGCCAAGGCGACTCGGCGGTGATCAGCACCGACGGCAAACTCCAGACCGTCGGCGATCAGCTCGTGCTCACCGACGTGTCCGGCACACCGGTGGCGGCCGTGCCGCTGACCTATCGCATGGATGCCATGGCCTATCCGATCGCGGCCCGGATCGAGGGCAATACCGCGACGTTGACCCCGTCTCGCGAGCGCGGCATCGCGGTGGCGCCGATTTCCCAGGCCGAGATCGTCACCGTGGAGCAAGCCGCGAAGCCGGTGGCGGAGTCCTTCACCCCGCGCGATCAATTGGCGCTCGGCGCGTTCACCCAGCGGGTCACGATCGGCGGTGCGATCAGCGCCATCATCGGTGCCGTTCTGGGTGGGGGCGTCGGCTGCCTGCTCGGCGCCGCGGCGGGAGCGACGATCGCCAGCCCGGTGATCGCGCTGCTGCTGCCCTGGGTCGGTGCGACGATCGCCGGTTGTGTGCTCGGCGCGGCCACCTTCGGCGCGGTGGGATCGATGGTCGGACTGATCACCGTCGGCGGCCCGGTCGCGCTGTTCTCGGCATTCCAGTACTTCTCCACGATCCTGACGCCCTGCCCGCCCGAACTGCCCTACTGCAAGGACCCGGCCGCGCCGCCGGTGCGATAGGCATTCGAACCGCTCCGTGGGGGGGGGGCGCCCGCCCCCCGCCCCCCCGCGCGGGGGGCGCGGAGGCGCCGCCCCCCCCCCCCCCCCCCCCCCAACACACCCCGGCTTTG
>NZ_JBFAYO010000006.1:102014-291273 GCF_040681325.1 Nocardia sp. NPDC051787
GTTCGTTTTTCTATCACCCCCCCCCCTGGCTGCCCCCCCCCCCCCCCGGCCCCCCCCGACGGTCGGTATCCGGTCCCCGGCTCCACGCCGGCAACCGGCTGAACAGCACCGGTGTTGTGATACGCACGATCATCGCCGAACAACTCGGGCGGTACCGCGTTCCCCCGACCGAAAGGACTTTTCCGTGCCAGAAGCCGTCATTTGCGAACCGCTACGCACGCCCGTCGGCCGATTCGGTGGATCGCTGAAAGACGTTGCGCCGCAGGAGCTGGGCGCGACGGTCATCACCGAGCTGCTATCCCGCACCGGAATCGATCGCGGACAGATCGATTCGATGTGATTCTCGGCCAAGCCGCCCCGGGCGGCGAGGCTCCGGCCATCGGACGGGTAGCGGCACTGGACGCCGGTCTCGGGGTCGAGGTCCCGGGCATGCAGGTGGATCGGCGCTGCGGTTCCGGGCTCCAGGCAGTCATCCAGGCATGTATGCAGGTGAGCACCGGAGCTGGCGAGCTCATTCTGGCGGGCGGCGTGGAATCGATGAGCCAGACCGAGTTCTACGCGACCGAGATGCGCTGGGGCGTCCGGGGCGACGGCGTCGAACTGCGCGACCGCCTCGCTCGGGCCAGAGTCACCGCGGGCGGACACAACTACCTGGTCCCTGGCGGCATGATCGAGACCGCGGAGAACCTGCGCGCGGAATTCTCGATCAGCCGCACCGACCAGGACGCCCTCGCGATGCAGTCGCACCAGCGCGCCGTCGCCGCCCAAGTCCTCACCGTCCTCCGGCACTGGGACATCGCCCCGGACGATCCGAGGCTCAACCCCAACGGCTCCGCCATCGCCCTCGGCCACCCGGTCGGCGCCACGGGCGCCCGCATCCTGACCACCCTGCTGCGCGAAATGCACCGCGCGAAGCGCGCTACGGGCTGGAAACGCTGTGTGTCGGCGGTGGTCAAGGCATCGCGGCAGTCTTCGAACGCCAGCTTCCGTGAGCGAGCGCGGACGAACCCGCCTCAGTCTCCCGCGCCCGCCAAAGCCGCGCTTCTCTGCCGGCGTGCCGCCGAAATGCGCCGCGTGATCACACCCTGCCGAGGCGCGAACAAATACGCGGCCGTGAAGGCGAGGCCCTGGACGACGACGACCATGCCGCCCGGCGCGGTATCGAGGTGGTAGCTCACGTACAAGCCTGTCACGGCACAGGCCACCGAGACGGTCGGGGCGATGATCAGCATCCGGCCGAAACGGTCGGTGAGCAGGTAGGCGGTCGCTCCCGGGATGATGAGCATGGCGACCACCAGGACAACGCCGACCGCCTGGAGGGCGACGACAGCCGTCAAGGCCAGGAGGCCGAGCAGGGCGGTGCCGAGCAGCCGGGGACTGAGACCGATGGCGTGCGCGTGCGTGGGATCGAAGGCATACAGCGTGAAATCGCGGCGTTTGAGGATCAGCGCGGCGAGGGTGATCGCCGCGAGCAGCACGACTTGGATCAGCTCCGCGCGGCTGACGCCCAGCAGGTTGCCGAACACGATGTGGTTGAGGTCGGTCTGGCTGGGCGTCACCGACACCAGCACCAGCCCGAACGCGAACAGCGTGGTGAAGACGATGCCGATGGCGGCGTCCTCTTTGATCCGGCTGGTGTCGCGAACCACCCCGATCAGCGCCACCGCCAGGAACCCGAACACGATCGCGCCCACCGCGAAGGGCAGCCCGAGGATGTAGGCCAGCACCACACCGGGCAGCACCGCGTGGGAAACCGCGTCCCCCATCAACGACCACCCGATGAGGACCAGCCAGCAGGACAGCACCGCGCACACCACCGCCGCCGTCACGGTGGTCGCCAGCGCGCGCACCATGAACTCGTAACGCAGTGGGTCGATGAAGAATTCGGTCGGATTCATTGGCCTGTCTCGCACTCAGCCGGGTTCACACCCGGTCCATCACATCCAGTCCGAACGCCCTCGCCAGGTTCTCCGGCCGCAGTACCGAATCGGGATCGCCGTGTGCGAGCACCGTGCGCATCAGCAGCACCGCCTCGTCGGCGAGGCCGGGCAAGGCGTTCAGGTCATGCGTCGACACCAGGATCGTGGCGCCATCGGCGGCCAGCCCACGCAGCAGCGTGGTGATCGTGGCCTCCGAACGTTTGTCGACCCCGGCGAACGGCTCGTCGAGCAGCAGGACGGTCGCACCCTGCGCCAAGCCGCGCGCCACGAACGCGCGCTTCTTCTGCCCGCCGGACAGCTGGCCGATCTGCCGGTCGGCGAGGTCGGTCAACTCCACGCGTTCCAGCGCATCTGCGACGGCCTCGCGGTCGGCCTTCCGAGCGCGGCGGGTGAACCCCAAGCGGCCGTATCGACCGGTCATGACCACGTCGCGCACCGAGAGCGGGAAGCTCCAGTCGACATCCTCGCTCTGCGGCACATAGCCGAGGACGCCCGCCCGCCGCGCCGCCACCGGCGCGCCGCCGTTGATTCGCACGCTTCCGCGATCGGGCTGGACCAAGCCCATGATGGACTTGAACAACGTCGACTTGCCGGAACCGTTCATGCCGATCAGACCGCAGACCCGGCCGGAATCCAGGGCAAGGTCGACCCCGTCGAGCGCCAGCACGTCACCGTAGCGGACGGTGACGCCCCGCACCTCGATCGCCGGCGTGCATGCCTGCGCCGCGCTGAGGCTCGGCTCCGGCATGACCGCCAGGGCGGCTGTGTCGATGGTTCGCTCGCTTCGCTCACTCATGGCCTGCGTCCCGTCAGGGCGGAACCGATCGTCTGCGCGTCGTGGCGGATCAGCGCCAAGTAGGTCGGAACCGGGCCGTCGGCCTCCGACAGCGAATCGACGTACAGCACGCCCCCGAACCCGGCGCCGGTGGCCTCGACCACCCGCCGCATCGGCGCGTCCGACACGGTGGACTCGCAGAACACGGCAGGCACCCGGCGCTGCCGGACGAAGTCGATCGCCGAGGCGATCTGCTGGGGCGTGGCCTGCTGCTCGGCGTTGACCGCCCAGATGTACTTCTCGGTGAGGCCTGCGTCGCGGGCCAGGTAGGAGAACGCGCCCTCACACGTCACCAAGGCGCGCTCGTTCGGTGACAGCACGCTCAGGGTGCCGACGAGTTCGTCTTGTACCTTGCGCAGTTCGGTCTTGTACCGCTCGCCGTTGGCACGGAAATCGGCCGCGTGCTGCGGGGCGAGCTCTTCGAAGGCGCGCACCATGTTGTCGACGTAGATCTGCGCGTTCTGCGGCGACATCCACGCGTGCGGGTTCGGTTTGCCCTGGTAGGCGTCCTCGCTGATGCCGATCGGCGCGACGCCGTCGCTGACCACGGCGTGCGGCACGCGCACATCGGCGACGAACTGGGCGAACCACGCCTCCAGGTTCAGGCCGTTGTCCAGGATCAGATCGGCCTTCGAGGCCTTCTTGATATCGCCGGGAGTCGGCTCGTAGCCGTGGATCTCCGCGCCCGCCTTGGTGATCGACTCGACGGTCAGGTGGTCGCCGGCCACATTCCGCGCGATATCGGCGAGCACGGTGAACGTGGTGAGCACCACCGGTCGATCATGTCGCCCGGCCTCACTTGCCCCGCAGGCGGTGAGGACCAATGCCAGGGCGCCCACGGTGGCCGCAGCGACCAACCGGCGCGGGGGCAGAGCAAGCAAACGCCGAGCCTTCATACACTGAGATCATAATGTTCGCCTGCCCTAACTTTCAAGTTGGAGTCATTGAAACCCCGCCGTCACGCCACGGGCAGCGGAGGTGACGGCTCGAACACGACCGGCAGAGCGGTCAACGCGCGGTGGAACGGGCCAGGCCGCCAGGTCAGCTCACCAGGCGACACCGCGAGGCGGATCTCAGGTAAGGCGTCGAGCAGCTGGTCGATGGCGTCCTGCGCGATCAGGTAAGCCAGCGAACGGGCCGGACACACGTGTGGCCCGCCACCGAAAGCCAGATGGGCGCGATTGCCCGCGTAGTGGTCCGTCCTGATCGCCGGATCGGTATTACAGGCGGACATGCTGATCACGACCGGCTGGTGGGCGGGCAGCCAGAAGTCCTCGATCAGGATCGGCTGCTTCGGGAAGCTGAAACAGAAGTTCGCCATCGGCGGGTCGTTGAACAACACCTCGTCGAGAGCGTCCCTGGTCGAGAGGCTCCCGCCGAGCACACTGGCACCGAACCGCTCGTCGGTCAGGATCAGCCGCAGGGTGTTGGCGATCAGATTCTGCTGCGGTTCGATGCCAGCGCCGTACAGCGTGCCCACCTGATTGGCCATTTCCACATCGGTGAGGTCAGCCGGATGTTGCAGCATTCGAGTCGTCACGTCATCGCCGGGTTCGGCTTTCTTGTGTTCGATCAACTCCGCCAACGCAGCCATCAGCAGCTTGTTCCCACGCTCCGCGTCGATGCCCTCGAAGATTGCGGCCATACCGCTCGCGGCGCGCTGCGCGATCTCGGCCGGGCAGCCGAGCAAGGCGTTCAGCACCGCGAACGAGAGCGGAAAGGCATACTGGCGCACCAGGTCCGCGGACCCGTCCGCACAGAACGAGTTGATCAGCGGGATGGCGAGTTGCGCCACGGTGTCGTGCAGTTTGTACCGGTCGACTTGGTCCAGACCCGCGGCATTGGCCTTCCGGTAACGGGCGTGCGCCGCGCCGTCGTTACGCCGCGCGTTCGGCCGCCACTGCATGAGCGGCAGCACCGGGCAGTCGGCCAGAACGCTCTGCTGCCAGGTGCGCGGATCGGCCGGAAAATGGTCCGGGTCGTTGAAGATCCGCACCGCGGTGTAATACCCGATCACCAATGTCGCAGGCACGCCCGGCGCCAACTCGATGGGCACCAACGACCCGTACCGTTCGCGCATCTCGCGATAGGCGCGTTGCGGATCCGCCGCGAACTCCGGCGCGTACAGCGGAATCCGCGGACCGTCGGTATCGATCGGTGAACCGTGCGGTGCGCGGCCGGATGAGCTGTGCGTTGGGGACGGAGGCATCGTCATCGAAGAAACTCCATGCGGTCGAACAACAAGACCAGTGAGCCTAGGCAGCGTGCGCAGCGTGCGTACCGAAAACGACGGGTCTGGTCACCGGACCGGCCCGACCACGAAATTTGCTATAGAATTGCCGGAATATTCGGCTCGCATGCCTGATCGAAGGCTGATCGCACCCGTTGGCTCGGGGTGCGGCGATCGCGCGACGACCGCGGAGCGGCGCCGCGCGGAACTCCAACCCGAGGGCGGCTTTCATGACAGATGTCGACTATTGCGTAATCGGTGCCGGATTCGCGGGATTGGCGGCCGCGCTGCGGCTGAAACAGACCGGCCGATCGGTGGCCGTGCTGGAAGCGCGCGACCGGCTCGGCGGGCGGACGTTCACCGAAGTGCGTCCGGACGGGTCCTGGATCGATCGCGGCGGCGCCTGGATCGGGCCGGGACAGGACCGGATCCACGCCTTGATGAACGAGTTCGGGGTACCGAGTTACCAGCAGTACACCGACGGTGAGGCCATGATGGTGGTGGACGGCAAGCAGCACCGCTATACGGGCACTATTCCGTGGACCATGAGCCCGTGGGCGGCGATGAACCTCGGCGCGGTTCTGCTCGAGCTGGGGCACCTGTGCAAGTCGGTCCCGCTGGAAGCCCCGTGGGCCGCGAAGAAGGCAGGCAAGTGGGATCAGGTCAGTCTGGCGCATTGGCTGGATGGCAACGTCCTGTCCAAACCCGCCCACGACCTCCTGGAGACCGCAATCGCCGGCTGCTACACCTCGGCCGCCTCCGAAGTGTCGATGCTCTTCGTGCTCTACCAGATGGCATCCGGTGGCGGGCCGGGCTTCGTCCTCGGCGTCAAGGACGGCGCACAGGACGCCCGGCCGGTCGGCGGCATGGGCGCCATCTACCGGCCCATGGCCGCCGAGATCGGCGAGTCGATCCGCCTCTCCCAGCCGGTCCGGCTCATCGAGCAGGACCTCGACGGGGTGACGGTTCGTACCGATCACTCGAGCGTGCGCGCACGTCGGGCGATCGTGGCCGTTCCGTTGGCCGTCGCGGGCCAGATCCGCTACGAACCCATGTTGCCGGTAGATCGCTCGTTCCTCCACCAGCGCATGCCGAGCGGCTCGATCATCAAGACTTCCGTCGTGTACGACGAACCGTTCTGGCGCAACGACGGGTTGTCGGGCCAGTCGGTCGCGCCAGAGTCACCCGCGACCGTCACCATCGACGCCTGCACGGACACCGGGCGACCCGGAGTTCTGTGCGTCATCATCGAGGGACCCATCGCGCGACAGGTCGGACAACTCGACGAGATCGAACGAAAGAAGACGATACTCGGCGAACTCGGCGATCGATTCAGCGAAAAGGCGAGATCCCCCATCGACTACATCGAGCACAACTGGAGCGCCGAGCGCTACTCCGGTGGCGGGATGCTCAGCCACGCACCGACCGGTGTGCTCACCCAGTTCGGCCACGCCCTCCGCCAGCCTTGCGGCCGGATCCATTGGGCCGGAACCGAAAGCTCCGCGGTCATGTGCGGTTGGATCGACGGAGCCATCCGCTCGGGCGAGCGGGCGGCGAGCGAAGTGCTGGAACATGAAACCGCGGTGGCGGGCTGAGACTGATCAGGGCTTTCATCACGCGATGTTCGGGTGCACCGGCGGGGACGACGGGTATTGCCGGAAAGAATACGGCCGCTGCGAGCGTTTTCCTGATACACGGACCTTCGTATCGAGCGTGGGCGACCAGCGATGTTCGAGTTCTACGATTCCGGTTATGTCCTGGCCCGGCTGATCTTCGAGCGGCTGCTGGGCCTGGTGTATCTCATCGCGTTTCTGTCGACCTCGGCCCAATTCCGGGCACTGTGCGGCGAGCGAGGCTTGCTGCCCGCGCCCCGGTATCTGCGGGCGGCGGGGTTCCGGCGGGCGCCGAGTCTCTTCCATCTCCACTACTCCGACCGGATGGCCACCGCGCTGGCCGCGCTGGGTGTGGTGCTGTCCGGCGCGGTCGTGCTCGGTGTGGTCGACATGGTGCCGCTGCCGGTGGCCATGGCGATATGGGCAGCGCTGTGGGTGCTGTATCTGTCGTTCGTCAATGCCGGGCAGGCGTTCTACGGCTTCGTCTGGGAAATGCTGCTGTTGGAGGCAGGCTTTCTGGCGATCTTCCTCGGGAACGCGGACACGGCCCCACCGATCGCGGCGGTGTTCCTGCTGCGCTGGGTGCTGGTACGGCTCGAGGTGGGAGCGGGCCTGATCAAGATCCGCAACGATCCGGCGTGGCGGGATCGCACCGCGCTCTACTACCACCACCAGACCCAGCCGATCCCGAACCGGTTCAGCTGGTACTTCCACCATCTGCCCAAGCCGATCCATCGCCTCGAGGTACTGGGGAACCATGTCGCGCAGCTGATCGTGCCGTTCGGGCTGCTGTGTCCCCAGCCGATCGCGTCGGTCTCCGCCGGGATCATCATCGTGACGCAGCTGTGGCTGGTGGTCAGCGGGAACTTCGCGTGGCTGAACCTGCTCACGATCGCACTGGCCACGCTGGCGCTCGACGGCCGGTTCCTCGCCGCGCTGGTACCGATCGAGCCGACGCCGGCGCCGGACGGCCCGCTGTGGTTCACGATCATGGTGTCGATCCTGACGGTGGCCATGGTGGTGCTCAGCTGGGCGCCGGTCCGCAATATGGCCTCACGCAACCAAGTGATGAACGCCGCCTTCAACCGGCTGTATCTGGGCAACACCTACGGCTTGTTCGGGCACATCACCCGCACGCGGCTCGAGCTGGTCATCGAAGGCACCGACGACCAGCCCGGGCCGGGCGCGACCTGGAAGGCGTACGAATTCAAAGCCAAGCCCGGGACCCTCACCCGCCGCCCGCGGCAGGTGGCCCCCTATCACCTGCGGCTGGACTGGCTGATGTGGTTCGCGGCGATGTCACCGCCGTACACGGAAGCCTGGCTCCTGACGATGGTGGTCAAACTGCTGCAAGGCGACACCGCCCTGTTGCGCCTGCTGGCGAGGAGCCCCTTCCCTGAGCGACCGCCGACGTACGTGCGGATCCTGCTCTACGTCTACCGCTTCACCACGCGGGATGAGCGCCGCCGCACCAGAGCTTGGTGGACGCGCCGCTGCGTTGTCGAGTATCTGCCGCCGGCCACACTGCGCGCGACCCCGGATACGGACCGGTCCGCACCGGCACCTGACACCGCCGAACCGGAGGTGCCGCGTCCGGCCGATCAACCCTCCCGGAACGCTGAATGAGGAGTGCTGATGGGCGGGCACGGCCCGGCTCCGGGCCTCGCGCGCGTTTCCCGGTGATCCCCGCTGTGGGTCTTGCCCTGGTTACCGGCAGCTGTGTCAGCGTGCGCGGAGTGCGTCGAGGATCATCGGACGAGCCGTAGCCAGCGCTTGCTGCCAGTAGGGCCACGTGTGCGTCCCGTTGACGAAGTCGATGCGAGCGGCGATTCCCAGCGCCGCGACTCGATCACGGAACATCTGGGCGGCAGCCTGCGTCATCGCCTCCAGGCTCATCGCGTTGACCGTGTTGCCGACCCCGTTCGGCGCGTCGAGCGGACCGGGCGCGCCATTACCCGTCGAGACGTATATAGGCAGTCCGCGCAACAATTCGGCCTGCACAGTGGCGTCGTTTCGATTCCAGGCGGGATCACCGGCCGTACCCCACATGTCGTCCACATTGAAGTTGCCCTCGTCCCACATGGCAGCGCGCATCGCTTCGTTCCAGAGCGGAAAAGTCGGGTGCACGAATCCCGAAAAGGATCCGGCGAACTTGAACTGGTCGCGATGGTGGCCCGCCAGCGTCAGGGCGGCGTTGCCTCCCATAGACGCCCCGACAATAGCGTTGTTGGTTCGCGAGACGCCGTACCCTGCCAGGAAGGCGGGCAGCTCCTTGGTGAGGAAGGTCTCCCATTTGTACGTCGTCGCCTGACGATTGGTACTACTCGGCCGGTACCAGTCGGTGTAGAAGCTCGACCGACCACCGACCGGGAACACCAACGTGACGTTGTCGCTTGCGAATTGGCGCAGCGCGTCGGTATCGCTCGTCCACTGATTGTGATCACCCGGCGCACGCAGACCATCGAGGACGTAGACGGCCGCGCTCCCACCACGAGCCGCCCATTGGACCTGGACCTTGATCGGCCCCATGCTCGACGGCACCAAAAGCTCCTGGTAACCACCTGCAGGCGTCCGCAATACCGGCGCATGCGTCGGCGTGGCAGTAGCCACCGCCATACCGATCCACGACACCAGCACAGCTATGGCAATGACAGCACCGGTCTTCCTCACCCAACCACGCACCCGCTGGTTCCCAGATCGCGCTGCCGCGCCCACCCCGCACACCTCCTACTTCCCCGGCAAGCTGCCGAAGAGACCCGAATCCGGCTGTCGCTCAGGCCAGCGTACTTCCTGCGGGTTTGCGACTCCGCCCACGACCGGGAAGACCTTGTAGTCACTCCATGAGTGCGTGAAGTCGCGCTGGGCCCGCCGGTCTGATAATCGGCTGGCGGCAGACCTGCTACCGCGGCAGTGTCGTCGCCGCGACCGCGGATCGGACGAAATCGTCCTCTTGGACTGCCCCCTCGAGTGCCCCGGCGAACCACTCGAGTTCCGCGCGCCTGCCAACGAAAGCCCGGTCCCGCCCGGCGGCCAGGCTGTGCGCCAGCCTCGATTGTGTTCGTGTGGTGTCCGTCGGCATGACAACGAATGTACGAGCCGACGGCGGGTGCCGAATCAGTCGAATGACTGTGCCGATCTATCTGACTGCCTTTGTCATTGTCTTGTTTCTCCTCCGATGCACGACGCGCGGCCGACTTCGAGAACGGGAATGGTGGGCACCGGTGTGCCCGTCACCAGGGCACCGTTCCGGCGTCGTCGAAGAATCCGCCGGTCGGTCCGTCGTCGGGCAGGGTCGCGAGGTGAATCGCGATGGCCGCACCCTGTTGCGGTGTACGGACGCCGCGAAAGCCGTTGAGGTCGGTGGCGGTGAAACCGGGACAGCCGGAGTTGACCAGGATGTTGGTATCACCCAGTTCCTTGACGTATTGGATAGTGAGGGCGTTGAGGAAGGTCTTCGAGGACAAGTAGGCGGCGGGAACCTGGCCCATGTCGATGCCGGGTGTGGCTTGCAGGGCGAGCGAGCCGACGCTGCTGGACATGTTGACGATCCGCGGTGAGGCCGAGGCGCGCAGCATCGGCAGCATCGCGTTGGTGACCCGGATGACCCCGATCACGTTGGTTTCCACGACAGCTCGCACGGTCGCGGGATCGACCGTGGCCGGTGTCTGCGGCATACCGCCGGTGATCGCGGCGTTGTTGACCAGAACATCGAGCCCTCCGGCATGGTCGGCGATCAATTCGGCCGCCGCGGCCACACTTGCGTCGTCGGTCACGTCGAGCGGCACGCCGAACGCATCGGTCCCGGCCGCGCGCAGTTTCTCCACCGCGGTGTCGCGGCGTTGCCGATCGCGCGCGCCCACACCGATTCGCCAGCCGAGCGCGCCCAGGCCAGCGGCGATCTCGTATCCGATTCCCTTGTTCGCGCCGGTCACCAGCGCAATCGTCTGTTCACTCACACCGCCGATCCTGCTGCGGCTCCGGGTGCAGCGTCCAAGACCGATCGGGTGGGCGGCGATACCGCACGGGTATTGGTCGTGGTCATCGCCGGATAGCATGACCTGGTGGAGACGCGGGAGATGCGATACTTCGTCGCCGTCGCCGAGGAGTTGCACTTCGGGCGGGCGGCACAACGGCTCGCGATCGCGCAACCACCACTATCGCGAGCCATCCAGCAGCTCGAACGGCGGCTCGGAGTCGTTCTGCTGCACCGCACCGCTCGCGCCATCGCCTTGACCGAGGCCGGGGCGGTGCTGCTGCGGGAGGCCCGGACCGCGCTCGACGCGGTCGAAGCCGCCGAGCGGCGAACCCGCCGTGCCGCGGCCGATCAGCCCGGTGTGGTGCTGGCCACCAAGGCCGGAGCGTCCAGCGAACTGTTGTCGAAGCTGCTGCACGCCTACGCCGCCGAACCGGGCGCCGTGGCAGTCGAGGTGATGCTGTGCGGGCCAGGCGAGCCGGAAAGTCTGCTGCGCAACGGGCGTGCCGACGTTGCTCTGCTCCACAGGCCTTACGACACGACAGCCGGATTCGACACCGAGGATCTGCACACCGAACAGCAGGTCGTGGTCCTGCCTGCGGGACATCCCCTCGCCAACCGGGCGCATGTGCCGTTGGCCGAGGTCAACACCCTGACGATGCCCCTGCCGCGCTGGCCTGGACGGGACGGCAGCTATCCGGACGGCCCCGGCCCGCAGGTGCGCGACCATACCCAACTATTCCAACTGATCGCGCTCGGACTGGCCTGCGCGGTCGTGCCCGAGTCGCTGCGAACCCAGCTACGCGACGATCATGCCGTCGTGCCCGTGTCAGACGCGCCGGCCGTCACGACCGTCATCGCTTGGCCACCACACAGCAGATCCAAAGCCGTTGCCGACCTCGTCCACACCGCGACACGCCTTTAACCGACACCACTGTTCGCCGGCCGTATCGAGCATCACCAATCTTTCGGGCTACACCCGGATTCGGGATACATCCGGAAATGTCGCATACCGGGCGCACCGAAACTCGGCTGTGCACTTTCGGATGCCCAGGATCACCACAACCACCGGCCCATCCGATACAAAGCAGAATGCAAACCGTGGGGTTTCCGTGGGGTCGGGCCAAATAAAACAGGTCGGGCCCGGTTAAAAACTGAGCCTGACCTGTTGTTTCTGTGGACCTTGGGGGACCCTACTACAACCCTGAAATCGCAGGTAGAAGCGCTGAAACGCAGGCTGAAACCCTGGAAAACCTGATCCAGAAGCTACCCGACACGACAACACCAGCACCGCCCCCGTGGAACGACCCAAACCACAGCGGGCACGGCAACTCGACACCGACCGAGTCGCGGAGCTGATCACCGGCTACCAGACCGGAGCAACCGTGTACGAACTGGCCGCCCGATTCGGTATCGAACGACGCACGGTCAGCAACATCCTCCACCGACACGAGGTACCGATGCGCCGTCGCGGCCTGTGCCCGACCAGGTCGATACCGCCATCCACCTCTACAAGCTCGGCTGGTCACTCGCACGCGTCGGTAAGCACCTCGACGTCAACCACACCACCGTCCTGACGGCACTGCGTCGGCGCGGAATAGCCACACGGGATTCTCAGGGGAGACCGCAAGGGTAGTCGACGGCTACCCTGTCGCCTTATGGCGAGAGGCGTTCCGAAGGCTGCAGCAGGGATGACCGGGCGGTGGCGGATCGCGGCGGTGAGCAGCTGGGATCGGAACGACATCGACTTGGTAGAGCCGGGTTTCATCGAATTCGGCCGAGACGGGACCGGCCAGTTCGGTTTCATCGCTGTCCGCGGCTGGCTGGACAGCCGCCCTGCCCAGCGGGATGGCCGGCCAGGTGTCGAGTTCATTCACCTGTTCTTCCACCTGGGTGACGACTCGTCCTTCCGGGCGAAGCCCTTTGTCCGTTCCGACGGAGTGGATGGATAGTGAGCGAGTATCAGTACTACGAATTCCTTGCGGTCGACCGGCCACTCGACGATGACGAGCAGGCAGCAGCCCGATCGCTGTCGACCAGGGCGAGGATCACGGCCACCAGCTTCGTCAACGAGTATCACTGGGGCAACTTCAAAGGTTCCCCCAGACGGCTCATGGAGCATGTCTACGATGCACACCTGTATGTCGCCAACTGGGGCACCCACCGGGTGATGTTCCGGCTGCCGCGCGATCTCCTCGATCCCGGTGTCGTCGAAGGCAACTGCGTCGACGACGGGGTCGACGCCTGGGCCACGGACGAGTTCGTCGTGCTCGAATTCGTCAGTGAGGACGAAGCGGGTGAATTCGATTTCGACTATGATCCAGCGGCATTGCTATCGGCGATCGTCGGGGTTCGCGCTGAACTCGCTGCCGGCGACCTCCGACCGCTATACCTCGCCTGGCTGGCCGCCTACGGCGCCTGGGAACGCGAGGAAGACCTGTTCGACCGAGATGCCGACGACGATCTCGAACCACCGGTGCCGCCTGGGCTTGGCTCCCTCACCGCGTCCCAACGTGCGCTGGCCGATTTCCTGCGCCTCGACGCCGACCTCCTCGCGGTCGCCGCACAAGCCTCGGCGCCGCTCGAGCAGTCCAGCGACGATCTCGCGGACCTCCCCGCCTGGCTGACCCACCTGACGGCCGTCGAGAAAGACACGCTGCTGGCTCGGGTTGTGCAAGGGGAGGCCACATGGGTGCGGATGGAGTTGCTGCGCCGCTTCCGCGGCGACGCAACTGCGGCCATCCCCACCCATGCCCGCCGGACGGTGGCCGACCTGCTCGACAACGCGGCCCGGCGACGAGCCGAGCACGAGCGCCGAGCGGCCGAGAAACGCGCCGAAGCAGAAGAACGAGCCGAACACGCTCGTACCGTTGCCCGGGAACGACGACTCGACAAGCTTGCCGACACACAAGAACTCGCATGGTCGCGCGTCGAGGCGATGGTCGCCACCCGGAAACCATCCGAATACGATGCCGCCGTCACGCTGCTGCTCGATTTACAGGCATTGGCCGAACGTGAGAACCGCGATGCCATGTTCACCGAGCGATCCATGGCCCTGCGGCAAACGCACGCCCGCAAACACGCCCTCATCGAGCGCCTCGATCGCAACGGTCTCTGACCCCGCTGCGCTTCGTCTCGGCGACTGGCCAGCTCGCCACTCGGCAGTGCACACAACCGTTTCGCGAGTTGCCGCCATCACGGCCAGCCGGATCGTGCTTGGCATAGCCGAGGTGGTCGTCCATCTTCGAGGATCTTCACCGTCAGATCCGCACGCCGCTGCTGACGCGACGTCAAACCGTTGCGATCGGTGCGCGGTCCGCTCCCACGATGTCGATCTGCACATCGTTGGCACGGGTCCAGTAACCGCCGATGGCGGGGACCGGCAGGGAGATTCGCATCGAGCAACAATCGTGCCAGCGCTTCGCGCACCATAGGGTCAACGGCCCTGCCACGCCAGCTCATCCAATTTGCGCGGATGCGCTTCAGCATCAGATTGTCTATATGTTCGGGCGGCAATCCGATGAACGCCCTTACGGCCGCCTGCCTCGAATCCAGCACCGGCGGACCTCGCATCGACGCAGGCGAGCCAGCGCAGGCGCTCCTCGGTGTATTCAGCAGACCGGCGGCGCTGCCGCCCGGAGGTCGGCCAGTAGCAACGGCAGGATCGCCTCTTCATGTAGATCCTTGCTGTGCTGGGCGTGCAGATCAGCAGGCCAGGCGTCCGCACATGTCTCGAGTCCGAAGTGACTAGCGTAGGTCTGGGTGTCGAAACGCCACGGCTGGGCGGTGGCGACCGCCGACTGGACAGTCCGGACGATGATCAGGCCGGCGGAGTCGATATCCGCACGCACTCTGACATCTATTCCCGCTTCCGCGGCGCCGATCAGCAGGTCCAGTGCGGCCAGCGCGGGCATGCCGTCGGTGCACACCAGAGACGGGCAATTCCCGCCCAGTTCGTCGGCGGCGGCCTCCACCACAGCCGGGTTCTCACAAACGAACAACACTGGCGGCACCGACGCGAAAGACCATGGTCCCAGCAGATCCCGCAGTGTGAGCCACGAGGGAGCGCCGCGCCGGTGGCCGGCAGTGATATCCAGTGGAACGTTCAGTGTCAGCACGCGCGAGGACACGGTGTCGCAGCGCACGCCCGCCGCCGCCCACGCCGCCCGCCACTGCCTGCCCGGCCGGGCCGGCGGGGGGCTACCGTTTCTGATGGCTACGAGACGCGCGATCGTGCGCCCCAGTTCGGTGGTGTAATCGAGCGCGTGCGCGTCGCCGGTGGCCTCGGCGGCGAGCTGGCCGAGCCGTTTCGGCGGACCGGTCCAGGGCAGCAGCGGCCACACCCCAGCGATACGATCCACCAGCTCCTCTGCCCGGCCGGAACCCAGCTTCGGGGCCCTGGGACCAGCCAGCCATATCTCGACGATGCTCGCGGACAGCCCGACCCTGCCGAGGGTGTCCAGCACCAGGCGGCGTTCCCGCTGCTGCGCGCGCTGCTGCGCCGCTGCAAGTTCCCACGCCACCGGCAAGGGGCCACCGTGGAGCAGTTCCGCGAACCGGCCGACCGTGAGACCGTGATGCGCGAGAGCAACACCGAGCGCCCGCAACGTCACCGCATTCCCGGAAACCTCCCAGTCCACCCCCAGCAACCGCCCCACTTGACGCCGCTGTTCGGTCGTCAGCGTCACTTTCAGCGACCCGCGTTCCAGCCCGCCACCGCGATGGATGCGGCGGCTTATCGCCTCGACAACTAGTGCGGGGCCGGGCAAGGCGGCCCAGGCCAGCAACCCTGCGGGCAGTTCATCCATCGTCGAGACCGAACAGGCCGTCTACCGGCAGGGGATCGTGCGTTGCGCCGAGCCGGTCCACGTCCACCTCGGTCAGCGTGCCTCCGCACCACAGGTAGGGCAGCACGTCGACACCGGGCAGGTGCTTCTCCCTGGCTAGCTCGTAGATCGCCACCGCGGGCACCGTCTCGTAGGTGCACCATTCGTCATGTGCGGTGAGCATGATGTCGAGCTCGAAGTCGACTGTAAGCCCCATGAAGGATGCTTTCACCTGGGCGTCGACACCAGTCATCGCCTCGTCGAGCCACACCCAGCGCGGTGCGTGCGCCGCGGCCGCGTCATAGGCGACCACCGCTGCGGCGAACAACGGCTGCGACAACAGCACCACCTTCTCACCACCTGATTTGGCGCCGTGCTTGGCCGCGTCGAACGGCACCCACCGGCTGGTGCTGCCGGGCCGGTAGTGCAGACCGATCTTCAGCCAGCCTCGATAGTCGAGTGCCCGGCCGAGCTGATGTTTCCAGTCCACCGCACCCTCGGCAGCCGCCTCGGAGCGTGCTTCGTCGATCTTGCGGGCGAGGTACTGGCGTACCATCTCCTGCCGGTCGACAGACAATTCGGCATAACCTTGGCCCAGCGCGTCCAGTACCGCCACCGCATCCGGCTCGGCCGGATCCGCGTGCCAGACCACCTTGACGGTGTGGCCCTGCCGGGTCGGGCGCTTGGCCAGCTGGCTGTTGATGTGGGTGAAGGTGCGTTGGGTGTAGTCGAGGCGGTCTTTCAGGTGTTCGATGAAAGTCGAGCCGAGCAGAGTGGCCAGCACTCGTTGCTGCTCAGCGTCGAAACTGTCGCGTTGTTCGATCACCCGTGCGGCCAAGGTATCCGCGGCTGCGGGAGGCAACTGGAACCCCGCGGTGGCATCGGTGTGTATCTCCACCCGCGGCAGGGTCTCATCGTCGTCGAGGACTCTTGCGTCCTGCTGGGGAAGCAGCGCCTGGCGCAGTTCCTCCAGCTTGTTCACGCATGCCCGCCATGCCCGATCCACGTCGGCGGGTTCGGCTTTCAGCTCGATCTCCCGGCGCACCGCGGTTGCCAGATCCCGCGCTGCCTGCACATTCCGGCGCTCCGGCACCTCCACGGTGAGCGGCTGAGCGAGCCCGTGGTCGAGCGCTTCCCACAGCTGCGCGATCGCCTGGTCGCGGCGCTGCTCGGCACCGGCCCGCTCCCGTTCATGATTGGCCAGCACTTCTTCGGCGCGGGCCTCCTTTACGCGCGCACCACTGAGCTGTTCGTCATAGGTGGCACGCTCGCTCTCCAAGCGCTCGATGTGGGCGTCGAGTTCCGCCTTGCTGGCCAACTGCTGCTGCTGATCGGCACCCAGCGCCTTCTCGGCGGTATGCAGCTTCACTCCGAGGCGGCGTTGTTCCTCCGCAATATCGTCGCGTGCGGACTCGGCTTCCACACGCCGCTGCGTGTTCTCCTCGAGGGTGAGCATCGCGTCATCATGAGCCTCCTCAGCCGTGTCCAGCTGGCGCAGGACCATGCCGTAGCGGTCTATGTCGCCACGCAACGCAGTGAGCGCATCCGCCTGGTCGCCGAGCCGGTCCTGGGAGAACCGGTGCGCCGCAGCATATTCAGCCAGGACGGCGCGCGCGACATCGAGATGAGCCAGTTCGGTCGCATGCTGGGTCCCGGCATCGACGAGTTCACCGGCACGGGCGATCGTCGCGCGAGTGCGTTCCCCCCACAGCACCACCGCACCGCTGAGCTTGCGCTCCTCGGCCTCCGGTAGTGCTTGCTCCTCGGCGTCCAGCCGATCCAATGCCGCCCCGGCTTTCGTGATCCGGGAATCGATAGCCGACAATTGCTGAGCCAGCTCGTCCTGCTCGGCTTCGAGTGCGGCAATACGGCGGGCTCTGAACGCTTCCCGGGCACCGGTGCCGACATAGGTCGCCGGTCCGACGGCGTCGGCGCGACCGGCCAGCCCACCCACGCGCCAGCAGCCGTCCGCGCCCAACCAGTCACCGGCCGGTTCGGGCTCCCCGGCAGCACGCCAACCGAACTGCGCAAGCGCCTGCCGTACGAGTTCGATTCCCACCCCGCCGGCTTCGACCGGTTCCAGCACCGCGAGCAGGTTCGTGCCCGACCGGTCTCCGGTCGCGGCGCCTCCGGCCAGACTCAGGTCGGCGAACTCGACATCGATCGTGCCATCCGGCGCGACCCAGGCGTCGAGCAAGCCGGAGCCGGCGAGTGCCGCCTCCAGCACCTCCAGCTCCGTGTCGTCCACACCCGGCAGCGGATTGACCAGACGCCACAGCGGCGCGCCCTGCCCCTGGGAAACATCCGGCCGCATCCGCCGTCGCCAAGTCGTCGGGACCGGCGGCGCGGCATCGGTTTCCGCCCGCACCTCGGCCAGCTCTCCGGCGACCGCACCGGACCGCTCCGCGATCGGCGCCCGTTCGAGCAGCGCGGACTGTTTCCGCTCCTGCCACGCGGTGCGCTGGGCCGAGATGTGGGCACGGATCTGCGCTGTCACCGACGGCTGGGCCGAAACCTCGCCGGTGTCCTCGATGACCGTCAGTTCGGCGATCGAATGGCACCAGCCGGCCAGGATCGCCTCCGTGGGCTCGGCCACCTCGGCATCGCCGGACCAGTCGCGCACCCGCGCCTCCAATGTCCGCGCGGCGCGACGGACAGCCGACAGTGCCTCCTCCTCGGCCCCCCGCGCCCCGGCGAGCCGGGCCTCGGCAGCCTCGACCAGCCTGCCGGACCGCTCCACCCGCTGCGCCGCCGCGGCACGCTGTTCGTCGAGTTCCCGCAGATGCCGGAATCGTTCCTGCCGGGACCGATGCTCACCGATCAGGGCATCGACATCCCGAGCAGGCACGTGGCGTTCTACCGACTCCGTCAGTCCCGCGAGCACCGCGTTGCCGGCCATCGACTGCTCCGCGGCACGCAGCGCTTCGCCGGCTTCCCGCACCTTCTCTGCGGCCTTCGTGGCTTTCGCCGCGGCATTCGCTTCGGAAACGCGTTCTCGTTCAGCCAGCTTTACGGCGCTGTCGTGCTGGTCTCGCACCCGGCGGAGCTCCCTGCGCAGTCCCTCGATTCGTCCGGTCGCGGACACCGCGTCCTTGTAGGAATCCGATTCGAGCAGTTCCCGCAAGGCCGCCATCGCGTCCCCGAGAGCGCGGCGGGTCTCGGCGAGGCGGGTCTCGGATCGGCCACGCAGCGCCACCGCGTCCGCGAGCGTGGCCTCCGCAGCTTTCTTATCACTCGTCGTTTTGTCCAGGCTGGTGGTGGCAGCAGCCATCTCGTCGGCGCGCAGCCGCATCACCCGCTTGGCCCACGGCTGCCACCCAGTGCGGACGAACATCGCGATCGCCCGCGCCGACTCCTCGGTGCGCTGCATCGTCGCCCGGAGTTGCTCGAGATGCTCCCATCCATCGGCGAGCTGATCGACTTCATGACCGGCCAGTGGCGGCAATGCATCCCGCAAAGTCATGGCCAGGCTGGCTGGGTTGAGCCGCTCACCCAGCTTCGGCTTACGCAGCTGTTTGAGCAGTTCGGTGAGATTGTCGTACGACTCGGCACCGAGCCCGTACAGCTCCTCGGCCAGCCGGGCCCGGTAGGCCCCAGCACTGCTGGGCAATGCCACCCCATCGATCTGCTTGAGGTCCTTGAGTTCGAGCGCGCGGCCTGCCTCGAGCAAGGTGAAGTCCCGGCCCAACCGCTGCCTGGTGACGAAATGCCAGGTGCTGACGGGAACGGTCCCGCTGCCTGCCCGCGCCGAGGCACCGAGCCCGCAGGTGAAGTAGGCCGGGGACCCGTCCTCGGTGATCCGTCCGAATTCGGCCCACGCGTATCCGAGTCCGGCATCGGCAGGTTCGCGTGGGTCGTCACCGTCGCCGGTGGGCAGCAGATTGAATCGCATACTGCGATGCTGGGAACCGAACGGGTCGAGCACCGATGGCGCGATCTCTCCGCGCAGCAGCAGTAGCGTGGTCAGTTCCAGCACCTTGGTCTTGCCCGCACCGTTTCCGCCGCGCAGGACCAGTCTGCCGTCGGCGAACCAGAATTCCGCGTCGTCGTATTCCCACAGATTCACGATGCCCACGCGCAACGGTTGCCATCGCTGGCGGCCGGGCGAGGGCAGTTTCCGAGACTGCGCGGCTTGAAGCCAGTCCTGCCCCCAAGTTTGAGCGCCGGCGAGTTCGACGGTCATCGAGGCTCCTCGATACGTGCGGTTTCGGCAAGAATCTCCGGCGCGCGGTATCGGGCAGCCGCCGGGGTCAGCTGCCACAGACCGGGGCGCAGTCCCGGCCGGAGCAGGTCGAGCGCCCGCAACAGTTCCACTACCCTCTCCCGGCGCGCGGTCGGCGCCGCGACCTCGGCGATGATCGACTTCGGATGCCGTACCGCAACATCCTCGACGGCGTTCAGCAGGTCGGCCTCCGTCACCACGCCGGCATCGTCCCGGCGTCCATACAGGTCGCCGAGGACGACGAGGCTCACGAAATCGACCGCACGCAACCGCGGGAATGGCAGGTCGGTTGCCGATTCCTCACCGGCGATGAGAGCCAACCCTTCGGCACGTTGTTCCACTGTCCAACCTGTCATCTCGGTGCACCACGCCACCACTCGGGTGCGCTGCCGGATCAGATACGCACGCTCGGCTTCGGTGAGATCGCTGTAGAGGCAGACCGGCAGCTCGATGATTCGCCGCATCACGGCGAACCGTTCAGCCGCTTCGGTGAACACCGCACCGCGCTGGTCGAGCGCAGCCTTGAGCGCGGCTGGGTCGGCCATGCGCAGCAGCATCTCGCGCTGCACACCGTAGGTGCCGCCGACCTTGTCCGCCTGCCGGGCCCAGCCGTCACGGCGGTCCACGCTATCGCTGCCCGCCGGCGCCAGCGCACCGGCCGACACCAGCAGCTCCAGTGCCGTGACAAGCAGCTTGCGCTCGGTGAACCGGTCGGGCTCGTAGGCAGTGACCGGGCAGTCGTCGCGCGCCGAGATCACCCGCACCCGATCCGAGAGGTCCTGGGTGGAGGTGATGTCCTCGGCTTCCTCAGCTGCCGCGGCGGCCAGCAGCGCCAGTACCAACGCCCGACGCGGCGGCGGGTTGACCCGGCGGGGCGCGATCACGGTGTCACCCAAGGGCAGGCGGAACAACCTGGCCGCGGTGTCGGTGACCACCAGGCGGTAGCCGAGGCGGGAGGAGAACCAGTTCACCAATTCCGGCCGGTGCCGGGGATGCCGAATGAGGCCGAACAGTTCGCGATGCCGGACGCGGTCGACCACCGGGTTGGCCAGCAGTCCGATGAATGCGCGGCGCCGGCCCAGCGCGTCCCGATCGTCATCCACGGTGCTCCACCTCCGCCGGGTCCAGCGTGAAATGCCAGTTCCGCGTCACGAACCGGCCGTGCGGGCAGTCCAGGGCGGTGGTGCCGGCAACCGCCGGCTCGGTCAGAGTGACCCGCCATCGGCCGTCTTCGGTGAGCCCGGCACGTTGCGGCTCCCCACGGCGCGCCCGCGCCGTCGCCAGCAGATCGAGCAACATCCGCAGTTCGGGCTCCGACAGCGGCGCCCAGTCCGCCAGTTCGGTCCCCGATCGCGCGCGCAAAGCCGCCTCGGCCTCCCGCCGCTGCGCCAAGGCCGCAGTTCGTGCCCGCCGTGCCGCCGCCCGGCCGGTGGCCGTATTCATCGCCTTGACCCGCCTGCCGACCGCAGCCCGCTGGCCGTGTTCCCGATACCGTGCCGTGATCGGTGCCGCAGCGGCATCGGACCAGGCCAACGCGTGGTCGTCGGCACCGTCAGCGGCGATCAGCAGATGACGCGCCGGGAACACACCGATGGCCGTGTCCCACATGCGCCAGGCCGCTTCGTCGTCAGGTGCGCGCTCAATCGCGCCAGCGAGCTCGAGCAACTCCCCGCGCCGGGTCAGCGCACCGCCGGTATCCAGCAGAATGTGCATGTTGCGGGCCCACGGCGCCACCAGGTCACGCAATTGCCTGCGCAACCGTCTGGCCTGTCCATCGGCGCCGTCGAACCAGCTCCGCAACGATTCCCAGGTGCGCGTCCATCGCTGCACCTGCAGGTCCACCACGTTCTCAGGTGCGTCGTCGGCAAGGGCACCACGCACAGACGCCCGCCACACCGAGTCGGTCAGCTGCGGATGCACTTCCGCCATCAGCGCCGCGACAGCCGGAGTGTGAATGTCGACTTGCTCACCCCACATCCCGACATAGGATTGCAGCGTCCGCCACAGAACTTCCTGCTTGTCCGGGTCCGGCCCGCCAGATAGCGCATGCGCCAGGCTGCGCTGCCAAGACCGCGCCGCCACCGCCATCCCGTGATGCAAGGTGATGACCTGTTGGTACTCCGCCGCAGCCGCCGGGAAATTCCGGTCCCGTACCGCGTCGGCGAACCCGCGCAACCGGTCGTGGATCGCCCGCGGAGCCAGAGTGAGATCCGCCGCGGCATCCTCATCAGCGGCCGGATCCATAGTCCAGAACGCGTGCAGCCGGGCCGCTGTCGGAGTCAGCTGGAAACGGTCACGACGCCGCAGAAAATCCTCCCCCGTGCGCGCCGGCTCCTGCCACCGAGTGAGCACTCCCCACCGAACCAGGCTGGTCAAACGAGCATCGAGCGCGAAGGAGTCCTCGTGCAACAGCCGATCGGCCACCTGCTGTCCGGCACGCTCACTCACCCACGCCCGCAACCGGGTAGCGATCTCATCGAACGACATCCCGGTCAGACTGGTGTCCTGAGCCTCGACCAGCACATCGACGATCGCGCGATACTGCGCGGCGAACCGAGACACCAAGTAGGCAGGCACCAATTCCTGCCCCGGCAGATAAGCGGCCCAAGGGTCAACACCCGTCGATTCGACCAGCTCATCCCCATCACCCACCGGGCAAGAATAGTCCGGCTTGCCGTGCCGGACGCAACCACAAGGACCTCGATCTTCCTCGCGTTGGCCCGATCTGGGAGTTGCCTGGTAGACCGCCCCGATGTCGTGCGTCTGCCCGCTCCCGAATGTGCCACGATGGCCGCCGCGGAACGGAATCGCGGTGACGAGGTGGACGTAGTCGCCGGGTCCCCATTTCCGCACTGCTGTCCTATTCCACATAGTGGGGCGCATGACCGGCCGCGGTGAGCAGTCGAGTACGACAGCCGGTCGTGACTAATTGCGGCACAGCGCAATCGCTGAGAATGTCCCCGTCTCGGTAAACCCGGAGTAACGAAGACCACTTCGAGACACCCGTTCCGGACCATGCTGCTCGACATGCCCGGTCACCGTCGTCGGCACCGCACCGGCGGGATCAGATCCAGCCAGCTCCGGCGCCCAACATGTAGCACACCCGCAGTGGGTGGTACCATATATGGCATGGTGAAGACAACCGTCTATCTCCCCGATGAGCTGGAGGTCCGGCTCGACGCGGAGGCCGCGGCAACCGGGGTGAGCAAGGCGGAACTCATCCGCCGCGGCATCGCGATGCTGCTGGACGCATCCGACCGGCCACGCAACGACGCGCCGCTGCCCGTCTTCCACAGCGGGCGCTCGCGCAGTGCCGACGAGATGCGTGAGGACGTCTACCAGCAGATCAAGCAGCGATCGGCCCGTCGATGATCATCGTCGCCGACACCTCGGCGCTCTTCGCCGCATTCGACGCCGACCAACACGAACACGAACAGACGCTGCGCGTGATGGAACGCGAAACCCTGGTCATATCGCCGCTGGTGCTGACCGAGCTGGACCACCTGACCCGCCGCGACCTCGGCTTCACCGCGGCGATGAAGATCACCGACGCGCTGCTGGGCCGAGCCCTCGACGGCCGCTACCGGCTTGCCGAGTTGAAGCACGTCGACCTGTCCACAGCGCAATCGGTCCGCGCCAAATACGAAGGGCTGCAACTCGACCTCGCCGACGCGGTCGGCGTAGCGCTCGCCGACAAATACAAGACCGACTGCATCTTCACCCTCGACCAGCGCGACTTCCGCGCCATCGAACCACTGACACCCGGTTTCCGCTCGTTTCGGATCCTGCCCGCGGACACATAGCGAGCTGAACACCGGTCACACTGCGTAAGTCCAGCCAATGACCAGCCGCTTTCCGGTTGCCCATGTTCTGTGCGTCCTGCCGCGGGCACGAACCTGCGACGACGGTAACCACAGCAGATACACGACCACCCCCGTCGCACCGGCCAAACAGAATCCAGGACCCAAAACGGGGGTAAACGCGGGGCCAGACACAAAAAACAGGTCAGGCCCGGTCTGCGACCGGGCCTGACCTGCTATTTCTGTGGAGCTAAGGGGATTCGAACCCCTGACCCCCACACTGCCAGTGTGGTGCGCTACCAGCTGCGCCATAGCCCCTGGTGGGTTGCGCTCCGGACTTCCCCGCCGCGCTTGAATGAAGTTACACCAACGGTGTGCCGGCAACCAAATCGCCCCAATTCGGAGGCGACAAGACCGGGCTTACGGGATATACTCGAACACGTGTTCGATAACGGGTGGATATGACATCTCGAGGTGCGGTCTGGGAGCAGGGGGCCAGACCGTGCTGTCGAGTGCGCGGGCCGGGTGTCGGCAGGTGGAGCCGACGCCCGGCCCATTGACCAACTGAAAACTCGGTGGTGGCGATCTCGGGGGCTGGGGATGTCGGATCGTGCCGTCGAGTGGGCCGGGGCGTCGACGTGGTGGAGTCGGCGGCCCGGCCCATCCGTTGGATCGAGCATCCGTACCCGAGGGTCGGTGGATGGGCCCGCTGATCACCGGGTGAGTGAAATCACCCAGTTCTCGTCGTTGGCGTCGATCTTGGTCGTGCCGTCGAAGACGGCGGGTGTGGCCGCGGAACCGCCGAGTGCCGCGCCGAGCGCGGCGGTCTGTGCCATGGCGGTGGTGCGCGCGAAGTCGACCTTGGCGCCGGTTGTGATGCACTGCAGCACTGGTTCGGGGGCTCCGGCGGCGCGGGCGATGGCGGCGAGTTCTTCGTTGTTCAGGTCGCGGCCGCCTTCGCTGGGGCGCTTCGTGGTGAACAGCTCGGTGTGGAACTTGAAGTAGACCGGGCCGGAACCGGCTTCGGCCACACACTGATTCGCGGCGACGGCGCGGGTGGAGTAGTCCTTGCTCTGGGAGCGGGCGTCGAGAAAGTTCACCAGGCGGTAGCGCACCGCGAGTGCGCCCGCATCGATCTTCTGGGCGATTTCCTGACCGTAGATGCGCTCCAGATTGCCGCAGCCGGGGCACAGCGGGTCCTCGAAGAGGTCGATGGTCTTCTTCGCATCCGGGCGGCCGAGCAGGATCGAGCCGTTCTGCTCGAGCACCGAGTGCACCGCCGGGTCCCGCACCGAACCGTAGCCGTCGTTGCGGACGGTCGCTTCGTCCCGCCCCCAACGGATCGCCGCGATCACGATCAAGACGATCAAGACGAGCGCGACCGCACCCAAGGCATACGTGGTCGAACTGGACATTGGCCGCGGTGTGTAGTTCGAACGAGATTCGCTCACATTGACACTTTGCCCCACCGAACCTCCTCAGCCACCGCCGGGCGGTACATCGAGCCCGGACCTCCAGCATCGACGCATCGGAACCAGTCGGGTCGCGGCTCTCATCAGCGACCTACGCCAACTCGGGATCGAGTGGCTCCATGTCGACTACGAACCGCACCTCAACGGCTTCTACCGCGATACATGCGGGTTCCGAACCACCGACGCGGGCCTACTGCGACTGAACTGACATCGACAGGCCACGACGAGCGCCGCAACCGCTCGACCAGTCACCGATGTCAGCCTTCGCATCCGACCGATAGCTCCGTAGAGACGATCCCTGCCGGTGCGCTTCGACGAGTGCGGCGACAAATCACGAGATCCGTTTCACCGAGTGCGCCCGCTGCGTGGGGCGCCCCGTCGGCGTTTGCGGCGGGAGGTCGCACTGCGCGGAGTGGTCGGTGATACATCCGATTCGGCAACTGCTGTGCCCGGCACGGCCACCGCGGCTCGGAAGCCGGCCCCTACCTCTCGGGGGACATCCGACTTACCTGCCAGCACGTCGTTTCCACCGCCGACTGTCGCGGGCTCACCTGGCACCGCTCCGGATCAACCGTCGCTGTTCCAGGGTCGCGATCTCCCGACGAACCGCTCACTATCGCTTCGGACTCCGCCACGACCGGCACCGGCCTCTCGGCCACCAACGCATCAGGCGAGCCGCTCCCCGCCTCTCGGACAGGTGTGGAGTACTCACCGCCGAGCCGATCCGATGGGCTTTCCGCATGCGCAGGACGGCGGCGCAGCGGCTCGGGGACGACGGACCAGACGATCGCGGCGAGGGCGAGCAATGCACCGGTCACACCGAGCGCGAACTCGTAGGACACCTGCTGCGCGAGGGCGCCGACGGCAACCGGCCCGACCACGGTGCCGAGGTCCGCAGCCATCTGGAAACCGGCCAGAACAGGCCCGCCGCGCGCTTTGGGGCCGATGATGTCGGCCACCGCCGCCTGCTGGGTCGGGGTGAACATGCCGGAACCGAGTCCGGCGAGGAACGAGGTGGCCAGCAGCCACGGCAGGCTCGTCGCCATGCCGAGTCCCGCGGTGCCCGCGGCGCACACCAGCGAGCCGACGATCACGAAAGGTTTCCGGCCCCACCGATCGGACAGCCGTCCCGAGGCGAACAGCACCGCGACGTTGCCCGCCGCGAATACCGTCAGCGCGACGCCCGCCATCCCTGGCGCCTGGTGCAGCACCTCGACGACGAGCAGCGGCACCAACGCCATCCGCACACCGAACACGGCCGCGCCATTGGCGAAGTTCGACAGCAGCACCGCCCGGTACTCCGGCCGCGCCCATCCCTCCCGGAACGACATCATCCGGACTCCGCCGACCGGCTCGGGCGCGGCCAACGCCGAATTCCGCAGGCTCAGGTGTACGACGACGCTCACGACGAGCAGCGCGACCGCGTAGATCACGAACGGCCACCGCAACCCGAGGCCGGACAGCGCGCCACCGACCAACGGACCGCTCACCGAGCCGACCAGGAAGCTGGTCGACCACAGTCCGGATACCCGGCCGCGCTGTTCGGGGGGAGACATCCGGATAACCAGTGCCAGCGACGACACGGTGAACATGGTCGAGCCGATGCCACCGAGCGACCGCAACACCATCAGCTGCCAATAACTTTGGGCCAGCGCACTGGCACCGGTGGACAGCGCGACGATCAGCAGCCCACCGAGGTAGACCGACCGCTCCCCGAGCCGCTGCACCAGCCGCCCGCTCACCGGCGCGAACAGCAACCGCATCAGGGCGAACGCGGAGACTATCGCCGAAGCGGCCGCCACGCCGACACCGAACCCACGCGCGAACTGCGGCAGCACCGGGGCGACCAGACCGAACCCGATGGCGATCACGAACGCGCCCCCGACCAGGACCCAGATCTCGGTGGGCAGGGGCTTGGATCTACCGGTCACCGGACAGCGCCCGCCCGACCAATTCCTCCGCGGCCGTCTGCACGTCGGCCAGGTGCTCGGGGCCGTGAAACGACTCCGCGTAGATCTTGTACTTGTCCTCGGTGCCGGAGGGGCGGGCGGCGAACCACGCGTTCTCGGTGGTGACCTTGAGGCCGCCCAGCGGCGCGCCGTTGCCCCGCGCCCTGGTGAGCACGGCGGTGACCGGTTCTCCGGCGATCTCCTTCGTGGTGATCATGTCCGGAGTCAACTTCGCGAGCAGCTGTTTCTGTTCCACGGTGGCGGATGCGTCGATCCGCGCGTAGGCGGGGCTGCCGTAGCGGCGTTCCAGTTCGACGTAGCGCGCCGACGGGCTCTGCCCGGTGACCGCGGCGATCTCTCCCGCGAGCAGTGCCAGCAGGATGCCGTCCTTGTCGGTGGTCCACACGGTGCCGTCCATCCGCAGGAACGACGCGCCCGCGCTCTCCTCACCGCCGAAAGCCAGGCTGCCGCTGAACAGTCCGGGTACGAAGAACTTGAATCCGACCGGCACCTCGTGCACGTCCCGGCCGAGCACGGAGACCACCCGGTCGACCATGGACGACGTCACCGCGGTCTTGCCGATCTTGGTCAGCGCGTCCCAGCCCATCCGGTTGGCGACCAGGTATTCGATGGCCACCGCCAGGAAGTGGTTCGGATTCATCAACGCCCCGTCGGGCGTGACGATGCCGTGGCGGTCGGCGTCGGCGTCGTTGCCGGTGGAGATGTCGTAGTCGTCCTTGATCGCGATCAACGAAGCCATCGCATAGCGCGAGGAGGGGTCCATCCGGATCTTGCCGTCACTGTCGAGGCTCATGAACCGCCAGGTGGGATCCACGAACGGGTTGACCACCTCGAGCTCGAGGTCGAAGCGCTGACCGATCTCCTCCCAGTAGTCGACGCTGGCGCCGCCCATCGGGTCGGCGCCGAGCCGGATGCCCGCTCCGCGGATTGCGTCCAGGTTCAGCACGTTGGGCAGGTCGTCGACGTAGTGGCCGAGGTAGTCGTAGCGTTCCACGCCGGTTTCCAGCGCTCGTCGCAGTGTGGTGCGTTTGACCTCGGACAACCCGCCCAGCAGCAGTTCGTTGGCGCGGGCGGCGATGGCGTCGGTGGCCGTGTTGTCGGCCGGACCGCCGTGCGGCGGGTTGTATTTGAAGCCTCCGTCGCACGGCGGGTTGTGCGAGGGGGTGACCACGATGCCGTCGGCCTGGTGCCTGGCGCCGCCTCGATTGTGGCGCAGCACAGCGTGACTCAGCGCCGGGGTGGGGGTGTAGCGATCGCGCGCGTCGATCACCGCGGTGACGTCGTTGGCGGCGAGCACCTCGAGCGCGGTCGTCCACGCGGGCTCCGACAGCGCGTGGGTGTCCCTGGCCAGGTAAACCGGTCCGGTGATGCCGCGGGTGGCACGGTATTCGACGATCGCCTGGGTGATCGCGAGAATGTGCGCCTCGTTGAATGCGCTGTCCAGGCTGGAGCCGCGATGCCCCGAGGTACCGAACGCCACACGCTGGGCCGGATCCAGCACATCGGGGACACGGCTGTAGTACGCGGTCACCAGATGCGCGATGTCCTCCAGATCGGTGGGACGCGCGGGACGCCCGGCTCGATCGTGGGCCATGCTCGGGTCTCCCTTCCGTATCGGCTGTGCCCGGCTCGTCATCAGGATCATGTCCACGACCGCCTGGTCACCGCCGACCCCACGGCCACGTCGATCACGTCGGCCACCAGCCGGATCCTCTCGTAGCCGAACGTGCTGAACGTGGTCGGCGCGGTGCTGGAAGCCGATCCCGCGGCGGCGAGCCGCCACATGCCAGTCCTCGCGTCGCCGCGATCGCCGAGCCGCGCCGAACCGACAATGGTAACGGTCGACACCGCCTCCGGCATCGGCGCGTCGAAATCAGCTGGTACGCCGCACGGTACTGTCATCGCTCGCCTCCCTGCCACAGTTCCACCGGCGCCAGCGTGACGTTGACCGACACGAGCAGTTCGGCATTCTGCTCGACGAACGCGCGCAGGCGTTCCGGCTCGTCGACCAGCACCAGCATCAGCGGAAGATGGTCGGCCATATCCAGGATCCGGGTGGTGTGGACGTGCGAGGACGCGCCGTACCCCTCGATGCCGCGCCACACGCTGGCACCCGCGAGCCCGGCGTCCCTGGCCCGCCGCACGATCTCGTGGTACAGGGGCGTGTGCCGCCACTTGTCGTCCTCGTCGAGCAGCACGGTCAGCCGTGCCGCCGGCCGCCACTGTCCCGCTGTGGGAGAACCCGTTTGCGGACCACTCACTGCCTGACCCCCTTTCGTCGTGCCGTTCCCGTCGATCGCCGAGCCGAACCAGGTAGCCGCCGTGCATGCCCCGCGCCGGGCTTCGACGCCCCGGCTACGCCACCGCCACTCCCCCGGCGGACGAGCGCGAGGAGCACCGCGCCCGATCCGAGGAGTCTACGAACCTCGCGGGTTGGGTGGAGAGGGTGGTGCAGCCGCCGCGTACGCCGGTGCCCCAGAAGGGGACGTAGCAGTCTTTTAGCTACCCACGCCGCGGCGGCCGGAATCATCGGGATTCCTATTGCAAAGCATCCCACGACAATTACGGTGCGGGTCGGACGGGGGCCCGTCCCATGCGGTGGGAGAGAACTTCCCGCAGACAAACGACCGCCGCTCCCGCGATGAGGTCGCGGGAGCGGCGGCCACTGTTCGAGCGCCGGATCGACGGCGCCGCCTCGGCGTCAGTGAGCCAGTACCGGCTCGCCCTCGGCGGGCACGGGTGCCGTGCTCGGCATGAGCACCGCGGTGAGGACGCCACCCGCAACGAAGATCGCGGTGGCCCACCAGAAGCTGGTGGTGTAGCTCTCGATCGCGGACTGGGCGATGGTCAGCGGATCCGGCTTCCGGGCGGCCAGGTAGTCGCCGGCCGCGGAGGCGGCGATGGTGCTGAGCAGCGCCGTGCCGATCGACCCGCCGACCTGCTGGCTGGTGTTGATCATGGCCGAGGCCACGCCCGCATCCTCGTGCTGCACGCCCGAGGTGGCGCCCTGGAAGGCGATCGCCATCGCGCCGCCGAGGCCGAGACCCAGCAGGATCAGGGCGGGCAGGATGTGGGTGGCATAACCGGTGTCCAAACCGATCCGGGTCAACCAGAGCATGCCTGCCGCCGCGACCAGGAAGCCGCCGCTGACCACGATCTTCGGTCCGATCTTCGGCAGCAGCAACGACGGGGCGGTGGTCGAGGAGGCGATCATCGCGGCGACCATCGGCAGGAACGCCACACCGGTCATGATCGGCGAGTAGCCCAGCGTCAACTGCATGTAGTAGGTGAGGAACAGGAAGATGGCGAACATCCCGATGCCCATGACGAAGACCGTCAGGTAGGAGGTGCCACGCATCCGGTCGAGCACGATACGCACCGGAAGCAGCGGATGCGCGACCCGGGTCTCCAGCCAGGCGAACACCGCGAGCAGCGCGGTGCCGCCGATCAGGAAGGCGAGCGTGACGCCGTTGGTCCACCCGTCCGATTCCGCGTGCGAGAACCCGTAGACGATGCCGAACAGGCCCGCTGTGACCACGACGGTGCCGGGGATGTCGAGCTTGGGCCGCTCGGTGCTCGCGTGCTTGGCCAGCAGCAGCACCGCACCGACCAACGCGACGGCCGCGAAAGCCAGGTTGACGAACATCACCCAGCGCCAGGACGCCCACTCGGTGAGCGCGCCGCCGAGCAGCAGGCCGATGGCGCCACCGGTACCGGCGACCGCACCGAAGATGCCGAACGCTTTCGCCCGCTCGGAGGGTTCGGTGAAGGTCACGGTGAGCAGCGACAGCGCCGCGGGCGCCAGCAGCGCGCCGAAGACACCCTGACCAACGCGTGCGGCGACGAGCATCTCGAAACTGGTGGCCGCGCCGCCGATGGCGGAGGCGATCGCGAAACCGACCAGGCCGACGATGAAGGTGTTGCGCCTGCCGAACAGGTCACTGAGACGTCCGCCGAGCAGCAGGAGGCTGCCGAATGCCAGCGCGTACCCGGTGACCACCCACGAGCGGTCGCCGTCGCTGAAGCCGAGGTCCTGCTGAGCCGCGGGGAGCGCGATGTTCACCACGGTCGCATCGAGAACGACCATCAGCTGAGCGACGCCGAGGACGGCCAGTACCCACCAGCGCAGGGCGTGCGAGCCGCGCCCGCCGCTTCCCGTCTGCTCGGGCGCGGACGCCCCACGGTCGATCGCGGTAGTCATGTGTCCCCTTTGCCTCTGACGATTATCCGGAGGTGATGCCTCCAGTTATCTGGAATCTACCACTTTAACGGAGATAACGCCTCCACTTAATCCCGGGCATTGATAGAATGGCTATGTGAATCACGCCACGGTCGCCTCCCCACCCCGGCGTCTGCGGGCCGATGCCGCGCGCAATCAACAGCGGATCATCGCCGCGGCGCGCGAACTGTTCGCCGACCACGGGCTCGAGATCACCCTTGACGACGTGGCCGAGCGCGCGGGCGTGGGCGTCGGCACGGTCTACCGCCGCTTCGCGAACAAGAAGGAACTGATCGTCGAAGTCTTCGATCAGCATCTGAACGAATTCGCCGATGCCGCCGACGCCGCCTACCGGCACCCAGACCCCTGGTTCGGGCTGGTCGAGTTCTTCGAATACGCCTGCCGACATATGGCGACCAACCGCGGATTCAGCGAGGTGATGCTCGAACTGGAGGACGACGAGACCGACCGTTTCGTCGTCGTGCGTGATCGCATCAAGCCCACCGTGACGGCCATCTGCGCCCGAGCACGCGACGCGGGAGTCCTCGCCGAGGGCATCGAGCCGTCGGACTTCTTCGCGCTCGTGCACATGGTCGACGGGGTCGCCGAGTTCGCAAGGCCGGTCAATCCCGATGTGTGGCAGCGCTATATGGCCATCGCGCTCAACGGAGTGCGCGCGGACGGCACACCGCGCCAGCATCTCGTCGTCCCGCCGCTGAGCGACGAGGAAGTCGAACAGGCCAAGCAACACCTCACCTGCGGGGGACGCAAGCGGTAGCGAAAGCACAGCACAAGTAGCGCGCGTCACGATCACTCCCGTAGAGTTGGTCATATGACCAATTCGTGGGTGAACTGGGCCGGCGATCAGCAGTGCGCGCCCGCGATCGTGGCCACGCCGCGTTCCGTCGACGAACTCGCCGATCTGCTCGGCAGCGCCGAGACCGAGGGACACACCGTGCGCGTGGCGGGCACCGGTCATTCGTTCAGCGACGCCGTCCTCACCGACGGCATGATGCTGAGCCTGGCGCGGCTGAACCGCGTGCTCGACGTGGATCACTCAACCGGTCTCGTCCGGGTCGAGGCGGGCATCACCCTGAACGCCGCGAGCACCGCCTTACATGAACACGGCCTCGCCTTCCCGAACCTCGGCGACATCGACGTGCAGACCGTGGCCGGCGCTACCGCCACCGCTACCCACGGCACCGGCGCGCGGTTGCAGAACCTTTCCGCGGCAGTGCATTCCGTGGAGCTGATGCTCGCGGACGGCAGCCGGGTCGAGTTGAACGAGCAGACCGACCCGGACGGCTGGCGCGCGGCGCGGGTGAGCGTCGGCGCCCTTGGCGTCGTCACCGCCGTGACGCTGCAGATGGTGCCCTCTTTCGTGCTGGAAGGCATAGAGCGCCCGGTTCCGGTGGAGGACGTGCTCGCCGACCTGGATTCGTTCGTCGACGGCAACGAGCACTTCGAGTTCTACATGTTCGCGCACAGCTCGCTGGCCATGACAAAGCGCAACAACCGCGTGCCCCTGCCGGAGCGGCCGCGCGCCAAGTCCGTCGACTGGTTCGCCGACATCCTGATGTCCAACTATCTGTTCGACGCCCTGTGCAAGCTGAGCCGCCGGGAGCCGCGTCTGGTCCCGCTGATCCACCGCAGCGCCGCCTACGCCGGCAGCTACCGGCGCCAGGTGAACCGGTCCTACCGCGTGTTCGCGTCGCCGCGGCTGATCCGCTTCACCGAGATGGAATACGCCATCCCGCGCGAGCACTCCGCCGACGCCATCCGCGAGATCAAAGAACTGGCGACCAGATTCGACACGCCGATGCCCATCGAGGTGCGGTGGGTCGCACCGGACGACGCGTTCCTCTCCCCCGCGGGCGGCCGGGAAACCTGCTACATCGCCGTGCACCAGTACCGCGGCATGGACTTCGATCCGTACTTCCGCGCCTGCGAAGCGGTTTTCGATCGCTACCAGGGACGACCGCACTGGGGTAAGCGCCACTTCCAGACCGCCGCGACCCTGCGCGACCGCTATCCCGACTGGGATCGGTTCGCCGAGGTGCGCCGTCGGCTCGATCCCAAGGGACGTTTCGCCAATGATTACCTCGATCGGGCGCTCGGCCCGGTCGGCTGAACCGGATTCCGCGCGGCCGGTTGGCAGATACAGCGATCAGGCGGCGAGAATCTCGGCTACGAGGCGCGGCACGGCGGTCCCGATGGGCTCGCGGATGATCTCGGTGGCCAGTTCGTCATACGGTGTCGGCTCGGCGTTGACGATGATCAGATCCGCGCCGGCGCGCACGGCGACGGCGCACATCGACGCGGCGGGCTCCACCTGCAGCGACGTTCCTATAGCAAGGAAGATGTCGCCGGTCTCCGCGGTGATGACAGCCTTGGCCATGGTGCGTCGGTCCATCTGCTGACCGAACATCACGGTGGCGGCCTTGAGGATGCCGCCGCAGCCGGGACAGGCCGGATCGGGCTCGCCCGCGGTCACGCGCTCCAGAGTGGCGGCCATCGTGGTCTGGAAGTCGCATTCGATGCAGACCACGTCGAACATGTTGCCGTGGATCTCGATCACCCGCTCCGGCGAGGACCCCGCCCGCTGGTGCAAGCGGTCGATGTTCTGCGTGATGATGGTGACCGCCCGACCGGCCCGTTCCAGATCGGCCAGCGCGTTGTGCGCCGGGTTCGGCACGGCCTGCCATGCTGGATTGTCCCGCCGGGCCAGCCAGGCACGCTTCCGCAGATCCGGGTCGGACACATAGTTCTGATAGGTGGAAAGCAGTTCGGCGATCGGGTCTTTCGTCCACACCCCGCGCGGGCCGCGGAAATCCGGGATACCGGAATCGGTGGAGATACCCGCGCCGGTGAGCACTCCGATCCGGCCGGTACGACTGCGCCACTCGGTCGTCATGCGAGCCAGCCTAGGGGCAGCGGCGCGGCGGCAGCATGAATAGACGATGAGAGAATATTATTGTTATCATCTCATTGTCTTGAGCCGGTCGATCAAGGGAGATCACGATGACCGCGTCCGTCGCACGCGAAGCCACCGAACGAACGCTTCCGCCCCGTCGCCCGATCCAACCGGGCACCCGGATGTGGGACGAGACCGGGCTGATCACGTTCTCGCTCACCGCGGGCTCGGCCTTCCTGCTGCAGACCATGGAGCCGACCATCTCCGCGGTGGTCGACGAGTACTCCACCTTCCGCACCGACCCGATGGGCCGTGCCGTGCGCAGCCTGGCCTCGGTGATGATGTGGATCTACGGCGGCGAGGAGGCGCTCGCCGAGGCCGATCGGCTCCGGGAACTGCACGCGTCGCTGAACACCACCGACGCCGGCGGCGTGCGGCACACCGCGCTGTCCAGCGGCCCCTGGGCCTGGGTTCTGCACACCGGGACATTCGCGTTCACCGAGAGCGCGGAGTACTTCGCCCGCCGCCCGCTCAACGTGGCCGAGAAGGAGGCATACTTCCAGGAGACGGTGCAGCTGATGCGCAACTTCTCCGTGCCACCCAAGGAGATCCCGGCGAACTACGCCGCGTTCGAGGAGTTCTTCGCCGACACCGTCGCCGATCACTTGGTGGCGACCGACACCGCGCGGGACTACCTCCGGGTGATCCGGTCGGTCGCTCCACCGAAGCAGCTGCCGCGCGCCCTGCGACCGGCCTGGAAGGCGGCGGTGGCGCCCGTTGGATGGCTCCAGTACTTCGTGACGGTGGGCACCACCCCCGAGGCCGCGCGGGAGAAGCTGGGGCTGACCTGGACGGCGTCCGATGAACGCAAACTTCGCGCACTCGGCTGGCTGATCGCGCGGATCGTCCCGCTGCTGCCGGAACGGCTGCGCTACTTCCCGATCGCCTATGAAGCACGCCGCCTGGAACGTGACCGCCGGCGACTGCGCAAGATGATCGATATGCGTCCGATCTGACGTGCCGCCTCCTGAACGCGGTCCGGACACCCGATAGCGCGGTGCGACCGATTCGGCATGACGTTCCGGCCGGATCGAAATCCCCAGGGCGGCAACCTGTCCTGAAGAGGCGGAGCCACGGCCGCCCAGTCGACGGCGAACGGTCACGGATCAGTGCCGGCAAACGCCGCGCCACCACCATCCGGTCCGTTCCGCCACGCCACGGCGCGGCCATCTCGCAAGAGCTGTACGACAACGCCTTCGAGCCGGTGACCTGCGATATTTCGTCGCTTCCTCGCGTCAACGCACGGCCCGCGGTAACGATTCACGGCGCGCTGGTATACGTATCTCGTACGCTACGACAGCGTTTCGGCTCCACCACCGCACCGGACGGCCCGTCCGGCGGCCGGCACACGCAGGCTCCACCCTGTTCATCGAAAGGCGTTCGCATGTCCCACAAGCCCAGTGTGCTGTTCGTCTGCGTGCAGAACGCGGGCCCTTCGCAGATGGCCGCCGGGTTTCTCACCGCCCTCGCCGGGGAGCGGTTCGACGTGCGATCGGCGGGCAGCGCACCCGTCGAGACACTCAACGCGACCGTGGTCGACGCCATGGCCGAGATCGGCATCGACATCTCCGGCTACACCCCCAAGCCGCTCACCATGGACGCGGTCGGCATTTCCGACGTCGTGATCACCATGGGTTGCGGGGACGCCTGCCCGTTCTTCCCCGGCATCAGCTACCGCGACTGGGTACTGCCCGACCCCGTCGGCCAGACCATCGACGTGGTGCGCACCATCCGCGACCGCATCCGCATCCTGGTGGAGAACCTGATCGCCGAGCTGGTCCCCGCGCCCGCGCGCTGAAGGCTGTCCGATTCGTTCAAGACGGTCCGGCGCGCCGCTGCATAACCTGCCGGTATGACTCCACGACTCGACGTCATCGGCATCATCGTCACCGATATGGCCGCCTCGGTGGCCTTCTACCGCCGTCTCGGCCTCGACTTTCCTCCGGGCGCGGAACAGGAAGGGCACGTCGAGGCCGCGTTGCCCAATGGCCTGCGGGTCGCGCTGGACACCGAGGCCGTCATCAAGGCGTTCCACTCCGAGTGGACGCCGCCGACCGGAGCGGGCCGCCTCGGGATCGCGTTCCGCTGCGCCGACCCCGCTGAGGTCGACGCCGTGTACGCCGATCTGGTGGACGCCGGATACCATGGCGAATTGAAGCCGTGGGACGCGTTCTGGGGGCAGCGGTACGCGGTGGTGCAGGATCCCGACGGCAACGGTGTCGACTTGTACGCCGCGCTCCCCACGGCTGCCGAATAACCGCCTGCCGCCGTCGAAATCGGTGGGCCGGTGGCCTCGATCGCGACCATAGGCCGGGCCAGGTGCGCTCGGATCAACTAGGACCGGGCGAGCAACTCCCCCAACGGGATCCCGGCCAGTGCGCGCACCTCTCGGGATAGGTGTGCCTGGTCGGCGAACCCCGCCAGCATCGCGGTTTCCGCGAGCGGGACACCGTTGCGCACCGAGGCCAGGGCACGTTGCAAGCGCAGTACCCTGGCCAGAGTCTTCGGGCCGTAGCCGAAGGCGGCCAGCGAGCGCCGGTGCAGGGTCCGCTCGCCCAGCCCCGCCGCGTCGGCGACCGCGGCCACCGACCGACCGGCCGCCAGCGCGGCGACCACCCGCCGCAGCAGCGGATCGGCCCGTTCGGCATCGATCGCCCGGCGCAGCACGATTCGTTCCAGCGCCACGCTCTGATCGCTGGCGGACTCGAGCTGACCGATCAGCTGCCGGACCGCCGCCGACGGCCACAGATCCGCGAGATCGACCCGCTGGTTCAGCAGTTCGTGCGCCGGAACGCCGAGCAGCGCGGGCGCGGTACCGGGGAAGAATCGAATACCGACGTACCGGCCGCCTCGCGGCTCAGCGGGGTGGTAGGCCTGCGTGTCCGGACCCGCGACGACCAGCCGCCCCGCCATCCAGATCAGATCGATGCACCCATCGGGCAGCACGGGCAGCGCCGGTGCGCGGCCGTCAACGGTTTTGGTCCACAGCACAGCGCCCTCGTACCGCGACCTCCGCTCGCGATAGCCTGCGGTGACGTCGTCCATGTCACCGACGCTACGCCTGGCCACCGGCAGCACCATGAACCCGGCTGCGCGAGCAGTGCCATCCCGATTCCGGCCACCGGTGGGCACGTCTGGTGGCGCCGAGCGACCGACCAGCCTGATGGCGTCGCAACCCCCTATCAAGAGGAGGGCCCCGCTGCCTGCACCCACTGGTAGGCGATCGATCAGCGAGCAGGCGCAGGGATCGGGACGATTCCGCGCGGGACGACCCGGAGGTACGGATGCGCATGTGCCGCGGCGATTTTCGAGGCCGGATCCTTGCAAGCGACGGTGATATCGGCATTCGGCGTGGAGGAAAAGGTCCACAGCGTCATCCATTCCGTCCCGCCGACCGTCTCGGTCTTCTTCACGTCCGACGAACGCAGATCTTCATTCCGTCCGGAACTATCGGTAACCGTACAGCGAATACCGTTGGCGGCCTGACCCCATGCGGCCGGTGCCCGTATATCGAGCACCGCTTCGGCGGGGACCGGGACTTTCTTCGTGTCACCGAGCAAAACGCGAACCACGCCACCCGCTTCGTCATGATCGCGGGCGGCTGTCGTCGTCGCGGCGGCGCTCGCGGCGGCGACCGCGCTCGTCGATGCCGATTCATTGCTCGCAGGCGAGTCGTCGGAACACCCCGCCACGGTGACGGCGAACAGCGCGGGAAGCGCCAGCCAGCTCAGTTTCACAGTCGGACCTCCCGTCGCGCCCACTCCCCTGGCGAGTGGTTCGGATCAGCCAGAGCACTGAGCATGACAACCTCGACGGGGAAAATCCTGGCTACACGCCGAGAAATCGGCAATTGTGCGGCAATCGTCCGAATCCGCCTCTCGATCGCGCTTTTCCGCGACTCGTGCCGTCGCGCCCGCGGCCGGGTTCGGAGAAGGCATTGCCGCCGATGCCGGCGCAAGTTCCGCAACCTGCGCCGAGCCGTGAACCGCACCGAGAACTCCGGCCTCACCACCGAGGTGGTGTACGAGTCGGTGCAGACCGAGGCGCGGCGGCAAGAACTGCCGGCCATCGTCGACGAATGGGGTGGGGCAGGCAGAACCGGGGCTTCTCGATGAACCTGGATCACCTGCGCAAATTCCACGCGCTGTCGCGGCCGCGCTACGTTCTGATCCGGTGGCGCGAGGTGGTGGTCGCCGCCGCGGCCCTGCTGAGCCTGGAGTTCGCGCCGCACCGCCGTGAGTACCCTCGCGGCACCCCGACCGTTTCCAAAGGAGCGTTATGGAACTGACCCACAGCGACGTGAAGGACGCGGCCGAGCGAGTGACGGGCCAGGTCAGGCCGGTCGCCGTGGCACAGGCCGACAGCGCGGGCGAGCTGTGGTTCGCGCTGGAATTCCTGCAGCACACCGGAAGCTTCAAAGCCAGGGGCGCGCTGAACTTCCTGCTCAGCCACCGGGAGAACGGCACGCTACCGCCGGTGGGCGTGACGATCGCCTCCGGCGGAAACGCCGGGCTGGCCTGCGCGTGGGCGGCCCGCAACCAGGGCATTCCGGCGACCGTGTTCCTGCCGGCCACGGCGCCGCGGGTCAAGGTGGACCGGCTCACCTCCTATGGCGCCGAAGTCCGGTTGGTGGGTACCCAATACGCCGACGCGCTCGCCGCCAGCCGTGAGTTCGCCGACAACACGGGCGCTCTCCTCTCGCACGCCTATGACAACCCGCTCATCGCGGCGGGGGCAGGCACGCTCATGACAGAGATCCAGGAGCGTATCCCGGACCTCGGCACCGTCGTCGTCGCGGTCGGCGGCGGCGGATTGTTCTCCGGCGTCGCCACCGCCGCCGACCACTACGGCGTCCGCACCGTCGCCGTCGAGCCCGCCCGCTGCCGCGCTCTGCACGCCGCGATCACGGCGGGACGGGTCGTCGACGTCGAGGTCGACTCGATCGCCGCCGACTCGCTCGGCGCCCGGCGGGCCTCGGAGATGGCGCTGGCGGCCGCGCGGCAATACGACGTCGAGTCGGTGCTGGTCGAGGACGCCGCGATCAGTTCGGCCCGGCGCGGTCTGTGGGAAGAGCGCCGTATCGCCGTCGAGTGCGGGGCGGCGACCGCGCTGGCCGCGATTCTCGGCGATGAACCGGCGTTCCGGCCTGCCCCCGGCGAGCGGGTGTGCGTGGTCCTCTGCGGGGCGAACACCGATCCGGCGGACTTGGCCATGTAGTTCAGACTGGTCCGCCACGCGGTTCATCGGCGTATTTCCGACGAATCGGACGATACGGGGTTAGGCTCCCGCTGTCGTCTTCGATCCGGACGGAAGGCACACCATGGCGCATACCTCCCTCATGGTTCCCCTAGGCACCGCACTACCCGATTTCTCGCTTCCCGACCTCGACCAGCGGATCTACTCCCGCGACGACTTCGCGGGCGGACCCGGACTGCTGGTGGTCTTCGCCTGCAACCACTGCCCCTACGTCAAACACATCGAGGCAGCGCTCGGCGAATTGGTCGACTCGCTGCCGTCCATGCCGACCGTGGCGATCTGCAGCAACGACGCGACCGCCTACCCGGACGACGCGCCGCTGCGGCTGCGCGACCAAGCGATCCGGGCGGGCTGGACCTTCCCCTACCTGGTCGACGAGGACCAGCGGGTCGGCCGTGCATTCCGGGCCGCCTGCACCCCGGATTTCTTCCTCTACGACGCGAACCTCGAACTCGCCTACCGCGGCGCCTTCGACGAGTCCACCCCGGGCAATGGAAAGCCGTTGACCGGCGAAGACCTGCGTGCCGCTGTCGAGGCCGTGCTGGACGGCAAGCCAGTCCCCGAACCGCACCGGCCCAGCATGGGTTGCTCGATCAAATGGCGGGATGCCTGAAGTCACCCTGCCGATTCGGCCGCGATGGGGGACACTGTCGAAGACACCGGGGAGACCGAAGGGGTGGGACGTTGGCGACGATCGTCCTCGTACACGGCATCGCACAGGAACAGGAATCGCCCGACACGCTGGAGGCGCGCTGGCTGCCCGGCCTCGCCGGAGGCGTACGCAACCACGGCGCGCCGGAACTCGCGGATCGGCTGTGGCGCAACGGATCTCCTGGGGCCATCTCGACCCGGATGGCGTTCTACGGCAATCAATTCCTGGCCGAGGGCGCCCAGGGCACCGGGACCGAGTTCGATGACGCCCAACTCGACCTGATGGAGGCGCTCGCCGCCGAATGGCTGGCCACGGCGACCGTGCACGCCGGCGACGCGCGCGACCGCGCGACCGCCCGCCGGCTCGGCACTCCCCCGCCGCCGGACGCGGTGGCGCAGGGAACGCAGGCGATGCTGCGGCCCGCCCTCAACGCACTGATGCGATTGCGCTGGTTCGCGCCGTTCGGTTTCGGGCTGGCGCAGAAGTTCGTCGTGCGCGCCCTGTCCCAAGTCGCCCGCTATTTCACCGACGACGAGGTCCGCGCGTATGCCCAGCAGCAGGTGCTCGACCACGTCGGTCCCGATACCCGGCTGGTCATCGCGCATTCGCTCGGCAGCGTGGTGGCGTACGAGGCTCTGCACCGCACCGAGCACCCGGTGACCCTGCTGACCATGGGCTCGCCGCTCGGCCTGCGCACCGTCATCTACGACAGGTTGCGCCCGCAGCCGTGCACCGTGCCGAAATCGGTGACGGGCTGGCACAACCTGGTCGACGCGGACGACCTCGTGGCCGCCCATCTCGACCTCGCCCAGTTCTTTCCGCCCTGCCCCGGCGGCGCCGTCACCCCGGTCACCGAGCAGCACTTCGACAACGGCGCGTCGCCACACGACTCCACGAACTATCTGACGAAAGCCGTCACGGGCGGCATCGTCGCGAAAGCTCTCGGCCATTAACCGTTCTCGAATTCCGGCTGCGGGTCCGGTTCGCGGCGCGACTTCGCTCGGCGGTCCCGCCACAGCAGATAAGTCGCCACGGCGACCCCGCATCCGGTGAGCGCCGCACCTACCGGATACAGAGCCCGGAGGCCCGCGCCGTCGTCGATCACCCACCCGCCGATCCGGCCCGCGCCTGCCGCGGCGAGCTGGAATCCGGACGCGTTCACCGCGACGGCCAAGGTCGGCGCGGCCGTCGCCGTGGCCACTACCCGCGCCTGCATGCCGGGGATGATGGCGAAGGCCAGTGCGCCCAGCGCGAAAGTCAGTGCGGCCGCGACGATCCGGATGCCGCCCGCCAGCCAGAACAGGACCAGCACCCCGGCGAGCGCGGCCAGCAGCACGGTGACCGACGGCAGCAAGGCGCGGTCGGCGAGCTTGCCGCCGAGCTGGTTGCCGAGCACCGCGCCGACGCCGTAGACCAGCAGCAGGATCGGCACCGCACCCGCGGGGAGGCCGCCGACCCCGGTCAGCAGCGGCGTGATGTAGGTGAAGACCATGACGACACCGATATTCCCGACGACGGTGAGCGCGATCGCCCACAGCACGTCACGGTCGGCGAAAACGCGCAGTTCATTCCCGATCGAGCCCGCCGACGAGCCCGGCTGATCCGGCATGAAACGCAACAGCAGCGGCAACGCGGCCGCGGCGCAGAGGGCGACGGCGGCGAAAGTCGCTCGCCAGCCCAGACTTTGGCCGATGGCCGCGCCGAGCGGAGTACCGAGCACGATGCCCAGATTCATGCCGAGAGCAACGCGCGCCACCGCCGTGGCCTCTGCTCCCGGCTGGGCGGTCGACACCGCGGTGGCGATCGCGACCGCGAAGAAGGTGGCGACCACCGAACCCGCCGCCCCGCGCATGGCCAGCAGCACAGCGTAATTCGGCGCGAGGGCCGAGCCGAGATTGGCCAGTATCGCGATCGATACCAATCCGACGACCAAAGGCTTGCGCGCCACCGTGGCGGTCAGCACCGTCACCACCGGACCGCCGACGATCATGCCGATCGCGTACGTCGTCACCAGCGCTCCCGCGGACGCCACCGAAACCGCCAGGCCGCCCGCGACCTCGGGCAGGATGCCCGCGATCACGAATTCGCCGGTCGTCAGGCTGAACACCACGAGCATCAGAGAGAACACCGCGGGCCGCATCTCACGCCCTCCAGATAGTTATAACTCGAATGATACAAACTAGAACTATCACAGTTCGAATCGAGGGCGCTAGACTCGGAGCAATGACGCGGCAGCCCGATCCCGTGGTGGACACCGAACTCGACCGCGACGTGTGCAAGCTGGTGCACCAGTTCACTCATCGGCTCGACGTGCACGTCCGTCGCGTCGCCGAACAGCTCGAACTCACCCCTTCGCAGGTGATCGCGCTGCGCGAACTGTCCGAACCGATCACCGCCAGAGAACTGGCGGCGCGGATGTCCTGCGAGCCGTCCAACGCGACGTTCGTGCTGGACCGGCTGGAGCAGCAGGGCCTGATCCGCCGGGAGCCACACCCCACCGACCGCCGGGCCAAGCAGATCGTGCTGACCCCAGCCGGTCAGCGCCGACGCGATAACGCGCTCGAATTGCTCGGTGCGAACTCCCCCCTGACCTCGCTCACCGAAACGCAGCAGCAGGCGTTACGCGATCTGCTGCTCACCATGGCCGCCGATGCCGAGCGCTGACCGGAAGCCGATCCGCACCGGCCCGTCAGCGACCTGAATCCGATCCCGCATTCGCCCGCCGCCGCGCACCATCCGCGCGGCTACTGATCATCCTGCGACAGATGAGTTTTCGCGTCCTCATAGGTTCCGGCTGGGGCCGCCTCGTCGCGGGTGTAGACCAGGTGGAGCACGCCGGTTGCGAAGGTCTGCGACGACAGCAGGCGCAGCGGGATCGTGGGCCCGCCGTCCTCGAACAGCCGCTCGCCCTTGCCGACGGCGATCGGGTGGACGAGCAGATGCAGTTCGTCCAGCGCGCCCGCGTCCAGGAGCTGACGGACGACCGAGACCGAGCCGCTCATGCCGATATCGCCGCCCGGCTCGTTCTTCAACGCGGTCACCGCCTCGATCAGATCGCCCGTCAGCACCTCGGAGTTGCGCCAGGTGAAGTCGAGGTCCTGGTGTGACACCACGAGTTTGCGCGCGTCGCCCAGTTTCTTCGCGAACGGCGCGTCCGGTCCGCCGGCGGCTTCCCGCTCCGGCCATGCGCCCGCGAAGCTGTCGTAGGTCTTGCGCCCGAGCAGCAGCGTGTCGGCGGCGCCGAGCTGGGCGTCGACGGCCGCGCCCATGTCGTCGTCGAAGTACGGAAAGTGCCAGTCCTGCGGGTCCTCGACGACGCCGTCGAGCGCAACGAACAGACCTGCGGTGATTTTCCTCATCGCGTTACTCCTGGATCAGTGTGTGTCGCTTGATTCGACGGAGCGACGCGCGAGAACTCATCGGTCGCCGAGAAAGCCTCCGTGCCGATCGGTTCGCGCACCTACCCGGCCGAGCCGGAGCCGTGGAAGGCCGCCCGGTAGCTGTGCGGACTGGTGCCGACCACCCGCTTGAAGCGATCACGGAACGCGGTCGGCGAGCCGAATCCGACCTGGCCCGCGATCCGGTCCACCGGGTGGCTAGTGGCTTCGAGCAGGTGCTGGGCCTGCCGGATGCGCGCACGCAGCAGCCACTGCAACGGCGTCGTTCCGGTGTGCTCGCGGAAGCGGCGGTTCAGTGTGCGGGTGCTCATCCCGGCGTGGGCGGCGATGTCGTCGAGGGACAGATCCTTCGCGGCGTTGTCCTGCATCCACCGCAGCACCGGTTCCAGGGCCGAGCCGCGCGGCGTCGGCGGCTGGTCGTGCACGATGAATTGCGCCTGTCCCCCTTCCCGTTCCAGCGGGACGACCGACGTCCTGGCCGCGTCGGCCGCGACGGCCGAGCCGTAGTCGCGCCGAATCATATGCAGGCACATGTCGATTCCCGCCGCCGCGCCCGCCGAGGTGAGCAACGATCCGTTGTCCACGTACAGCACGTCCGGGTCCACCTCGATGTCCGGATAGCGGGCGGCGAGTTCCGCCGCGGCGAGCCAGTGCGTGGTAGCCCGGTGACCGTCCAGCAATCCGGTCGCGGCGAGAATGAAGGCGCCGGAGCAGATGGAGGCGACGCGGGTACCAGCGGGCGCGGCGCGGCGCAACGCGTCGATCACCTCGCCGGGCACCGACAGGCCGGGGTCCGCGCAGCCGGGCAGGATGATCGTGTCCGCCTCGAGCAGCGCCTCGAGCCCCCAAGGCGCTCGCAGCGTGAACACCCCGGCATCGACGGTCGATCGGTTCGCGCAGACCCGCACGCGATAGGCGGGCCGACCGTCCGGGAGCCGGGTACGACCGAACACCTCGACGGGCGTGGCCAGATCGAACGGGATCACCTGGTCCAAGGCGAGTACGGCCACGGTGTGCATGGCCATAGCGTAGTTTTCCGCTCGATTCCAGCCAATGCCTTGCACCTGGCACGATGCAGATCTGCGCAGTTCGCTCCACTTGGCGAGAATCGACCGATATATGGCAGTTCCGCCAGTTCCTCTGATACGCCACTGTGGCTAGTGTCGACCGCCGTGACGAAGTTCCTGCTCTCGGTCCACGTGCTCGCCGCGATCATCGCCGTAGGCCCGGTGACGGTCGCGGCCAGCATGTTTCCCGCCACCACCCGCCGTGCACTCGCCGCGACCGCGACCGACCACAGCCCGGCCGTCCTCGGCACCCTGCATCGCATCTGCCGGGTCTACGCCCTGCTCGGCCTCGTCGTTCCGGCGTTCGGCCTGCTCACCGCGCTCAGTCTCGGCGTGCTCGGCGATGCGTGGCTGGTGGTATCGATCGGGTTGACCGCGGCCGCGGCGGGGGTGCTCGCCCTGCTCGTGCTGCCCGGCCAGCAGAAGATCCTCGCCGACCTCACCGGCACCACCCCGGCGCTGATCCGCCGCCTCGCCATGGACACCGGGGTGTTCAACCTGCTGTGGGCGGTGGTCACCGTCCTGATGATCGTCCGTCCCGGCTCGACGACCGGCGCGTGAGGCTCAGTCGGGCAAGTGCCGGACCGTGATCGTGCGGTCGCGAACGATCATGATCGGACACTGCACCGACAACAGCAGTGCCTGACTCGTCGAGCCGAACAGCATGCTGGCGAACCCACCACGGCCGCGGCTGCCGACCACGAGCAGCTGCGATCGCTCGGAGCGATCCAGCAGACAGCGTTCCGGGCGGTCGGTGACTATCTCCCGATGGATCTCGACATCGGGAAAACACTCCTGCCATCCGGCCAGGCTTTCCGCGAGCACGATCTGCTTCTCCGGATCGGCGGCGAGCTCGGCGCCCGCCGCGGGCAGTTCGACACCGGTCCACACATGCAGTGCGAGCAGCGGCACACCTCGCGCCGACGCCTCCTGCAGCGCCGCCTCGATGGCGGGTTCGCTGATTTCGGTGCCGTCGACGCCGACGATGATCGGCTGCTTCCTGGCTTCCGGCGTGAGCGGCGCGCCTTCCCGGACCACGACCAGCGGGCAGTACGCCCGCCGTGCCAGCGCCGCGCTGACCGAGCCGAGTAAGGCGCGCCGCATGGTGCCGCGTTCGCGGGTGCCGACCACCATCGTCCGGGCCTCCTCGGTGCGGTCCAGCAGTGCCGGACCGACCGGCTCGTGCACCAATTCGGTGGTCACCTCGATGTCGCGCAGGCCGCGGACCGCGATCCGCGCCTCCTCGGTGGCGGTGTCCAGCACCCAGCGCCCATGGCCCTCCATCCGCGCGTAGTCGGTGCTCGTCAGCGGTTCGGTGATGCCGGGCCCGTAGTCGGCGACCGGATCGATGACGTGGACCAGACGCAGCGGCGCTCGATGCTGCGCGGCGGCCTGCGCCGCCCACGCGATCGCCGCCGCCGAGCCCGCGGACCCGTCCACGCCGACCACGATCGGTCCCTTGGTTCGCATGATCACTTCCTTCCAGGACGAAAGGTCGAGCTCAGCACCGCGCAAAAGACATTACCGGGGCATAGGGCATGGACCGGTGAACCTTAGTGCTCGGTCATCCGCCGAATACGGCGCAGGCATAGCCCAGATGGACCCCGTTGCCCACCGTGACATCGATGCTCGCCACGAACGACGCGTCCGGCTCCTGTACCGCGCTGACGGTGTGCGGGCCGGGAGTGGCGGGCACCCAGGTGAGCAAAGCGACGCCGCCGGAGGGGCGGACCACGCCGAAGGGAACACCGTTGTCGTAGAAGACGACCGGTGCGACGACGTCGGCCACGATGGCCCGCGCGGTGTACGTGCAACCCGTTCCGTAGTTCGTCGCCAACCCGAAGTTGATGCCGGGATACATCCCGACCTGCGTCACCGTGGCTCCCGCCGTGGGCATGGCAGCCATCGTGACGGCCGCGGCGCCGCATACTGCCGCTACCGCGCCAACTCGCATCCGCATCTCGGTGGTCCTATCCTTCGCTCGTCGTCGAGGCGCCGGGCACGTGCGCCGGCGAGATACCTAGATCCTCACTCCCGGCCGGACTCGACAAGGTGCGAACCGCCGAATACCGAGCAGAACATCACCTCCGCTCCGTCCGCTGCGGGTCTACGGCATGCTGCCGCACGGCAGCGGAACAGCCGCGCAACCGCTGAGTCAATCCTTCGCTTCGGTCCGCGTCGCGCCCGCGGACGCCGCGACCACACACGCCATCCCCGATCGATCGCCGCATAGAACGAGAGGTTCAGCGTGACCGCTACGCCCATGTCGTCATCGAAGGTCGGCGAGAGTCACGTACCGAAGCCGCATGCAAAATGCCGCCCCTCGAAAGAGATCGACGGCCTGCGCTCGCTATCCCCGCATCGAAAGCCTCAACAGCAGTGCGGGATTCGTCCTCTTGCACTCCACCAGACACCCGGTACGAGTTCGCACCGTGCGCACTGCCGGTCATGCATCGCTTATGCCGCAACGTTTCTGCCGTCGACTCTGACAGCGACGAGCACGATGTGCCGCCCCAGCCGCATCAACTGGTCACCGCGGTGCGTTCGGCTCAATCCTTTTGCCGGTAGGCGCTGGGTTGCCGGGCGGACTGCTGCTCGTCGTCCCGGTCCTCGCCGGACGCGTTGTCCGCGATCAGGCTGCCGAGCAAGGCAAGGGAGCGTTCGGAGGGGGAACCGGGTTCGGCGTGGTAGGCGATGAGCATCTGCCCCGGCGCGCCGTTCACACTGAACGTTTCGTACGAGAGGGTCAGCTCGCCGACCATAGGGTTGCGGAACCGTTTCACTCCCGCGGTCTTCACCCGGACGTCGTGGCGCGCCCACAACTGCCGGAAATCCTCGCTCTTCAGCGACAACTCCCCGACCAGTTCGGTCAGGCGCGGATCGTCGAGATCGGCGCCCGCGGTCGCCCGCAGGCTCGCGACGGTGTCGGCCGCGATAGTCGGCCAATCGCAGTAGACGTCGCGCGCCTCGGGATCGAGGAAGACCATGCGCACCTGGTTGACCCCGGGAACCGAGCACGAATTGACGGCCGCGGCCAGCGGGTTCGCCGCCAGCACGTCCAGGTACTTGCCGAGCACCAGTGCGGGTGTGCGCGGCCACGCGTTCATCAGCCGCAGCAACCCGGGCGCGACACGTTCGGGGCGGCGCGGCCCTCTCGGCCGCTTCACCACCGGTCGCGCCAGCTCCCGCAGGTGCGCCGTGCCCTCGTCGTCGAGCGCGAACACCCGGGCCAGCGCCGCGACGACCTGTTCGGACGGATGCCTGTCCCGTCCCTGCTCCAGCCGCACGTAGTAATCCGCGCTCACCCCCGCGAGCAGCGCGATCTCCTCGCGACGCAGGCCGGCGACTCGGCGCTGACCGCCGCCGGACAACCCGAAGTCCTCCGGTCGTGCCAGCTCGCGACGCGCCCGCAAGAACGCGCCCAGTCGATTGTCGGAGTCCATGATCCGAGCGTAGGCGAGCGGCACCCCGGCTGGGTGGCCCCGCGACTACCAGGAAGTCCGCGACCTGGCAGGCGCGCGCGGCGAGGCCGAACGTAGTGGCCATGACAAACAACCTCACCGGCCGCGTCGCGGTCATCACCGGAGCATCGAGTGGCATCGGCGCCGCCACCGCGCGGCAGCTCGCGCGGGGCGGCGCCAAGGTCGCCCTGCTCGGCAGGCGCAAGGATCGCATCGAAGAACTCGCCGCCGAGATCGGCGGGGACGCGCTCGCCGTGGTCGCCGACGTCGGCGACCAGCAGTCGGTACGCGACGCCGCCGCCACCGTGCGTGCGGCGTTCGGCCCCGCCGACCTGGTCGTCGCGAACGCGGGCGTCATGCTCGCCGCGCCGTTCGAGTCCGCGCTCACCGACGAGTGGGACCAGATGGTCGGCACCAACATCAACGGCCTGCTCTACACCGGACGCGCGTTCATCGACGACCTGCTCGCGGCGGCGAGTGCGGGCAAGCAAGCGGATCTGGTGCTGGTCGGATCGGTCGGCGGGCACATGGTCTTCCCGAACTACGCCGTGTACACCGCAACCAAAGCCGCGGTCGCGCACCTGACCCGCAACCTGCGCGCGGAGTTCGGGCCGCGCGGTGTCCGGGTGAAGAACATCGAACCCGGTTTCGTCGGTACCGAACTCGGCGCGGGGATGCGGGACGAGCACCAGCGCGCCGGACTGGAGCAGTGGCGCACCGAGATCGAGATCCTGGAACCCGGCGACATCGCCGACGCCATCGCCTACGCCGTTGCCGCGCCCAAGCGCGTCAACGTGGCCGAGCTGATCGTGGTCCCCACTCAGCAGGGCTGAGCACCGGTGCGCCCGCTGCTACAGTCCGGCGGATGACGGACATCGCCCCCGGTTCTGCGCCCAGCCCGGCCCGAGGACGCCTCGGCGATCGCCGAGATCTGGTTCCACGGCTGGCGCGACGGCCACCTGGGCAACGTCCCTGACGCCTTACTGGCCGTCCGGCCGCGCGACTCGTTCGACGTTCGCGCGGCCGACCGGGTCGCCGACACCACCGTCGCCACCGTGGACGGCACGGTCGCGGGATTCGTCATGGTCGATGGGGAGGAGGTGGACCAGGTCTACGTAGCCGCCGGGCACCGGGGCACCGGCGTGGCCGCGCTCTTGCTCACCGCGGCGGAACAGCGTACCGCCCACCGCTACGTGAAGCACCTGCACTGATGGAGCGGCTCCCCGGTACCAGTGGCCCGTCGAGCGTCCTCGCAAAGTTCCCCAGCATGTGTCGATCAGGTCGGGACCGGTTCGCGCGCTCCGCGCTTCGGCGCTCGACCCGTACCTGCCCCGGCGGTTCTGGCCTCGGGAGCCGACAGCTCGCGGCTGGGGGCTGCGACCACCGCCTAGTCGAGATCCGCCCACCCGGGCCACGGGCGCATGCCCTTGTCACCGCGAATGTATTCGAGGCGGCGCAGCGCTTGCCCCTGGTAAGCGGGGTTCGCCGTGGCCGCACGCAGCGATTGCAGAGCCAGCCGGAATTCCTGGATATCGCGCAGCAGGTAGAAGCCGTCCCAGCGGGTCACGTCTCGGCCGTACCCGGCGCAGAAGTCGGCGTACTGCGCGGCGGTGATCGTGGCCGCCGTCCAGCAGTCGATCGCCGTGTGCACCAAGTCCCACTCCGGCGGGCCGACCACCGCCCGGCCGAAATCGACCAGGATCACGTCGCCGTCGTCACCGACCACGACGTTCTCGCCCCATTCGGTGCCCTGGATCACCGACCACGGCATGCCGTCGGGCCGCGTCTTCCAACGACCCCGTAGTTCCTCCAAGTGCCCGCGCAGCCAACGCCGGTCTTCCTCCGTGACGGTCTGCGCGGCGGCGATCTCCTCCTCCAGGCGAGCCAGAGGCATCATTCGACGCAACTCGAACCCGGGCAGTGGGAGGTGGTGCAGCTGCCCCAGCGCCTTGGCGATCTCGGCGGGCGTCCCGGGATGATGAGGCGGCAGGTCCTGCCAGAAGGTCACCGCACGGCGATCCACCACCACCGGCTGCGGGATGTCGGGCACCAAGCGCGCCGCGGACACCCCACACGTCTCCAGCCATCGGGCCACGGCGACCTCCCGCCCGACCGCCAGCTTCTGACCCCGCCCGCCGATCCGCGCGACAATGCCGCCGGGCAGTTTGAATACCACCTGCGATCCGACCGGCTCGGCGCCCGCGGAGTCGATCCCGACACTCACGCAGGCGGCCCGCAAGACCGACCGCATCCCGTTCTCCGTGATCCCTGCAGTCATGACAATCCTCCAAGCCCCCGCCGACCCCCGCTCCCGCCCTGGGAGCGATAGCACCGCGTCTCGGCTTCGAGCGTCATAGCAGCCGTCCAGATACCAAGGGGCTAACACCCCATTTTCCCTGCTCAGTTGGCATTACTACCGCTATTCCACCGCCCATAGCAATCAAACAGAATCCCTCAGATTCGCCCGATTCCTCCCATTCGCGATCTTTCGGTAGTCCGTCCACACGGCACACATGCCCAGCCATCAGCGCGGCGAACACCGCCCGCACCATGGGCTGACGAGGAACCACAGAATCCGGGGGGAACAGGTTCCCGCCCCGAGGAAGCAGCCACGCCGGACAAAGTGACGGAGATCGCCGAGTGCGAAGCGGGCACCTCGATGACGCAGCGGAGGGTGGAGCACCGCATGGTCGCACGAATGGGGCGCAACTGCCGCCGGACACGAAATCCTCGCCGGACCACGAGGCGGACGACGTCCTGCGCGTCCGATACGCTTGCGGAAGGGATGCCGACATCCCTTCCCGCACAACATTTCTCAAATCATCTGTGGTGCGCCGAAGGATGGTACGGTGGCAACCGGAATACCGAGGGTGCGAGGCGTCGCGGAAAGCCAGTGGCATCGCAGCAGCAGCCGACCTGCCGTGGGGCCGCCCAGCCCTCCGATCCCGATGCCGGCGGGCAGCAGCCTCGCACCGAGGGGGAGATCGTGACGCAACGCAGGCGGGTGGGGCGTGCACTCGCACGCCATGAGGGCTGGCTCTCATGGATATCAGAATTCGCGGATGGATCCGTGGTGTCGTTCTGGTGGGATGGCGAGCTCGTCTCCGTTGCCGCCGGCACACTGACCGCATTCACGTTCACATACGCTCCCCCCAACGGTTGAAACCACTTCCGGCGGCAGTCCGCCAGCTGGTGGACGTGGCGGGAACCCGGGCGAACCATGACCGCCCCACGCAACCACAGGATCGGGGGTCCAGGGGCGAAGCCCACCGGGCGGAGGGTCGGGGTTGCACCCCACAAAACACACAGCGGAACGAGCGAGGCCCATGCCCTCCATGGGCATGGGCCTCGCACTCGTGGAGCTGCCGGGAATCGAACCCGGGTCCTCCGCCGCGTCTTCAGGGCTTCTCCGTGTGCAGTCCGCTGTGTCTCTACTCGGATCTCCGGGTCCCGCGAACAAGCCCGGATGACGATCCCAGTCGCTGTGCGATGTCCCGTCCTACTCCGCGACCGAGCAGGACGGTGAGCCCTCTAGCTGATGCCGGCACCGGAGCCGAGGGCATGCCCCGGGCCGACAGAGACGCTCTGCTGATCAGGCAGCGAGAGCGTACTCGCGCTGATGAGAATCGGCGCTTAATTGGTTGCAACGACGCTTACGGTGGTCTCTTGCCTGCACCGACACGCTTCCCCTAAATCTACGTACGCAGTCGAAACCGTTCAGCCCCGTACGCCCCGGCGCCTTGCCGGGCTGTTCATATTAACATCGTGTAGCCGGCGGATCATCCCGATAATCGGCGGTGTCCGAGGCCACACTCGAGGCTGGGCAGTACCCACCCGGCTCCCGCGGCGGGCGGCGCTGTCTCCGGGGCCGCGACCTGCTCGGCGCATGCCCGCCGCCTCGGCGCGCGCCCGAATCTCCCACACCCCGGTTGCCGGCGTGCGACACCGACGGGCGGATTCTCGCCGCCCAGCTGAGTACCGCCGGGCCGAAACACCCGAGGCTTCCCGGATGCTGGTAGCCAATTCCACTGGCATGAAGCCGAACCCGACTTACACTGCACGAGCCGTACGATCGGCTCTGAGCAGCGGATCTCGATTTCAGACTAAGGAAACACTTTGGCAGTTAGCACGATTCGGGACAGGTTGCTGCGCCTGTCCGCCCTCGCCGTCATAGCCGGGCTCGTTCTGTCCGGTTGCTCGGCCCTGCGAGACAGATCGACCCAGGCCGTCGAGCCCGGTGTCACCTCGGACCCGTGCCCGAACGCGGTCGACTCCCGCAAGGGGTGCATCTATCTCGGCGTGCTGTCCGATCTGACGAGTGGGCCGTTCGCCGCGCTGGGCAAGGACATTCACAACGGTCAGCTCGCGTTCTGGAAGGCGGTGAACAAGGCGGGCGGGATCGGCGGCAAATACGAGGTGGATATCACCACCTACACCGAGGACACCGCCTACGATCTGCAGAAGCATGCCGAGGCGTACGAGCGAATCGAGCCGCATGTGCTGGCCCTGTCGATGAGTTTCGGCACCGTGCAGACGCAAAGGGTACTCGCCGAGATGGACGCGGCGAACCTGGTCGCCATCGCCGGAACTCTCTGGTCGGGCTGGCAATTCGAGAACAGCGACAAGGGCCTGCTCCTGGAATCCGGCTATTCGTACTGCTCCGAGGCGATCATCGCCCTGGACTGGATCGCGGAGCATCTGGCGAAGCCCGGCTCTCTCGCCACGGTCAGTTACCAGGGCGACTACGGCGGCGACTACTCCACCGGCGCAAAGAAGTGGGCTTCCACCAACCGCGTCGACGTGGTGGCGCAGATCGACACCGAACCGAACACGCAGATCGGCAATCAGGACGCCGCGGTCGCCAAGATCCTCGCCGCAAAAGCGGACCTCGTGCTGCTGGCCACGGGTCCGGCGGAGGCGGGCGAGATCATGGGCAAAGCGGCGCTGGCCGGATACCAGGGCCGGTTCCTCGGCTCGGGTCCGACTTGGAACGGCGGCCTGCTGAAAAGCCCTGCGGCGACGGCGATCACGGCGCGATACAACATGTCGTCGCCGCTGGACGGCTGGGACGGCACCAGCGCGGGCGCCAAGAAGGCGCGGGCCTCGGCCACCCGGGAGCCCTCCACCTGGGGCTACAGCGCGGGCTGGATGTTCTCCTACCCGATGAAGGCACTGCTGACCCGTGCGGTGGTCGAAGGCAAGCTGACCAGAAGGGGCGTCCGCCAATCGGTGCAGGGCCTGCGCGTCGACTACGAGGGCGCGATCCCCGAATACACTTATGGCGCACCCAAACCCGACCTTTCCCGGCAGCGGGCGGTCATCGAGGCGCCCGATCAAACAGCGCCGCTGGGCGCGAAGACTCTGGCGTCCGGATACCACGGCCCGACCCAGGAGCGAATCACCCTCACCGAGCCCTGCGTCCAGCCGTAAGCGAGCAAGACATGCGTTTCAACAGCAATTTCCGTCGCCTTTTTCGCCTGGTGGCCGCGCCGCTCGCGTTCGCACTCGTGCTGACCGGTGCGTGCTCGGCCTCCTCGCCCGCCGCCTCGCCCGGCGTCACGCGTGAGCCCTGTCCGCGGGCGATACACCGGGACAAGGGCTGCATCTACCTCGGCGTCCTGTCGGACCTGAACAACGGCCCCTTCGCCCCACTCGGCAAGTCCCTGCAAGATGGACAACTCGCCTTCTGGAACGAGGTGAACAAGCAGGGCGGGATCGGGGGCTACGAGATCGACATCGCGACCTACACCCGCGACACCGCCTACGACCCGCGCAGACACGTCACGGAGTTCGAGAACGTGGCGCCGCACGTCCTGGCCCTCGCGATGAGTTTCGGTACCGCGCAGACGCTCGCGGTCCTGCACGAGATGGACGAGGCAGACCTGGTGACCGGCGCGGGAACGCTCTGGTCGGGCTGGCAGTATCGCTCCACCGACCGGGACCTGGTGCTGGACGACGGCTATTCCTACTGCACCGAAGCCGTGCTGGGCCTGGACTGGTTCGCGCAGAACCATTATCAGCCGCACACGCTCGGCGTCGTCGCCTATCGCGGCAACTACGGCGGTGATTACGCCAGCGGCGTGCTCAAATGGGCCTTGGACAACGGGGCGACGATCACCTCGCGCATCGACACCGGACCCAATGCCGAGGTCGGCAACCAGGATTACCCGGTCGCCGAGATCATGGCGAACCCGCCCGATCTGGTCCTCTTGGCCACCGGCCCGGCCGAAAGCGCCGAAATCATCGGCAAACTCGCCAGGTCCGGCTATACCGGCCGGTTCCTCGGGTCCACCCCGACCTGGAACAGCGCGCTGCTCAAGACACCGGCCGCGCCTGCGCTCATCTCGCTGTACAACTACACCTCGCCGTTCGACGGCTGGGACGGCATCAGCGCCGGAGCCCAGCGCGCCAGGAACGCCGCCACGAGCGAACCCACCAATTTCGGCTACAACCTGGGCTTCGCCATCTCGTATCCGATGAAAGCGCTGCTGACCAAGGCCGCGGAGACGGGCCGCCTGGACCGCCCGGCCATACGCAAGGCGATCGCCGGGCTCACCGTGGATTCGGAAGGGATGGCGGCGCCGCAGGTCTACGGGCGGGAGGAGCCCGACATCGCGGCACAGCGCGCGGTGGTCAACGTGCCCGATCCGACCACGTCGCTGGGTTCGCGGACGGTGGTCGCCGATTACCGCAGCCCCACCCTCAAGCGGATCACGATGCGCGAACCCTGCACAAGGTGATCCGCGGGACCGCCGGGCGGTAGCGGCCGACTCCGGCCGCAGAAAGATGCGGGTGGCGGGCAGTCCGGAGACTCCCCGCCGCACCGGTCAGGTCGACTAATGCCGCGGATAGTTCCCCGAACGCCCGCAGGATCGGCGAAGACCTCGAGTCCGGCGACGCGCGGGGTCGCCGCCGCCGATCGCGGCTCGACGAGGCAGCGTGGCGGCGCGGTACCAGGCCGCGCCACACGAGCAGACCTTGCCCACCGGCTAGCACCAGGAGGCGGTCAGCGCATGCCTTTCACCCGGCGTCCCAGTTCACGGGTGACCTCTCGCTCGGCGGTCCGCCGGGCCAGGTCCTGGCGCTTGTCGTAGTCCTGCTTGCCCTTGGCGAGGGCAAGCTCGACTTTCACCTTGCCGTCGGAGAAGTACATCGATAGCGGAACCAGCGTCTGGTTGCCCTCGCGCGACTTGCCGACCAGCCGCTCGATCTCGCGCTTGTGCAGCAGCAGCTTGCGCACCCGCCGTGGCGAGTGGTTGGTCCAGGTGCCGTGGCTGAACTCGGGGATGTGCAGCCCGCGCAGCCACACCTCGCCGTTGTCCACCGTCGCGAAGGCGTCCACGAGGGAGGCCTTGCTCTCACGCAGGCTCTTCACCTCGGTACCGACCAGCGCGATCCCGGCCTCGTAGATGTCCAGGATCGTGTAGTTGTGCCGCGCCCGGCGGTTGGTCGCGATGACCTTGCGCCCCTTCTCCTTCATAACGGTCAACTCTAAGTGACCCGGCAACCGGTTTATTCCCGCAGGTCGGGGACGCGCTAGCGGCCGTGGCCCAGCACCAGGTAGAGCGCGAGTACGGCGAAGAACGCGACGACCAGCACCACCGTCGACATCCGCGGCATGCCGGAGCGGTCCGGCGGCAGCCGATGTCGCAGCCATACGCCGTCCACCGACGGATCGATCCTGTTACGGACGTTCGGCGACGCGTCCGGGGACTCGCCGCCCGACGAGCCAGAGGAAAGCTCGCCGCCCTCATCGCTGGAACCCTCACCCGGTGCCATAGCCAGCACGTTAGCCGCCGCGACGGCGACGCGCCGCAATTCCCGCGCCGCGCAAGACAGTTGGAACTCAGGCCAGGCGGCGCTGGAACGCCTCGGCGGAAGCGCCGGACGCCGGGTCCACGGTGTGGACGCGCAGATCGACGGCGTCCGGGGTGAGGTCGAGGACCATGAAACCGAGCTCGTGGAAGTTCTCGTACAGCGCGCCGTGGCCCGTGTTCGCGGCGATGCGCGCCTGGGCGCCGACCGTCTTCGCGGCGGCGCCGGACACGATCTGCCGGGTGCCCTTCGATGCCTCGGTCAGTTCGAGCACCTGCAGGGAGTGGTCGTGCCCGGAGAGGATGAACTGACACTTGCCGGTCACGTGGTCCTCGATGAAGCGCTTCACGTGCACGCCGTTGATCGGCTCGATCGGTAGGCCCTCGTAGCAGCCCGCGCTGCCATGCGGCCCGTTGTTCAGGTACGGGTGGTGGGTGCAGGCGATCTTCCAGGTCGCGGGCGAGTCGGTGAGGGCGCGGTCCAGCCAGTCGCGCTGCTCGTTCATGAACCGGCCGTCAACCGCCCAATAGGGTGAGAAGACCGGCGGCACGTAGGCGGCCAGCGGGTTGAGATCGAGCACGAAGAACTCGACCACCGGATTCCGCTCCGGAATCCGCACCGAGTAGTAGCGGCTCGGCATCCACCAGCGGCGTGAGGTGGCGTGGTACTCCACCTCGAGGTTGCCGCGCAGCAGCCATCCGCCGTCACCACCGAGGACGGAACTGTTGTCGTGGTTGCCCAGGACCATCAGCCACGGGAAATCCAGTTCGGCATTGGGGTTTTCGAACTTGTCGGCGAACTGCACGTCGTCCGCGCCGCCCGGGCCGTGCTCGTAGATGTTGTCGCCGAGGCCCAATGCCAGCGAAAACGGCTCGCGGCCGTGGAACGTGCGCATCGCGTCGGCGACCGCCCACTGAGTCCGGGTTCCCGTGCCGGCGTCGCCGGTGACCAGTACCCGCACCCGGCGGCCGGTCGGAAAGGGGAACTTGGTGACGCCCTCCGCGACCGGTACGGCTCGCGCGGGGGTGCGGCCGACGAGCGTCGCGCCGGCCGCGAGAGTGGCCGCACCGGCCAGGAAGTTGCGACGCCCGATCGTGTCGCTGTTACTCATGCTGTCCTCCACAGTGTTTCGCGCCCTCGTCCGGCGAGCATCCTCACCCATTCGTCCACTGTGCACCGGCAGCGGTTCACGCCTCGCCGAGTACTTCGAGCACCTGTTCCCCGTACTTCGCGAGTTTGTTCTCGCCGACACCGCTGATCTTGCCGAGTTCGGCGAGATTCGCGGGTTTGCGGGCCGCGATGTCGCGCAGGGTGGCGTCATGGAAGACGACGTAGGCGGGGAATCCCAGTTCCTTGGCGGTGGCCGCGCGCCATTCGCGCAGCTTCTCGAACAGCGGCAGGTCGGTGGGCGTCATTTCGGCGGCTACGGACTTGGCGGCCTTCGCGGCGCGGGCGGGCTTGGCCACCCGCTCGGGTTCCCGGCGCAGCAGCACCTGGCGTCCGTCGAACAGCACTTCGCTGCTGGCCTCGGTGAGCGTCAGCACCCCGTAGTCGCCGTGCACGGCCAGCAGGCCGCGGGCGAGCAATTGCCGGACCACGCCGCGCCACTCCGTATCGCGCAAGTCGGTGCCGACGCCGAAGACCTTCAGCTCGTGATGGTCGTACTGCAGGATCTTCGGGTTCTTCTTGCCGAGCAGGATGTCCACGATGTGGCCGGCGCCGAAGCTCTGGCCGCGTTCGCGCTTGAGCCGCAGCACCGCCGACAGCAGCTTTTGCGCGGCCACCGTGCCGTCCCAGGATTGCGGCGGGGACAGGCAGGTGTCGCAGTTTCCGCAGGGCAGGCCGGGCTCGCCGAAGTAGGCAAGCAGCTGGGTGCGGCGGCAGCTCACCGTCTCGCACAGCGCCAGCATCGCGTCCAGGTGCAGTTGGAGCTGGCGGCGGTGCGCGGCGTCGCCCTCGGAGGCATCGATCAGTTTGCGCTGCTGCACCACGTCGCTGAGTCCGTACACCATCCACGCGGTCGAGGGCAGCCCGTCCCGGCCCGCGCGACCGGTCTCCTGGTAGTAGCCCTCGACGGATTTGGGCAGATCGAGGTGAGCTACGAAGCGTACATCGGGCTTGTCGATACCCATGCCGAAAGCAATGGTCGCCACGACGACCAGGCCGTCTTCGCGCAGGAACCGCGACTGGTTCATCGCACGGGTGCGATTGTCCAGGCCCGCGTGGTACGGCACCGCGGCGATACCGTTCTCGGTGAGGAAGGCGGCGGTCTTCTCCACCGAGTTGCGCGAGAGGCAGTAGACGATGCCCGCGTCTCCCGCATGTTCGGTGCGGATGAATTCCAGCAGCTGGCGCTCGGCGCGGTTCTTCGGCTCGATCCGGTACTGGATGTTGGGCCGGTCGAAGCTGGACACGAAGCGGCGGGCCGCGCCGAGGTCGAGGCGCTGGATGATCTCGTCCCGCGTCTTCTCGGTGGCGGTCGCGGTGAGCGCGATCCGCGGCACGTCCGGCCACCGCTCGTGCAGCACGGACAGGCCGAGATAGTCGGGGCGGAAATCGTGGCCCCACTGGGAGACACAGTGCGCTTCGTCGATGGCGAACAGGGCGACCGTGCCCCGATCCAGCAGTTGCGCGGTGGATTCCAGGCGCAACCGCTCCGGCGCCAGGTACAGCAGGTCGAGTTCGCCCGCGACGAATTGCGCCTCCACCATGCGACGCTCGTCGGGGTACTGAGTGGAGTTGAGGAAGCCCGCCCGCACACCCAGAGCACTGAGCGCGTCCACCTGGTCCTGCATGAGCGCGATCAGCGGCGAGATCACCACGCCGACGCCGGGACGTACCAGGGCGGGCACCTGATAGCAGAGTGACTTGCCGCCGCCGGTGGGCATGAGTACCAGCGCGTCCCCGCCGGCGCTCACGTGCTCCACGATGGAGCGCTGGTCGCCGCGGAAGCTGTCGTAACCGAAGACTCGGCGCAGGACCTGCTGCGCCGCAGCGGATCCGGCGTCTGTACCGGACGCGTCGTCGATCGCTACAGCCGCGAAATCATCGGGGGAAGTCACCCGGCCCATCCTACGAGCGCTCGGCCCCGGAGATACCGGTACCGTTCGGCGTTCATCCTGGTCGACCGCTGAGTTCCACACATGGGGATAACTTGGACTCGGCTCACCCGAAAGCGACCCGCTGACGTGCGAATTTCCAGCACAGGCCGGAAATCGCCGACCTTCCCGACTCGTACCGCGCTGTTATGTTGTCGCTCATGGCAACAGGGATAGGAAACCGGACGCGAGCGGCACTGCTGACCGCCGCTGTCGCGGCCGGAGTCGCCGCCGCGATGCCGATAGCGCAGGCGGAGACATTTCCCGTGATGTGTTCCGACGGGTGGGAAGCCACCACCGTGGTCGAGGGTGTCGGCAATTTGGAGAACCTCGATGCGGACGGGCACGGCGGCTTCTACGTCACCGGGCTCATGGATGGGTACCTTGCGCACGTCGACCGGACCGGACGAATGGAGCAGCTGGTAACCGGTCTGCACCGGCCTGCGGGCGTGCGCGTCGCGGGGCGGTACGTCTACTTCCTGACCGGTGACGGACTCAGCGAGCCGCCGGGCACGCTGCAACGCTACGACACCGAATCCGGCGCGGTGCGCGTCCTGCTGACGGGGCTGAACGGCCCGAACGGCCTGCTGTTGCTCCCCGATGGCAGCCTGCTGTTCACCACCATCGGCCTTGCCGGTCCGAACGGAATCTCGCGCTACTGGCCCGGGACGAACGAGTACGAGCGGGACTGGTCGAGCCTGCCCCCTTCCAACGGCATCGCGCTGGCCGCCGATGGCAAGTCGGTTTACGTCGACACCATGACGCTGCAGATCCTCCGCGTTCCGCTGGACGATCCCGCCCACCCCGGTCTCGTCTCGGGCATCCCAGAACTGGTCGCACTGCCCGACGATATGGAGGCCACCCGCGCGGGCACGCTCTTCGTCGCCGATCACATTCTCGGCGCCATCTACCAAGTGGACACCGCCACCGGCGCCACCTGCGCGATCATCACCGGCCTGATCAAACCCGGCCTCTTCCGCAATCCGCCCGACGGCGCCACATCGGTGCGCATCGACCGCGACGGGGACTCCTGGGCGCTGTTCGTCACCAGCATGGATGGCACCCTGCGCCGCCTGCGGCCACCAACCGGAGTCGATCTCACCCCGGCGACGCCCCGCCGGGCTGGATAGGCGTACCTCCGCCTTCGCTCCGGCCATGCGCGGGCTGACGACGGACTACGTCCGACAGCGGAACGATCAGCCACGAAGACGGTGCAGGACCTCGTCGTGGAGCAGGCCGTTGGTGGCGACGGCATCGCCACCGTGCGGGCCCGGTGTGCCGTCCAGAGCGGAGAAGCGGCCACCTGCTTCGCGGACGAGGATATCCAGGGCGGCCAGATCCCACAGGGATACTTCCGGTTCGGTGGCGATGTCGACGGCGCCCTCTGCGAGCAGGCAATAGCTGAGGAAATCGCCGTAACCACGCACGCGCCACACCTCGTCGGTCAGCGCCAGGAACCCATCGCGCAGGCCGCGCTCGCGCCAACCGGACAAGCTGGAGAACGCCAGGCTGGCCGAACCCAGCACGCCGACGGCGGAGACCGAAATCTCCTTGGCCGGCTGCGCTTCGAAGCTCGACCACGCCCCCGAGCCCGCGGCGGCCCACCAGCGCCGGACCAGCGCGGGCGCGCTCACCACGCCGACGACCGGCTCACCGTCGACCAGCAGCGCGACCAGCGTCGCCCAGATCGGCACGCCGCGCACGAAGTTCTTGGTGCCGTCGATCGGGTCGACCACCCACTGCCGTCCGCTGAATTCGGCAGCGCCGCCGAATTCCTCACCGAGCACCGAATCCTGCGGCCTGGCCTCGGACAGCACCTGCCGAATCGCCTTCTCCACGGCCAGATCGGCATCCGACACCGGCGTCAGATCCGGCTTGGCGTCGACCTTCAGGTCCAGCGCACCGAAGCGAGCCCGGGTGATGGCGTCGGCAGCGTCAGCCAGCCGCAGGGCGAGTTCGAGATCGGAGGAGTACACAGCCACGCCCCGCACCCTATCGGCTGGGCAGCCCACCCAAACCGTCATCCCACGCTCACGCCACCGGCAGTGACCTGGCCACGGTCAACGCGCTTGCCCACCAGTGCAACTGGTCGAGCATCGCCGCCGCCGCGGCCGCGGGCTCGGCGGGTTCCAGCAACTGGCCTTCGCTATCGAAGAGCAGGTAGTAGCGCGGGAACGAGACGTAATTGCGCACCGTGTGCGCGTTGAGTTCATTGAAGATCTGGCGCAGGTGCTCGATGGCGAGCAGGCCGCCACTGGCTCCGCTGTAGCCGACGAAACCGATCGCTTTGGCGTCCCACTGGGTGAAGTGCCAGTCGATGGCGGCCTTGAGCGAGGCGGGGACACTCCGGTTGTAGTCCGGCGTGACGATGACGAAAGCGTCGGCCGCCGCGAGCCGACCGGTGAGGTCGGTCATGCCTTCGGGGCGCACCGGGTCCGGATCCAGCGCCGGTGGTTCCGCGGGCAGTTCCAGGGGGATCTGCGCCTCGGCCAGATCGATGACGTCCACCTCGAACGAACCGTGCCGCCGCGCCTGCTCGGCGAACCAGGTGGCCACGACGGGGCCGAAGCGTCCCACCCGGACGCTGCCGATGATCACCGCGAGCTTCAGTGGGGCGTTGGACATGCTGTTCCTCCTCGGATCACTCCCAGCGACCCGGATCGGCCGCTGCTACCCAATCTGCGGCACGCCGCCCGGCCCAGGGAGACCGCTGTAAGAGTGGTAGTGGCAGGGACACCCTCCGGCTGTTTCGCCTTGTTAGGTTCGAGATGTGGATGAGCGTCAGCGAGCGAACCGAGAACACAGCGCGCCCTCGCGCACGACGGAGCCGAGCGCGGCGAGGCGGAGTCGTGAGTGATAACGAGCTCGGCCTGTTCCTGCGCACCCGCCGTGAAGCCGTGACACCCGCCCAGGTCGGCCTGCCGACCGGAGCGCGGCGGCGCACCCCCGGATTGCGCCGCGCCGAACTGGCCACGCTGGCCGGTGTGAGTGTGGAATATGTGACCCGTCTCGAGCAGGGCCGCGACCGTCATCCCTCGCCGCCGGTGCTGTCCGCGCTGGCCGACGCGTTGCGGCTGAGCCCCGCCGAGCGCGTCCACCTGCACCGGTTGAGCAAGTCGGTCGACAGCGGGTTCAGCTGCATGGGCGACGCGCAGCCGCTGCGTGACGTGCGGCCCACGGTGCGCGCGATCCTGGACCGTCTCGAACCCGCGCCCGCCGTGGTGGTCAACCGCCTCACCGAAGTGCTCGCCTACACCGACGGCTACCACCGGCTGATGGCGCCGACCGGCCTCTTTTCCCGACCCGATACACCGCCCAACCTGGCGCGTCTGGTGTTCTGCGCACCGGACGCCCGGAGTTTCTACGCGGACTGGGAACATGTCGCCGATGAGACGGTCGCCACGTTGAAGCAAGGCCCGTTTCGCGTCGATCCGCATATCGCCGCCCTAGCGGACGAACTCACGGTCACCGTCGGTCCCGCGTTCGCCGACCGCGTGGACAACGTGCCCAGCTTGGCCGCCGCCACCGGCGTAACCCGGCTGGCGCACCCCGATGCCGGGCCACTCCGCCTCGCCTATGAGGTTCTCGATCTTTCCGCCGACGACGACCAGCAAGTGATCGTCTATCTCCCGGCGGACGACGCAAGCGCAGCCGCGCTCGACACGCTCGCCGGCCGCCGCCCCGGCGCACTGCGGGCCGTCTCCGGCTGACCGAGCTGGATCCCTCCGGGAGCACGGCGGCGTCCATGCACAGCTGCGGTCGCCCAACCCGGCCGCGGTGACGCTCCGCACAACGCCTGAGCAAGTCACACCGCCTCGCGCCGAGGGGGATCGCCGGATGCCGAACCGCGCGGAGTTCGACACGGCACTGCACACCCGACGGCTGGTAGCGACACAACGGATCTACCGCGACCGAGCTACGGCCGGCCACCACGGCGATCGCTCCGAGTTCCAAACACCCACTGCGCCAGGCGCGGTCGGCGTTTAGGGTAGGAACCCATGAGGCGTCCATCACACCGCACCGGCCCGGTGCCGGGTGAGGGGCGAGCGCGGGAGCGCCTGGCGTTCTGCCCGATCAGGCCGCCGTCGAGGCTGCTCAGCCGCGTCGGCGCCGTCCCACGTCACCGCGCGTGCACTCGTGTGCTGCGCCTGTCGAGGGGCGGCTAGGCTTGACGATCGTGCATCCTGACGTTTCCGCTGATCTCGCCGAACTCGACGCCACACTCAAGACGGTCGAGTCGGTCCTCGACATCGACGAGCTGCGCCGTCGTATCGACGAGCTCGAGCATCAGGCCGCCGACCCCGACCTGTGGAACGACCAGGACCACGCGCAGCGGGTCACCAGCGAGCTCTCGCACGCCCAGGGCGAGCTGCGCCGGGTCGAGGAGCTGCGCCAGCGCTTGGACGACCTGCCGGTGCTCTACGAGCTGGCCGAGGAGGAAGAGGGCGAGGCCAGGGCCGCCGCGATCGCCGAGGCCGACGCCGAGCGCGCCGCGCTGCACGGCGACGTGGAGGCGATGGAGGTCCGCACGCTGCTGTCGGGTGAATACGACAAGCGCGACGCGCTGGTGAACATCCGTTCCGGTGCGGGCGGCGTGGACGCCGCCGACTGGGCCGAGATGCTGATGCGCATGTACATCCGCTGGGCCGACCGGCACAAGTACGCGGTCGAGGTCTACGACACCTCCTACGCCGAAGAAGCGGGCATCAAGAGCGCCACCTTCGCGGTGAAGACGCCGTACGCCTACGGCACCTTGTCGGTGGAGATGGGCACGCACCGCCTGGTACGGATCAGCCCGTTCGACAACCAGGGACGTCGCCAGACCTCCTTCGCCGAGGTCGAGGTGCTACCCGTGGTGGAGACCACCGACCACATCGAGGTGCCCGAGACGGAGATCCGCGTCGACGTGTACCGCTCGTCGGGTCCGGGCGGCCAGAGCGTCAACACCACCGACTCCGCGGTCCGTATCACCCACATTCCCACCGGCATCGTGGTCACCTGCCAAAACGAGAAATCGCAGCTGCAGAACAAGATCTCGGCCATGCGTGTGCTGCAGGCCAAGCTCCTGGAGCGCAAGCGGCAGGAGGAGCGCGCCGAGATGGACGCGCTGAAGACCAACGAGGGCGCGTCCTGGGGCAATCAGATGCGCTCCTACGTGCTGCACCCGTACCAGATGGTCAAGGACCTGCGGACGAACCACGAGGTCAACAACCCGTCGGCGGTGCTCGACGGCGACATCGACGGGTTCATCGAGTCCGGTATCCGCTGGAGAATGCGAGAGCAGGCGAGCTAGATGAATGTCGCGGGAATCCAGGCAATCGCCTCCACCGGTTTCACCACGTGGCTACGCGGTTCGGGCCTGGAGATCGTGCTGCTCATTCTCGGGGCGGTGCTGTTCAGCCGGTTCGCCACGTTCGTCAGGGACCGGGTCACCCGCAAGATCGACGCTGGGTTCCACAGCAGCGACGCGCTGGTGCGCACCGAGGCGGCCAAGCACCGGCACGCGCTGGCCCAGGTGATCACGTGGGTGGTGCTGACCATCGTCTACGTGCTGATCACCATGGAGGTGCTGCGGCGGCTCGGTTTCGCCGTCACCGGCTTGGTCGCGCCCGCCGCGGTGCTCGGCGCCGCGCTCGGTTTCGGCGCCCAGCGCATCGTGCAGGACATTCTCGCGGGGTTCTTCCTGATCACCGAGCGGCAGTACGGATTCGGCGATGTGGTCCGCATCGCGGTGACTGGAGCCGCGGAGCAGGCCGAGGGTACGGTCGAGGACGTCACGCTGCGGATCACCACGTTGCGCAACGCGGACGGTGAGGTGATCACCGTGCCCAACGGCCAGATCGTGAAAGTCACCAATCTGTCGAAGGATTGGGCGCGCGCCGCGATCGACGTACCGGTGGCCGCGAGCGCTGACATCACCAGGGTCAACGAGATCCTGCACGAGGTCGGTACAAAGGCGTACGAAGATGCTCGTCTGAAGCCACTGCTGCTGGACGAGCCCACCGTCATGGGTGTCGAAGACCTCACCGTAGACCAGATGAACATCCGAATGGTTGCCCGCACGTTGCCGGGCAAACAATTCGAAGTCGGACGCGAACTGCGGGTGCGTGTAGCCGCAGCCTTGCGCCGGGAGGGAATCAGTGAGACCGCGTAGATCCACGGCGATCCTCATGGCCACCTGGGTCGCCACCTTCGTGCTGTACGTATTCGTCAAACCGGATGAAACGACCACCGTGCCGACCACGCTGGTCAACGCCGTTCCGGCGGCGGTGGTCTCCGATCAGCCGAGCCCCTGACGGGCGGACCGGCCGCGCCACGCTGTCACCCACGGTTGACGACGCAGGCCGCGCGCGGTTGCTGGTTACACTGGCTCCCCGTGATAACCATGCGGAACGTGACCAAGTCGTATCCGACGTCGACGCGACCCGCGCTGGACAACATCACCGTCGATGTGGGCAAGGGCGAGTTCGTCTTCATCATCGGACCGTCCGGCTCGGGTAAGTCGACCTTCATGCGGTTGCTGCTCAAAGAAGAGTCGCCCACATCCGGCGAGATCAGAGTCGCCGACTTCCGGGTGGACCGGTTGCCGGGCCGCAAAGTGCCCAAGCTACGTCAGCGCATGGGATGCGTCTTCCAGGACTTCCGGCTGCTGCAGCAGAAGACGGTCTACGAGAACGTGGCGTTCGCGCTGGAGGTGATCGGCAAACGACGCCAGGTCATCCAGCGCACCGTCCCCGAGGTGCTCGACATGGTCGGCCTCGGCGGTAAGGCCGATCGGCTGCCGAGCGAGCTGTCCGGCGGCGAACAGCAGCGTGTGGCGATCGCGCGCGCGTTCGTGAACCGGCCGCTGGTACTGCTGGCCGACGAACCGACCGGCAACCTCGATCCCGACACCAGCGCCGACATCATGATGCTGCTGGAACGGATCAACCGCATCGGCACCACGGTGGTGATGGCCACCCACGACAATCACATCGTCGACGCGATGCGCAGGCGGGTGGTGGAGCTCGATCGCGGCCGCCTGGTGCGCGACGAGGCGACCGGCGTCTACGGGGTGGGCCGATAATGCGTGCGAGTTTCCTCTTCGGCGAGGTCGCGGCGGGTCTGCGCCGCAATGTCACGATGACCATCGCGATGATCCTGACCACCGCGGTCTCGCTCACCATGCTCGGTGGCGGTCTGCTGGCGGTGCGCATCGCGGACAAGACCGAGCAGTACTTCCTCGACCGCCTCGAGGTGCGGCTGTATCTCACCGAGGACGTCTCGGCCAATGACCCGGACTGCTCGCAGGACCCGTGCCGATCACTGATGGCCGATCTGAAGGCGACCGGCGGCGTGGAGTCGGTCCAGTTCCTCAACCGGGACGAGGCGATCCGCGAGGCCAAGGAGAAGACCTTCAAAGACCAGCCCGAGCTGGCCAAGTACGTCAGCGAGACGCCGCTACCCGCGTCGCTGCGCGTGAAGATGGAGAACGCGCAGCTGTATCCGGCGATCTACGAGAAGTTCTACGATCGGCCCGGCGTCGGCATGGTGCGCAACGACAAGGACATCGTGGACCGGCTGGTCAGCCTGTTCGACGGGTTGCGCAACGCGGCATTCGGCCTGGCCGTGCTGCAAGCGCTGGCCGCGTTGCTGCTGATCGCGAACATGGTGCAGATCGCCGCGTTCACCCGGCGCACCGAGGTGGGCATCATGCGGTTGGTCGGCGCCACACGCTGGTACACCCAGTTGCCCTTCCTGCTCGAGGCGGTAGTCGCGGCATTGGCCGGTTCGGTGCTCGCGATGATCGGCCTGCTCGCCGCCCGCCCACTGGTGATCGACCGCGCGCTCGGCGACCTGTTCGCCAGCAAAGTCTTCCCCCGCATCACTGGCGAGGACATCGCGACGACCGCGCTGGTCATCGCCCCGGTCGGCATAGTGTTCGCCGCATTGACAGCATACGGAACGTTGCGGTACTACGTCCGCGAATGATCGCCTGAGCCGGGAGATCCGCTTCATCGGTTCGACCGGCTCTACCACCCGCCTACCGGCGGCGAAGACGGTTTGCCGACCGGACCTCGGCGTGTCACAGCACGAGGTCGGTCAACTGGTCCCAATCGAGTTGGATCCGGATCGGCAGATCGACGGCGAACGCTGTGCCCGGCTTGAGGACGCGGGCGAGGCGGTAATGCCCGACGCTGTGGTCGAGGCCGAAGGTCTCGATCGAGGTCACCTCGCTGTCCGACACGCTGACCAGCCAATACCAGGGGATTCCGGCCGCAGCGTATTCGCCCATCTTCTCCAGCCGGTCGGTTTTGACGTGACTGGGCGAGATGACCTCGACGGCGATCTTCAGATGCCGCGCGGGTACCGGTCGTCGGACATCCGCCGGTACGCATTCGAACAACGCGATGTCGGGACGTCGAATGGTCGCGCGGGGGACCTCCCAGAGCACCACATCGAAATCGTGGTTGGCGTCCAGGCACGCCGACGGGTCTTCGCCCATGTGTTCTCGGGCCGCCGTCTCCAGCATCGCGAGCAGCCGGTGGACGGCTTTCTGATGTGCCCGGGTCGGTGATTCGCAGCGAACCGCGTCTCCGTTGACCACCTCCACCAGGCGGCAGAATTCCTCTGGAAGCTCGCGCCAGATGTCGACCGTGATCGGCTCGGGTTGGACGTTGTCCGGCCGGGCCCAGTCGAAGATCGCTGACATGAGTCGGATTCTAACTGCGACGATGCCGTCGGCCGCTCATGTCGGTGTTGCGCCGGCGTACCTCTGTCTTCGCTGAGGCCGGGCGCGTTCCGCACAGGTCCAGCCGGACCTGGATCCGCCGCATATTCTGCACCTCGACGCTTTTCTTACTCTGAAGTAAGATAGCCTTACTCAAGAGTAAGATTGCTGGGGACAGACCGCTCCACCCATCCGAGAAATCCGAGAAACAGGTAGATGATGAGCACTCGAGACAGCGCAACGAAGCGACGTCCAGACACGTCCGCGGTCGGCCTGAACCAACCCAAGCGGGATTGGATGGGCGCGGCGATGCGAGTCATGACGACCCTGACCGGGTCGGAACTGGCCGAGAAGTACAACCTGCGCAAGCCGATCGAGCGCGTCACCTACGAGGGCACCAAGACCGGCTTCCGCACGCTCGGCGCCGCGACCCGCGCCTTCGCCAAGGTCGCCGGCACCGGCGCGCCCAAGCGTCTGGCGGCGAACGAGGCGAAGACCAAGGGCTATTTCGACCTCACCCCGACCGACGAGCAGCAGATGATCGTCGAGACGGTGAAGGAATTCGCCGCCGAGATCCTGCGCCCGGCCGCCTATGAGGCCGACAACGCCGCCAAGGCGCCGCGCGACCTGCTGGAGCGGGCGGCTGAACTCGGCATCACCCTGATCAACGTCCCGGAGGAACTCGAGGGCGCGGCCTCGGAGCGCGGTGCGGTCACCAACTCATTGGTCGCCGAGGCGCTGGCGCACGGTGACATGGGTCTGGCCCTGCCCATCCTGGCGCCCAGCGGCGTCGCGGTCGCGCTCGCGCAGTGGGGCAGCGACGCGCAGCAGAAGACCTACCTGCCCTCGTTCACCGGGGAGAACGTGCCGCAGGCGTCGGTCGTGATCAGCGAGCCGCGTGCCCTGTTCGACCCGTTCGCGCTGCAGACCAAGGCGGTACGCTCGCCAAGCGGCTACCGCATCTCGGGGGTTAAGTCCCTGGTACCCGCGGCCGCCGACGCCGAACTGTTCCTGGTCGGCGCCGAGCTGGACGGCCGTCCGGCGTTGTTCATCGTCGAGTCGGACGCGCCCGGCCTGGTCGTCGAGGCCGACCCGAGCATGGGTCTGCGCGCGGCTGGACTGGGCCGGGTGATCCTGGACAACGTCGCGGTCGGCACCGACGCCATCCTGGGCGACGGTGACGCCAAGTCCCGCGCCGAGGAGTACGCCGACGCCGTGCGCCTGGCCCGCCTCGGGTGGGCCTCGCTCGCCGCGGGCACCGGACAGGCCGTGCTGGACTACGTGATCCCGTACGTGAACGAGCGCGAAGCGTTCGGCGAGCCGATCTCGCACCGCCAGGCGGTGGCGTTCATGGTCGCCAATATCGCGATCGAACTCGACGGCCTGCGGCTGGTGACCCTGCGCGGCGCCTCCCGGGCGGAGCAGGGCCTGTCCTTCGGCCGGGAAGCGGCGCTGGCCCGCAAGCTCGCCACCGACAAGGGCATGCAGATCGGCCTCGACGGCGTGCAGTTGCTCGGCGGCCACGGCTACACCAAGGAACACCCGGTCGAGCGCTGGTACCGCGACCTGCGGGCCATCGGCGTCGCCGAAGGTGTCGTGCTCGTCTAACCGGCCCGTTCCGTTTTCCAGGAGACCCACCCATGATCAACCTCGAACTCCCCAAGAAGCTGCGGGCCAGCGCGAACCAGGCCCATCAGGTCGCGCAGGAGATCTTCCGCCCGATCTCGCGCAAGTACGACCTCGGCGAGCACGACTACCCTGTCGAGCTGGACACCATGGCCGCCATGGTCGAAGGTCTGGCCGATTCCGGCACCCAGAAGATCGGCGGCGCGGCTGGTGGCCGCGCGGAGGACAGCGAGAGCGACCGCCACGCCACCGAACTGCTCGGAAACACCAACGGCGGCAATATGTCCGCGCTGCTCAACGCGCTGGAGACCTCGTGGGGCGACGTCGGCCTCATGCTGTCGATCCCCTACCAGGGTCTGGGCAACGCGGCGATCGCGGCGGTCGCGACCGACGAGCAGCTGAAGCGCTTCGGGAAGGTGTGGGCCTCGATGGCGATCACCGAGCCGTCCTTCGGCTCCGACTCCGCCGCCGTGTCCACCACCGCCGTGCTCGACGGCGACGAGTGGGTGCTCAACGGCGAGAAGATCTTCGTCACCGCTGGTCAGCGCTCGACCCACATCGTGGTGTGGGCCACGCTCGACAAGAGCCTCGGTCGCGCGGCGATCAAGTCGTTCGTCGTGCCGCGCGACGCCCCGGGCCTGTCGGTGGCGCGGCTCGAGCACAAGCTCGGCATCAAAGCCTCCGACACCGCCGTGCTGCTGCTGCAGGACTGCCGGATTCCGAAGGACAACATCCTCGGCAGCCCGGAAGTCAACGTGGAGAAGGGTTTCGCGGGGGTCATGCAGACCTTCGACAACACCCGTCCGCTCGTCGCCGCCATGGCGGTCGGCGTCGCCCGCGCCGCGCTGGAGGAGCTGCGCTCGATCCTGACCGCGGCGGGCGTGGAGATCTCCTACGACACCCCGGCCAACAACCAGCACGCCGCCGCCGCCGAATTCCTGCGTATGGAAGCCGATTACGAGGCCGCCTACCTGCTCGCCCTGCGCGCGGCATGGATGGCCGACAACAAGAAGCCCAACTCGCTCGAGGCGTCCATGTCCAAGGCGAAGGCGGGCCGCACCGGCACCGACGTAACCCTCAAGTCCGTGGAACTGGCCGGCGCGATCGGTTACTCGCAGCGCACACTGCTGGAGAAGTGGGGCCGCGACTCGAAGATCCTGGACATCTTCGAAGGCACCCAGCAGATCCAGCAGCTCATCGTCGCGCGGCGCGTCCTGGGCAAGACCAGCGCCGAGCTCAAGTGATGCTGAATTAGACAGTCCGGCAAAGCAATCCGGTGCGGGTTTTCAACTCGCACCGGATTGCTGTTACGGCCCACGAAGTGTCGTCTCGGCTATGGACCTGGAGCCGTCCGCTCCGTAGCCTTCGCACCCATGTGGAGCATCGTCGTCATCGCCATTGTCAGCTGCATTGTGATCGCAGCGGGATTCGCCTGGGGGCTGCCCTGAGGCCGGCTTCCCCAGTCCGCGACGGGCTCGCGGGCGGCCGATTCGAGGCACCGGCCGCCGCGCATGATTCCTACTGGCCGCCCTCAGCGGTACCCGGCGCTTGGGCCGCTCCCACGGCAACGTACCCGGCGGTGGCGAGCAGCTGGCCGATCTGCTCATAAGTAGAGCGCTCCCGTGGCGCGATCGTCGCGAGGCCGTCCACATAGCGGTTGAACATGCAGAACGCCGCGGCGACCAGGACCGCGTCGTGGATGTCCTCGTCTTTGGCGCCCGCCGCGCGAGCGTTCTCGACATCCTCGTGGGTGACGTCGAGGCCGGACTGGCGCACCTTGTCCGCGATCCGGAGCAGCGCGCGCAGTTTCGGATCGATGGCCGCGGACTCCACGTCATCGATGACGGCGTCGATCGCGTCGCGACCGCCCTCTACCAGCACCGCCGCGGTCGCCGCGTGCGACTGCGTGCAAAAGTAGGTCTTGTTGCGCGACGACACGTACGCGGCGATGGTTTCGCGTTCCCCCGGGCTGAGCGGCGAGGATCCGCGCAGCAACGTCTGCGCGAATTCGCTCAGCGCAGCGCCGGTTTCGGGTTTGAAGGCGAACAGACCCCGGATACCGGGTAGGTCGCCGGGGACATCGATGAACGGTTCACGGTCCTCTTGATCGGACATTGGCCGCGTCTCCCTTCGAGCGGTCTCGAACGTTGCGAGGGTAGCCCGCCGGCCCGGTGACACAGGACAAAAAGACATAATCGAGTCCGCGACCCGCCAATAGGCCGCCATCGGACGTTATCCAAGCCTCAGATGGCGCACGACCGGAGCGAAGGCGGAGGTTACGCCCACCCACGTCGGCCGTGACCGCCCCGAGACGGATTTGTCTGATTTCGTTGTGACCTCTCACACTCTGCACTGCTACGGTGGCGGACAACACGCCGTACTGGTTCGCTAGGTCGAGTACCGACGCGAGGGTTTTGTGGAGGTTTTGTCGACATGAAAGTGGCCCACACGCTGGAGATTGTGAAGGCGCTAGGGGTGCTGCGCACCGCGGGCGTCAGCGACCCCAGGAAGCCGCTGGAGACACTGCGGACGATGAAAGAGTCGAAGATCCTCGGCCCGCAGGCCACACTGATCCGGCACTCCGCGCGAGTGGCGCCGGATGCGCCCGCCATCGCCGACGAGGCGGGCACCCTGACCTACCTTGAGGTAGACGAACAGTCGACCGCGATCGCACGCGGCCTGCAGGCGGCGGGCATCACCGAGGGCACGGTGATCGGCGTCCTGGCGCGCGATCATCGCGGCCTGATCCTGTCCATGGCCGCCGCGGGCAAACTCGGCGTCCGGGTGGCGCTGATGAACACCGGGTTCGCCAAACCGCAGTTCGCCGAGGTGTGCGCGCGCGAGAAGGTCAAGGCGGTGCTGCACGACAGCGAATTCCTCGGTCTGCTCGACGCCCTGCCCGCCGACATGCCGCGCTACCTGACCTGGGTCGATGAGGGCACCCCTCTGCCCGCGGGCACGCAGACGCTCGACGACCTGGTCGCGGCCAACTCGACCGAGCCGCTGCCCGCCCCGAGCAAGCCCGGCGGCTTCATCATCCTGACCAGCGGGACCACCGGCTTGCCGAAGGGCGCGCCGCGCACCAAGGTCACTCCGCTGTCCACGGCGCAGTTCGTGGATCGCATCCCCTTCCCGCAGCGCGGCACCATGATGATCGTGTCGCCGATCTTCCACAGCACCGGTCTGGCCACCTGGCTGGTCGGCGCGGCACTGGCGAACAAGGTGGTGGTGCGCCGCCGCTTCGACGCCGAGGCGACACTGAAGGCGATCGCCGACCACAAGGTCGACATGCTGGTGGCGGTGCCGACCATGCTGCACCGGATGACCGAGCTCGATCCGGCGATCCGGGCGAAGTACGACACCTCCTCGCTGAAGGTGATCATGCTGGCCGGTTCGGCGCTGTCCCCCGAGCTTACGATCAAGGCCACCGAGGCGTTCGGCCCGGTTCTCTACAACCTCTACGGCTCCACCGAATGCGCGGTCGCGACCGTGGCCAACCCGGAGGACCTCGCCCTGGCACCCGGCACCGTCGGGCGCCCGCCGATCACCTGCGAGGTGCGGCTCTTCGACGACAACGACCAGCAGGTCACCGCGATCAACACCACCGCGCGGATCTTCATCCGCAGCGGCGCGCCCTTCGAGGGCTATACCGACGGCCGCACCAAGCAGGTCATCGACGGCTTCATGTCCAGCGGCGACGTCGGCCACTTCGACGAGAACGGCCTGCTCATGGTGGACGGCCGCGACGACGACATGATCGTCTCCGGCGGCGAGAACGTCTTCCCGCAAGAAGTGGAGAACCTGCTGCTGGAGCGGCCCGACGTCTTCGACGTGGCCGTGGTCGGCGTGGACGACGTGGAGTTCGGAAAACGACTGCGCGCCTTCGTCGTCCCGGAGCCGGGCCAGACGCCCGACGGCGAGGAGATCAAGTCGTACGTCAAGAACAACCTGGCGCGCTACAAGGTGCCGCGTGAGGTGGTCTTCCTCGACGACCTGCCGCGCAACGCGACCGGCAAGCTGCTGCGCCGCGTGCTGGTGGACTACGAGGTCAAGGCCTGACCGACGGCGGACGGGGTGGGATCGGCGCAACAACCGATACCACCCCGCATCTTCCCTGAGACGCGACTGCCATACGCGAGGCCGAAAAGCGTCGGTCGCGGCTCACAGTCCCCGCTGGCAAACACCGCCGCGAACACCGAAGACCCGAACGCGATGCCAGAATTCTCTGCGGTTGCTACCCAGCGCAACCGCATCGGCCCAACCCGGCTTTCGAGCAAAGCGACACCGTTCGCGGCCAGGTCGCGGCCGCGTGATCGCTGCGTTCGCGACGAAGTCGCCAGCGGCGGTCGCTCGGACGCGAACCCCAAGAGTCCGCGAGCACGCGGCGCCGCAGGTCGAACACCGCCCACTACCGACGGGTAGGAATCTGCGAGATACGTGACACATCCGGTCACAGATGCTTGCTACTGTTAGCGGCAGCACTGGCTCTCGAGATTGCGGCCTGCACCACTCGGAGGACCGCCGGGTGGCGCCGCCGGAAGGTTGTCGTCGATGTCTCTCTCCCTCCCCCCGCTGGCCGACACCGCCCGCAAGGCGGGCGATCTAGCCCTTGGCGTGAACGTAATGGTCAAGCGGCGGTTGTTCAATCCGCTGCGCCCCGACCACGCGGCACGCTCGGCGCGCAACGTGCTGAAATTCGGCCCCTTCGCCGGAGTCGTCATGCACGCCGCGCAGACCAGGCCGCACGCCGCCGCCATCGTCGACGAGCGCGGCGAGCTCACCTACGGCCGGCTCAACGAGCAGTCCAACGCCCTGGCCCGAGGACTGCAAGCCCAAGGCATCAATCCTGGTGACGTGGTGGCCATCCTGGCCCGCGACCACCGCGGCATGGTGCTGAGCCTGCTGGCCGCCGGCAAGCTCGGCGTGCGCGCGGTGCTGATGAACACCGGTTTCGCAAAGCCGCAATTCGCCGACGTGGCCGAGCGCGAGCACGTGAAGGCGGTGCTGCACGACAGCGAGTTCATCGACCTGATGAGCGCCATCCCCGCCGCGATCCCGCGCATCCTGACCTGGGTGGACGAAACCGACAACGCCGATCCGTCGATCCCGACCATCGATACGCTGAGCGCGAGCCGTTCCACCGCGCCGCTGCCCGCACCGGCCAAGCCCGGCGGCATGGTGATCCTGACCAGCGGCACCACCGGGACTCCGAAGGGCGCGCCAAGGGACCGCGTCAGCCCGTTCGCCTCCGCCCAGTTCGTCGACCGGGTGCCGCTGCCCAACAACGGCACCATGATCATGGCGGCGCCGATCTTCCACGGCACCGGACTCTCCCAGTTCACCCTCGGTCTCGCCCTCGGCAACCGGGTAATCTTCCAGCAGCGCCGGTTCAACCCCGAGCAGACCCTGGCCAATATCGCCCGGTACAAGGCGGATTCGCTGGTGGTGGTGCCCACCATGCTGCAGCGCATCCTGGATCTGGGCGACGACGTGCTGGCCGAGTACGACGTGAGCAGCATCAAGGTGATCTTCGCGGCGGGTTCGGCCATCGCGCCGGACGTGGTGACCCGCACGCTGGACTACTTCAACGACAGCCTCTACAACCTCTACGGCTCCACCGAATGCGCCGTGATGACCGTCGCGACCCCCGAGGACCTGCGCAAGGCGCCGACCACCGCCGGTAAGGCCCCGGTCGGCATCCGGATCGTGCTGCTGGACGAGAACCGCCAGCCGATCACCGAGCCGAACGTCACCGGAACAATTTTCGTGGACAACGGCTTCGCCTTCACCGGCTACACCGACGGCCGCACCAAGGAGATCGTCGACGGCATGATGTCCAGCGGTGACGTCGGGCATTTCGACGCCGACGGCCTGCTCTATATCGACGGACGCGACGACGACATGATCGTCTCCGGTGGCGAGAACGTCTTCCCGCTCGAAGTGGAGAACCTCATCGCGGGCCGCGACGACATCTTCGAAGCCGCGGTGGTCGGCGTGGACGACCGCGAGTTCGGCAAGCGGCTGCGCGCTTTCGTGGTCCCCGGCCCCGGTTCCAAACGGGACCCGCAGGAGATCAAGGACTACGTCAAGGCGAACCTGGCCCGCTACAAGGTCCCGCGCGAGGTGGTCTTCCTCGACGAGCTGCCCCGCAACGCGACCGGCAAGCTGCTGCGCAAGCCGCTGATCGAAATGGAGGTCGACGCGAGCTGATCGGTTCGCGTCCACGACTGGCGGCCGCGGAGTCCTCGTCGCCGCGCCTGCCGGTCAGTCCGTGCGTCCGTGACAACGACGCGTACAACATCGCTGTCCGTGACCGGACGCCCTTCATCGGGGATTGCGTGCAAGCCGTCGGCTATCATCAGCGGGTGATCGAGATCGACCGGCCTGCCGCGGGACGACGCGGCGCCGTCGCGCGAGTGCGCGGTGGTTCGGCCGGTGCGATCTCCGGTGCCATTTCCGTTGCGGCACACGGGTGGGCGTCCGGCGGAATGCCACCGGATACCACCACACTGGCGCTGCTCGCCGCCGCGTCCGCCGTGGTCGGCGCCTTGGTCGCCGGTCTCGCCCCGCTGCGCGAGTCCTCCGCCGGGCTGGTCGCGGCGCTCGTGGCCGGGCAGCTCCTCGGTCACTTCACCATGGGCATCAGCTCGGGCCACGTGCATCACGGCGATGCCCAGCTGACCCCCACTATGCTCACCGCACATCTGTTCGCTGCGGTCACGGCGTCCGTCGTGATCCGCGGCGCGGAGACCGCGTACAAGATCGGTACCGCGGTGCTGTCCCGCGTGCTGCCGGTGCGCCATATCCCGCCCGTGGTCGCGGATCGGGCGCCGCTGCGTACGAACCATCGCGACCGCGTCATCCTGCGTGTGTTCGCCGCGGAATCGCTGCGCACGCGCGGTCCGCCGCTTCCGGTCGCTGTCTGATCTTTTCCCACACCCGGTGCAAGGAGCGCCCCGGAGCTGAGTGTTGCTCATGCCCAGGGTCTTTCACCGTGCAGCACAGCGTCATCCGCACCCCGTGCCCATCGCCTGAGCGTGCGGGGACGCCGTTGCGCGGGTTCGCACGGCTATTTCCGCGTACCCCGGCGATGTAGCGCCTCTCCCAAGGTGAGCGCACCCGCCGCCGCACACCTCGGCCAAGACGCCGGTCGCCGAATGTAGTTCCGCGACACGCACATCGGCCGTATGCGAGGTACGCGCTGTCCGCCATCGGCAGGAGCGCCCCGTTGCGCCTCGGCCACCCAGGACGACAGCCTGCTTCCCGCCCGGGTTCCCGACGTCAGAAACGAAACGACCGTGAGTACAACAGAAGAAATAGCCACTTCCGACACCGACTTACCGGAGCCGTCGGACGCCCCCGCCGCCAACCGCCGGTCCACGCACAACGGCCTGTACGTACGGCTGCACTTCTACGCAGGTGTCTTCATCGGACCGTTCATCCTGATCGCGGCGGTCACCGGCGCGCTCTACGCGATCTCGCCGACGCTCGAGTCGATCATGTCGCGCGACCTGCTGACGGTCACGCAGACCGGAACACCCGAGCCGCTCTCGGAGCAGGTCAGTGCCGCCGTCGCCACCCAGCGCGCTATCCAGCCGGATTTGCAGCTGGTCGCGGTCGCTCCGGCCGCAGGCCCAGAGGACACCACCCGCGTGCTGTTCAGCGATCCCTCGCTGGGCGAGTCCGAGCGGCGCGCGGTATTCGTCGACCCGTACACCGCACTGCCGGTGGGCGATTCCGTCGTCTACGGCAGCTCTGGCGCGCTGCCGATGCGCACCTGGATCGACAAACTGCACCGGGACCTGCACCTGGGCGAGCCCGGCCGGATCTACAGCGAGCTCGCCGCGTCTTGGCTGTGGATCGTGGGGCTGGCCGGTCTGGTCATCTGGGTGCGCCGCGTGCGGAGCCGACGCGCCCGCAACGGCTGGGGTTGGCTGTTCGCGGCCGACCGGTCGCAACGCGCGCGCGGTCGCACGCTGAATTGGCATGGTGCGGTGGGCATGTGGGTGCTTCCCCTGGCGCTGCTACTGTCGGTGACCGGCATGACCTGGTCGCCGTACGCCGGTGAAAACATCACCGAGCTGCGTCAGCAATTGAGCTGGACCACACCGGCGGTCAGCACCGCGCTGCCCGGAAGCACCGCGTCCGCGCATGATTCGGGTTCCGATCATCACAGCGGCGGCCATGTCGAGCACACGTCCACCGACCCGGCCGAGCGGATCGCCCAGCTGGAACAGGTATATGCGACCGCCCGTGCCGAGGGCATCGCCCAAGCGGCCGAGATCGCCGTCCCGGCCGCACCGGGGCAGGCGTTCGCGGTGAAGGAACGCCGGATGCCCGGCATCTACACCGTCGACTCGATCGCGGTCGACGGCGCTACCGGCGCGGTCACCGATCGCCTGGCCTACGCCGACTGGCCGCTGATGGCCAAGCTCACCAACTGGGGCATTCAGTTCCATATGGGGCTGTTGTTCGGGCTGCTCAACCAGCTGTTGCTGCTCGCGGCGATGATCGGCCTGGTCACCGTGATCGTGCGCGGCTACCTCCTGTGGTGGCGCAGGCGACCGACGCGCGGCGCGGGACGGTTCGCCATGGGCAGGGCTCCGCGGCGCGGCGCGTTGCGCCAGAGTTCGCCGTGGCTGGTCGTGCCGGTGTTGGCCGCCGCGCTGGTGGTCGGCTGGTTCGTCCCGCTGGTCGGGTTGAGCCTGCTCGGCTTCCTCGCCGTCGACATCCTGCTCGGCCTCGCCGGACGGGTGCGCGCCACCTCGTAGTTCACATATCCACCGGGCGAAGGCCCGTTACTCCCACGACCTACCGAACGTCATAGGTATGGCCGTCCTACCGCCATGCCTCCGAAACCAAGGAATCCCCATGCAGATCACGAAACTCGCCCTGGCCGCCGCGTTCACCACCGCCGCGGTGAGCATTGCCGCTGGCACCAGCTCGGCCGCTCCCGAGGTCGCTCCCGCCGACACCACGTCCGTCGGAACCACCTCAGGCGAAGGCACGTCCGACGAGGCTGATTCCGCCGAGGCCGAAGCCGTCGGTTTCACCGCCTACGCCACCGAAACTTCCAGCGTCATCACCACCGACGCCGGTTCGCTGGTGGTCGAGGACCAGATGCTGAAGATCAAGGCCGCCGACGGCTCCATCGTCGCGGGCGCGCCCCTGACCTTCCGCATCGACGACTTCGAATTCCCCATCGCCGCCGAGATTTCCGAACGCACCGCCACGCTGACTCCGCAGTTCGACATGGCGCACGCCACCTACAAGCCGGTCGCCCTCCCCTTCGAGGACAAGGCTCCCTGGAAGACCGAATACGACCGCGAGCAGGCCGCCTGGTCCCGCATGACCAGCACCATCGGTATGGGCGCCTCCATCGGCACCCTGGTCGGCGGCATCGGCGGCGCCTCGGTCGGCTGCATCCTCGGGGGCATCGCCGGAGCCACCGTCGCCGCCGCCACCATCGTCGGCATGTTCGGCCCGTTCATCCCGGCGGCGGCTGTCGGCTGCCTCGGCGGCATCGTCGCGGTCGGCGCACTGGGCACCGTCGCGGGTCAGATCCTGGTCACCGCTCCGGTCGCCGTCGGCGCCGCCATCCAGTACTTCAGCACGATCAACTCGCCCATGCCGGGCAAGCCGGCCGAACCGCAGAAGTAGTCGCATGGCCTGATATGGCCCTCGGTACCGAGACTGCACGTGTCTCGGGCCGGGGGCATTGCCGCCCCCGGCCATCCGACTGGAAGACTTTGCGCGCCAACGCGTTTGCACATGTCGCACCCGCGAGAATCCGAGTGCGAGGTCAGCTCAGAACCGTAATTCGCGGACGGTGTTGAGGTCGATGCCGTGCCGGGCGTAGATCTTGATCGTGTTCTCGCCGGTGATGTCGGCTTCGGCGTAGCCGAGCAGTTCGGCGATCCGGATCACTTCATCCTTCGTCGCGGCTTCGATCTCCAGGTACGGCGGGATCTGCGGCCAGGTGTCGATCTCGAGCTGGGCGCCGTCGAGCACGAAGCTGATCCGCTTGGTTTCCTGGTAGGACTTCGCGGCGAAACCCAGCATCTCGAGCAGGGCGTTGGTGGCGGTGAAGTCGTCGACGCCCACCTCGACTTCGTGGGTGCCGTCGATGGCGTCGCTGGTGATCTGCTTGATGGCAAGCGTGGTTCCGTTCCCGTTGTCCCGCAGCCTGATCCACTTCGATTCATCGCCCGGCGTGATGTCGTAGACGTAGCGGCGCATGAATCGCTCGCCGAGTTTTCGGCCGCCCTTGTCCACGATGTGCTGTCCGATGGTGTCGGGGTCGATGCCGAGGATTTTGGCTTCGTGCTCGATAGGCACTGCTGGCTCCTGTTCAGGTTGGTCGGTCGCCTGAACTTATCCGGCGCGGCGAGCGGCTGGCACTCGCACGCGCTTGGTCGAGCACGGTTTCCATGGCCTGGGCAGGTTCACTCCGGTTCGGCGGCCGCGCCTCCGGATCGCCCCTCCGCCAGGACACCGTCCGGGTCGGAATGGCGGCGGGCCAAGACCCTTGTACCAGGTCCCGAGGCGGCGCCGGGGCCGGGCAGTGCCGTCACGGTCGTCGCAGTCACCGGCTTCCCGCATGCCGAACAGCTGACCCGTGGGGTGAACGTCTCGCCGCAGTCGTCGTGCAACAGGCGCACCGGCGGTCCACCCGGCGGCGTAGCCCACTTATCGCCCCATGCCATCAGCGCCATCAGTACCGGCATGAGCTCGCGACCCGCCTCGGTGAGGTGGTACTCGTGCCGCAGCGGCCGTTCCTGATACGCCCGGCGCTCCACGATGCCGTTTCCGATCAGCGTGTCGAACCGGCGGGTGAGCAGGTTGCGGGAGATGCCGAGGTTTTCCGCGATGTCGTCGAACCGGTGCAGACCGAGGAAGAGGTCCCGCACGATCAGCGGAGTCCACCACTCCCCGACAAGTTCCAGGGACTGCCCGATGGAGCAGTGCATCTCCGCGAAGCTGGTTCGGTGCATGACCCCAGTCTAGAGGGTTGATTCATTGAACTCACACCGGTAGCTTCAGTTCCTCTACCGAGTTCAATGAAAGGACTAACTGATGCCGTTTGTGGAGTTGTTCATTCCGAAGGGTTCGCTCGACGACGCGCGCCGGGAAAAGATCGGCGCGCGACTGGTGTCCGAGGTGATGGTGGCCGAGGGCGCACCGGACACCGAGGCGGCCAGATCCATCTCCTGGCTGGTGGTCAACGAGATCGACGCGTGGTTCGTGGGCGGTCGGCAATTGCCCGCCGGAGAGAAGCCGAAGTACGTCGTGCGAGTCGGCGTTCCGGCCGGCTCGATGAACGACGACAAGCGCAAGGACATCGTGGAGCGAGTCACCCAGGTGCTCGCGGACGCCGATGACGATCCCGCCCGATTCACCCAGCCCGCGACCGCGTGGGTGCACATCAACGAGATCCCGGAGGGCAACTGGGGAGCGAGCGGGAAGGTCGTGCGGATCGAAGACATCGCCGCACTGACGGCGAACGGGTAGGCGTTCGATTCGGCCGCCGAGCGGCGACCCTTGGTTACGGCGGATCGGAGCGGCCTGCCGTCTCCAAGCGCTGGTAGTCAGGCAACCGGCTCGATACCGAGCTCATCGAGCAGGCCGCGGATGCGTTGTTCGATCTCGTCGCGGATCGGGCGGACCGCTTCGAGGCCCTGGCCCGCTGGGTCGTCGAGTTTCCAGTCCAGGTAGTGCTTTCCGGGGAAATAGGGGCAGGCGTCGCCGCATCCCATCGTGATCACCACATCGGATGCTTGCACTGCCTCGGCGGTGAGCACCTTCGGCACTTCCGCGGACATGTCGATGCCGATTTCCCGCATCGCCTCCACCGCAACCGGGTTGATCTGATCGGCTGGGGCGGAGCCTGCCGAGCGGACCTCGACGCGGTCGCCGGAGAGGTGGCGGAGGAAGGCCGCGGCCATCTGGGAGCGGCCCGCGTTGTGGACGCAGACGAATAGGACACTGGGCTTGGAAACCATTGAGGGGACGGCCTTTCAGCGGTTGGGGTCTGGCGGGTAGGCGCGGACGCGGGTTTCGATCTGATGACGGATCGAGCCGTTCAGCGGGAATCGGGAAGCGAGTCGTCGATGCCGTGCGGCACGACGACGTTGTCGGCTGCCGCCGCGGCGGTCGGATATAGGACGCCGATCAGCGCCAGTCCGATCAGTGCGCCCACGATCTGGGCGGCGATGAACCCGGGCGCCGAGGACGGGGCAATTCCGGCGAAGGTGCCGGAGAAGACGCGGCCGATGGTGACGGCGGGGTTGGCGAACGAGGTGGAGCTGGTGAACCAGTAGGCCGCGCCGATATAGGCACCGACCGCGGCCGCTGACAGCGCGGCGCGGCCGCTGCGGGCGAGGGCGAAGATGACCGCGATCAGTCCGGCGGTCGCGACGATCTCGCCGACGAGGTGACCGCCGGTGATGCGGTGATGGGTGGAGATCTGGAGCGCGGACTGGTCGAACATGATGTTGGCCAGCACCGCACCCACGACTCCCCCGCCGACCTGGGCGGTGCTGTAGGCACCCAGATCGCGGCCGGTGAGGCCGGTGCCGTGGCGGCGGCCGAGCAGCCAGTCGGCGGCGGAGACCACTGGGTTGAAGTGGGCGCCGGAGACCGGTCCGAAGACGAGGATCAGCACGGCCAGCCCGAACACGGTCGCGGTCGAGTTCTCCAGCAATTGGAGGCCGACATCGTTCGGCGAGAGCTGCTGGGCGGCGATGCCGGAGCCGACCACGATGGCGACCAGTAACGCGGTGCCGGTGAATTCGGCGATCAGCCGCCGCGCGAGGTCGTTCATCGGGCGACCGCGATGTCGAGCAGCTGCGACAGCTGCCGCAGGGCGGCGGGTTCGACGCGGTAGTAGACCCACGATCCGCGCCGCTCACTGCTGAGCAATCCGGCTTCGCGCAAGACCTTCAGATGGTGCGAGATGGTCGGCTGGCTGACGTCGAACCCTTCCGACAGGTCGCAGACGCAGGCTTCCTGCCCGGCGCGGCTCGCGACGACGGATAACAGCCGCAACCGGACCGGATCCGCCAACGCTTTGAACACGGAGGCCAGGTCGGCGGCGGCGGCGGCGGCGGTCAGCGGTTCCCGAACCAGGGGCGTGACCTCGCACGACGGCGAGGTCACGTCCGTCAGCGGCAACTCGAATATAGACACACATCGATATTGATGGCCATCGAATCCGCAGGCAAGCGAACACCTGGTGAACAACCCGAACCCCGGCGAAGCGGCCCCGGCGACCGCTACACCGCCCCACCGGCGTCCAGCGCGGCGGCCACTCGCCGCATGAGCGGATCGGCCCGTTCGGCATCAATCGCTTTCCACAGCACGACCGTTCCAGCGCCACGCCCTGGTCGTCGACGGACTCGACCTGACCGATCAGCGAGCGCACCGCCGCCGAATGCCACAGATCCGCGAGCAGCGGATCGCTCTCGCGACCGCCCGAGCCTCGCTGCGCGAAAGAACGTGTCAACCGCAGCAGCTGGCGCCAGAGGCGACGGCTTCCTTCTTCGCGGTGGCGCCGCAGCACGATCCCTCGGCCGCGGCGTCCTCAGCGGTGCCACAGCACGCCTGGACCGCTTCGGCATCGCCGAGTTCGGGTGCGGCCCCGAGTTCCGGTGCGGCGCCGAAGGTTTCGCTGTCCGTGAGGACGGTGTAGACCTCCCAGCGCTCCTTGTCCGGCGCGGTGACCCAGACCTTGTCCTGGGTGGCAAAGCAACAGGTGGTGGCGATCTGTTCCTCGGTGAACAGACCCGCCTCCGAGAGGCGCGCGATCTCGGCATGGACCTGGTCCGAGGTCTCGACCTCGACGCCCAGGTGATTGACGCTGCCGCCCTGGCCTGGATTCTCGATCAACACCAGTTTCAGGGGTGGCTCGGCGATGGCGAAGTTCGCGTAGCCGGGCTTGCGCTTGGCCGGTTCGGCATGGAACAGGGTCGAGTAGAACTGCACGGCCTGCTCGATGTCGTCGACATTGAGGGCGAGCTGAATACGGGGCATGATGACAACCTCCACTTGTGAGACATATGCCGAAGAGCTGACGCTGTCGAGTCTGCTCACCTTTTCGACATATGTCAATGCCGCGGGTAGTGTTGATCCCATGCCCAAGACGTTGCCCGTGATCGATATGTCCGCTCCGGTCTGCTGCCCGCCGGTCGCGGCCGGGCCGGTGGACGAGAACGCCGCGCTGGAGGTGGCGCTGCGCTTGAAGGCGATCGCCGATCCGGTGCGCGTCCGGCTGCTGTCGCTCCTGCTGACCAGTTCGGACGGGCAGGAGAACGGCGGCGATCTGGCCGCGGCGGTCGGGTTGTCGGAATCGACGGTCAGCCATCACCTCGGCCAGCTGCGCAAGGCGGGCCTGGTGGAATCCGAACGCCGCGGCATGAACACTTTCCACCGCGCCCGCCGCGACGCCCTCGCCGCGCTGTGCGTGGTATTGGATCCCAACTGCTGCCGATGAATTCGGCGGTCGATCCGATCGGCGGATCTCGGCGCTCAGTGGACACAGCCGACCACATCGACCGCGAATGCTCTTGCACACCATGGATTACCCCGGCAACGTGCCGGGCGGCATTGGAGCAGCCGAGGGCCGGTCAGGGTTCGTTCGCGATGTGCGAGGCGACGAGCACCGGCACCAAGAGGTCCAGGATGGAGAGTTCGTCGGCGGCGGGTGCGTCGTCGATGAGCGAATCGAGGATCGGCGCGGCGTACAGGCGACCGGTGTCGGGGCCGACCACCGTACGTGCGCTGGCGATCAACTCGTACAGCACTACCGCGATGACGTGCGCACGACCATCGCCGGGATGCCGGTCGCGGTGGGCGGCATCGGCCAGGGCGGTGTCGATCGCCGCGAGAAGCTCGGCGAGAACAGCGATCTCGGCCATGGCTCGATGGTCGTAGTTCATGAGGCCGCCTGTGGTCGCGGGGAATGGATTTCGGCCGTCATCGTCGTGGGGTGACCCGGAACCGAGGCGCGGGGGTACGCCAGCCGTCACCGTGCTTCGTGCACGATTCGGATGTCCCGTCGCATAGGGGTTCGGTTGTGCGACAAGGTTTCCCGGTTCCGGGTACGCATCCGATCATGCCGGGTCAAAATGCCTCGTGGAAGGTAACGAACACGCAGCCTTCAGCAATCGGCAGCAATGACCGTCTGACAGTGCAAGGGGGCACCGTGGCAGATATGGTGACGATGTGGACCGGCGCGGAGGTGAAGGCACTCCGGGACGCGTGCAGGCTGACCCAGAGCGAGCTCGCTGAGCTGCTGCGATGTGGTCAGCGAACGGTCAGCTTTTGGGAGAGCCGGCTACACCGTCAGGTGAGCGTCGGGTTTCAGGCGCGGCTGGACAGCGTTCTCGAAGATGCGGACCATGGGGCACAACAGCGTTTTCGAGCGTTGATTGGAGACTTGGACGTGAACCGGCGAGACTTCATTGCCACCACCGGCGCGGTCGTCGGCGCGGCGACACTGAGCACGAGTGGTTCTCCGACTGTCACGCCGGACGCGATCGGCCACCTCCGAAGTACCCTGCACGCGGCGCAGCTGCTGGACGATCAGCTGGGCTCCGATGCCGCTCGAGCCATTATCGAAGCCCAGGCACAGACGTGCGCGGCGCTGCTGCGGGAGTGTCCCGCGACCTTGCGTCCGGCGCTGCAATCATTGACCGGCGAGGCCACGGCCAGCAGTGCGTGGGCGGCCTGGGATCAGGGCGACCTTGCGCGGGCCGACCAGCTGTTCCGGATCGCCTACCAGCACGCGGAGGAATCCGGTGACGCCGACATCGCGACCGGCATCCTCTGCCACCGCACCCAGCTGGCGGTGGAACTGCGCCAGTTCCGCACCGCCGCGGGCATCGCGGATGGCATGCTGCGCGTGCCGGTCCGGGACGGTCGCGTCGACGACTTCCGAAAGCTCTGCGCCGCACAGGCTTTTGCGTCCGACGGACGGAAATCCGAGGCGTGGCTACAGCTGTTCCGGGTGAGCGACGACTTCGCCGAGCAGACGACACCGGATAAGTCGTACTGCTACTACCAGAGCGCGTGGACGACGGGCGCCATGACCGCCCGGTGCCTCGAGACGGGTGGCGAAGTGGGCGTGGCGGCCGACACGATCGAGGACGCGCTGAGCCTCATCCCGGCCCACGCCAGTCGCGACCGTGCACTGTGGAGCCTCAGCCTCGCACAGCTGACGGTCGCGCACGATATCGACCGCGCGTGCGAGGCCGCCAGAACCGCGCTGGAGCTGGCCGCACAGAACACCTCGCCCCGTGTGCGGCAGGCGTACGCGCAGACGAGAGCGAAATTCGAACCGTGGGCGTCGACGCAACCCGTGCGCGAGCTGGACTCCTACGCGGCGAACGTGTTGCTGGCGTAGTCGGTCGGCGCTTGTTTGTGCCCACGTTGCCCGGGTACGCGATCACTGTCCGAGTCGCCCTCCGAGGTGTCCACCGGAGATGCCCGATGGGCGCAGCCGGACGAAATACGACCGCAGACCAGCGCCGGGCCGCGCGAGGGAGCCCATACGCCTGCGGGGCCGGGCGAGGAAAGGAGTACGCAGTGAGCACAATGGCCGCCACGGTGGACGTCGAGGTCCCGGTTCGCACCGCCTACAACCAGTGGACGCAGTTCGAGTCGTTTCCGCAGTTCATGGAGGGCGTGGAAGCTGTCGAACAGCTCGATGACCGGCACACGCACTGGCGTATCCATGTCGGCCCGTCGACGCGGGAATTCGACGCGACCATCACCGAGCAGCATCCTGACGAACGCGTCGCCTGGAAGTCCGACAGCGGGCCCAACCACGCGGGCGTCGTCACGTTCCACCGGCTCGACGACACCCACACCAGGGTGACCGCGCAGATGGATGTCGATCCCGAAGGGTTCGTGGAGAACGTCGCCGACAAACTCGGCGTCCTGAAGCACCGGGTGAACGGTGATTTGAAGCGCTTCAAGGACTTCATCGAGGGTCAGGGCCGCGAGACCGGCGCTTGGCGCGGTGACATCCCGCGCCCTGGCGTCTGATCCACGCGACAACCGGCGGCGCCACCCACCTCGGGGGCGCCGCCGTTCACACGGGGTCCGTGCCCGCGGCGGTGTGGTCCGCGGGCACGTGCGGTTCGGGAGGCACCTGCACCGGGCGCAGCAGCGCCCAGGCCACGAAGGCCAGCGCCACCACGCCCATGCCGATCCCGGACCACAAGTTCACGTTGACGCCACCGGTCTTGGCCTGATCGGCGGCGGTGTCGTGCACCAGGCCGGTGACGACGAGGACGACCGCATAACAGCCGAGTAGCGCGCCGACGATGGTGCGGATATCGAAAAGCATTGCGGCAGCTCCTTATCCGATGAGGATGTTGAGGGCGATTACGAGCACGAGCGCGATGCCGGCCAGCAGGACCGGGCGCTGGTACCAGGGCAGCGCGTCGGCGTCTGGATCGGTGCGCACGTCTTTCGGCGTCTCGGAGTACACCAACCCGATCAGCTCGGCCGCCGGTTTCGGCTGGGTCACCTGGGTGACCGCCACGCTGACCACGATATCGACCACGAACGCGACACCCGCCGCGACGAAACTCGATCCCTGGCCGGACAATTCGAACACCTTGGCTTCGTGCAGGATGAAAACCACGATGGCCGAGCCGGTTCCGCAGACCAGGCCCATCCAGCCCGCCGTGGGGGTCATCCGCTTCCAGAACATGCCGAGGATGAAGGTGGCGAACAGCGGAGCGTTGAAGAAGCTGAACAGGGTTTGCAGGTAGTCCATCATGTTGCTGAAACCGGAGGCGATGAACGCGGTGAAGATCGCGGCCACCGTCGCTCCGACGGTGGCCAGCCTGCCCACACCGAGGTAGTAGCCATCCGGCTGCTCACGCCGCACGTACTGCTGCCACAGGTCGTAGCTGAACACGGTGTTGAACGCGGAGACGTTGGCCGCCATGCCCGCCATGAACGCCGCGAGCAGGCCCGCCAGCCCCACGCCGAGCAGACCGTTGGGCAGCACGTCCTTCATCAGGTACAGCAGTGCCTGGTTGTAGGTGGTGTCGCTCTGGAGGTCCGGATTCGCCGTCTCCGCCGCCTTGTACTCGGCCATCTGGGGCACCAGGACCGCGCTGATCATGCCGGGGATCACCACGATGAGCGGGATGAACATCTTCGGATAGGCGCCGATGATCGGGGTGCGCCGCGCCGCCGAGATGGAGTGCGTCGCCATCGCGCGCTGCACCTCGACGAAGTTCGTGGTCCAGTACCCGAACGAGAGCACGAACCCGAGCCCGAACACGATGCCGAGCACCGAGAGGAAGTTGTCGCCGAACCCGCTCAGCGCGTTGCCCGGCCAGGAATCCAGCTGCTGCGCTCCGCCCGGCGCCGCGGTGATCTTGTCCCGCAACCCTTCCCAGCCGCCTGCCTTGTGCAGCCCGACCAGCGTGAGCGGCAGCAGCGCGGCCACGATGACGAAGAACTGCAGCACCTCGTTGTAGATCGCGGCCGACAGGCCGCCGAGGGTGATGTAGGACAGCACGATCGCCGCCGCCACGATCACCGACACCCACAGCGGCCAGCCCAGCAGCACGTTGACGATGGAGCCGAGCAGATACAGGTTGACGCCCGCGATGAGGATCTGCGCGATGGCGAAGCTCAGCGCGTTGACCAAGTGGGCGCCCGTGCCGAAGCGCCTGCGCATGAACTCCGGCACGCTGCGCACCTTGGACCCGTAGTAGAACGGCATCATCACCACGCCGAGGAACAGCATCGCCGGAATCGCGCCGATCCAGAAGTAGTGAAACGTCGGGAAGCCGTACTCGGCGCCATTGGCCGACATGCCCATGATCTCGACCGCGCCGAGATTGGCGGAGATGAACGCCAGACCGGTCACCCAGGCGGGTAGTGAGCGGCCGGACAGGAAGAAGTCGATGCTGGAGGACACGCGCTGCCTGGCCAGCAGGCCGATGCCGAGCACGAACACGAAATACAGGGCGACCAGCGCGTAATCGACCGGCTGCGCGTCCAGCCGGAGGGTCTGCGCGGCTTCGAAGTGCGTGCTCGGTGTGCCCGGGTGCGAAACGACCGGCACGGCGGCGAGTACGTATGGGTCGGCAAGCGGCACAGCGTTCCTCCTGGCGGTGAAACCGGGCGTCGAGCGAGATCGTTTCGTGTGCGAGATTGTGCGTCGTGCTGGTCTTGCCGGCGCGCGCGACCTCCTCGTCGCCCGCCGAATGGTGTCGGCTGACACATACTGTGCGTGATCGTGCCCCACCCGCGTGGCACATTCACGCAGAAACCTGGACGGTCGCTCAGCCGATCCGGTGCGCGCCGGCCGATGGCACGACCACGAACGTGCGGGGATCGGGCAGATCCGCGTCCGCGAAACGTCTTCGCACCGACTCCGCCACGGCCTCGGTCCGCTCCTGATCGACCAGGGCGATGGCGCTTCCGCCGAATCCGCCGCCCACCATGCGCGCGCCGTACGCACCCGCGGTCAGCGCGGCGTCGACCGCGGCGTCCAACGCGGGGGTGGACACCTCGAAATCATCCCGCAGCGAGGCGTGCCCCGCGGTCAGGATCGGGCCGATACAGCGCGGGTCGGCGCCGTCTCGCAATTTCTCGGCAACCGCAAGGACCCTGGCGTTCTCGGTCACCACATGCCTGGCCCGGCGGCGCAGCACGGCATCGGCGATCCGGTCGGCGTCCGCCGCGGACGCGACGTCACGCAAGGCCGCGACGCCGAGTGCGGCGGCCGCCGCGGCACATTGGTCGCGGCGCTCGGCGTAGCGGCCGTCGACCAGCTCGTGCGGTTGCCCGGTATCGATCACCAGTAGCTGGAGTCCGACGCTGTCCAAGTCGAACGGGATCTGCTCGTGCGCGACACCGCGCGGCGTGGTGGGGCCGGCGGCGAAGCCCCGCACGTCGAGCAACAGCGCGTGCCCGGCCGTGCACAGGATCGCGGCCGACTGGTCGAGCAGGCCGGTCGGCGCACCGGCGTAGTCGTTCTCGGCGGCCTTGGCCACATCGATCAACGCGCGATCGGTCAGGCCGGGCGCGAACAGGTCCCGCAGCGCGACCGCCACCGCGCACGACAGCGCCGCCGACGAGGACAACCCGGCGCCGATCGGCACCTCGCCGTCCAGGTCGAGGTCGACGCCCGGAATCCGGAGCCCGCGCCGCGCGAACTCGGCGACCACACCGAGCGGATACCGTGACCACCCCGGTACCCGCGCCCGCTGCGCGGCGAGTTCGGACACTGCCACGAACACCGGCTCGCCGGGCCGCTGCCGCGAGCCGACGCGCACCCGCCCGTCCGTGCGCGCCGCCGCCGTGCAGCGCACCACCAGCGGCAGCGCGATGGGCAGGACATAGCCCTCGTTGTAGTCGGTGTGCTCACCGATGATGTTGACCCGCCCCGGCGCCACCCATGTCCGCAAACTCGTACCTCGCTGTCCTCGTCGCTGCTGCCAGGTTACGAGACACGCCGCCCGAGCAGCGGTTTCGGCGCGTTCGGATGCACGATCGGCGTTCGTCACGCACAGTCGATTTTGACGGAAGGCTGGCCTGCAAATCTGTGGCCGCCCCGGATTGGGAGGGCACGATGATTCACGACACCCAGCGCGGCAAGTTACGCGCACGACCTCGGACCGATCGTTTGCGTCCGATCCCGGCGCCACTGACGATCGAGATCGGCGCGGCGACCGGAGCCGGGCCGACCGCCATGTCGGCGTTCGACGCGGCACTGCGCGGCCTCGGCGTCGGTGAGGCCAACTTGATCCGGCTGTCGTCGGTCATTCCGCCGCGCGCGACCGTCGAACGCGTCGGCCGGGTGCGCAAGCCGATCCCTTGGGGCGATCGCCTGTACTGCGTCTACGCCGTGCGGCACGTGCACGAACGGGGCGCGACCGGCGCGGCGGGCATCGGCTGGGCGCTGCGCGACGACGGCTCCGGCGCGGGGCTTTTCGTGGAGCACGAGGCCGAGACCGCCGAGGAGGTGACCGCCCTGATCCGGGCCAGCCTGGCCGACATGACCCGCCACCGCGGCGACGGCTTCGGCCCGGTTCAGCTGTGCACCGTCGACGCCACCTGCGACGGCGATCCGGCCTGCGCGCTGGTCCTTGCGGCCTACCACACCAGCCCATGGGATCCGCGATGAGCGAGCGAACCATCGACACAGCCGAGCACTCGCTCGTGCCGGAGCCGAGCGCCAGCGAGGCGCGGGCATGAGCGAGATCGCCGTGACCGTCGAGACGACGATTCCGGACGAACGCATCGAGATTTTCCATCGCCTCTACGAGGAGGCGTTCGGCCCGCTGCGCGCGAAGGCCATCGCACGGCAAGTGCTGCATCCCGAGGAGTTCCGCGAGGAGATGAGCGATCCGCGCGTGCAGAAGCACGTGGCGCACGCCCGCTCCGGTGGGCCCGTCGGCGTGACCACCCTGACCAGGCACCTCGAGACCGTGCCGTGGATCAGCCCGGACTATTTCACCGCCCGCTACCCTGAACACGCGGCGCGTGACGCGATCTATTACGCGGGTTTCACCCTTGTTGCGCCAACTGCCCGACAAGGGGCCGCGTTCCATGCCATGATCAAATCAGTTGTCCAGGTTTTGGTTGCCGAACGCGCGGCGGTCGGTTGGGACATCTGCTCGTACAACAACACTCGGTTCTCGTTCGCCGACAGTATTCGGGCAGTGCTCGACGAACAGGCGAACGTCGAAGTCGCGGTGGAGGATTCACAGATCTACTACGCGGCCCGGTTCACCGGGGACGGAGCGACCAAGGGGGGCTGATGACACCCAGCGAGCAGCCGCAGACCAGCTGTCGGCGCCACCTCGGATTTCGCTGGTACGCAGTACTCGTGGGCGGCAGCTCGGCCGCGATCGCGATACACCTGACGATCGACTCGCGGCTGGTGTCGTTCGTGACGATGGCGGTCATCGTCGGCGAGACGCTCACCATGATCGGGGTCGGTCTGCACACGCACCGGCCGACGCACCCGCTGCCGTGGTATCTGCTATCGGCCTCCGCGGTGCTGTTCGCGACCGGCACCACGCTGCGCGACGCGTCCGGTCACTCTCTCCATCCGATCGACGACGCGTTCACCCTGCTCGGCTATCTCGGTGTCGGTCTCGCCGCGCTGATCTGGCTGTGGCCGCGCCAGGTACACGGCAACTACGACCTGCTGCTCGATTCCGCGCTGATCGGGCTCGGCGCGCTGCTCGCCTCCTGGACCTTCCTCATCTCGCCGATCCTGCGGTCGACCGAAACCGGCGTGGACGTCGTGGTGGCGGCGATCTACCCGGTGCTCGACGCGCTGCTGCTCACGCTGGTCTCGCACTCGATGGCCACCTCCACCCGCGCGGAGACCTCGCTGTGGCTGCTGCACGCCGGGTTGGTCGCCATATTGCTCGGCGATCTGGGCTACAGCTTGGAGACCGCGGGCGCCACCGTCCTCGGGCCCGCGGCCATGCTTGCTCCGCTGCTGGCCGCCTACGCCATCGTGGGAGCCGCGGCGCTGCATCCCACCATGGCAACGCTAGGTGCGCCGCGGCGCATCCATCCGCACCACTCCAGGCAGCGCGCCAGTCTCATTGCGATCGCGCTGATCGTGGCCTCGTTGGTTCCGGTGGTCGGGTCCAGCCTCGCCCCGCTCGACCGCGTGGTGGTGTCGTCGCTGTTCGCGCTGTTACTGATCGGCATGCTGGTGCGCAGCGAGCGTGCCATAGTGTGCAGCGCCCGCAGCGAGCGGCGCGCGCAGTACCAAGCCGACCACGACATGCTCACCGGGCTGCTGAACCGCGCCGCGCTGCTGCGCACGCTGCGGCAGCATCGCGAACGCTGGGCCGAGCAACCGATCTGCCTGCTGTTCATCGACTTGGACGACTTCAAACGGGTCAACGACAGCTACGGACACGCGGTGGGCGACGAGCTGATCACGTCCGCGGCGGCCCGGATCCGGCGTGTGGTGCGCCGCGAGGACGTCGTGTCCCGATACGGCGGCGACGAGTTCGTCGTGCTGTCCCCGCTCGCACGACCGGAGGCATCCGTGCTGGCCGAACGTCTGATCGCCGCGTTCGTCCGGCCGTTCGGGTTGAGCGCGGGCGAGATCCCGATCACCGCGAGCGTCGGGATCGCTTGCGCGGGTCCGCACGGCTCCGACCCCGCCGTGCACGGCCTGATCCGGGACGCGGACGCGGCCATGTACCACGCGAAGCAGTATTCGCTGGGGTACGCGTTCCACGAGGACGCGCGGTGCCCGTCCGTCGACGCCGAGCGCCGGGTCTGGCGCGCGGTAACCCCGTCCACCAGCACCGCCGTGTGACTCAGTCGCTCAGTTCGTCCAGCAGGCGCTTGGCTTCCTCCAGCTCCGCCTGCAACTGCTGCACCTTGGCCTCCTGCGCGCCACGCAACGTCTCCAGGACCCCGGCGACCACCTCGGCGACCTCCGGATGCAGGATCTTGGCCGCCTGCGCGACCGCGGAACTGGCCACCGGAAGACCGCGCACCGTGCGCTTCTTGCCGCTCACCACGTCGACGGACCACTCGCCGTCGGCGGTGCCGCTCAGCGTCACCGTGACCTCGGGCGCCTTCGGCTTGCGGGCGGCGGCCTTCGCGGGCTTGGCCGCGTTCGCCGCCGGGGCCTGCTTGGTCGCGCCCCTGCTCGCGCTGTCGGGTTCGCCCGCTTCGGGGGTGCTCGCCGGTGGTTTCGGGGTGGGGGCGCCGGCGGGAGCTGGCGCGGCGCTCGTCACGGTCGACGGCTGGGTCACAGCGGATTCCTTCCTGGTTGTCGACTTCGGCTGGGCAGCAGTACCGGCCGCCCCTCGCGGCGGCTTGGTCAATGTCACCTCGGTCGGCGAGAAGGACAGTACATCCTTCGATCCGGTCGGCCGGACCTGCAGGAAGTCTCCGTCGGCCGGGTCGCCGAGCGCGATCACCTTGCCCGAGCGGCCCTCCGGGACGCCGACCGCCGCCGAGGTGAACCACACCATGGGCGGGCGGCCACCGGCGATGTCCGTGGCGATCTGCTGAATCTCGCTGTCCGACAAGGGCTGCGGCTTGGTTCGTGGCGACGGCATGGTGACTCCGAGCGATGGTTCGTGGTTGGCTGCGTGCACAGATGATGCCGTACGACGCCGACAGATTCTCGGGGCAGGCGTCGAATCGAGTCGTCCGCACCCAAATCCGCGCGGGCAGCGAACTTCTGGCTACATTCGCAATCCCCCTGTCTCGGCGTCCAGCGACCCGCTTTGACACCCACGTGGACGGCATGATCTGATTCCGGCGAATCCGTTTGCCAGCACCGGTGATCCGACGGCGACCCGCAGCGGCCCGCTTCGAACCGGTACTGGAACGAGGCAACCAGGGGGCCATATGACCCATGCGCGGCATTCGGCGGTGCTCGCCGCCGCACCACTACACACCGGACTGCTCTTCGGCGCGGTCACCGTCACCGTGCTCGCGGCGGGCGTGATCGTCCTGGCGATGATCGCCGGAAACCGCAGGCCGCCATCGCCTTTCGACACCGGTCACCGCTATGGCACGCGGACACGGCAGCCGAGAATACGGTTGCTCGCCGACGGCGCATCGCCGACCGCACCGCCGCCGCGGCCAGGGCCTCCGAGCATTCTTCCGCGCTCCGCGCCACCGAGTCCGTCGCACACGAACGCGCGCGACACACCGTTCCTCGTCGGCGCGGCCGCGGGCGTCGTGGCGCTGCTGGGCAGCATCGCCTGCCTGGTCCTCATCGCCCCGGTGGCGACCGACGACACCGCTGCGGAAGCGCCCGATCCGCTTGCCGCGGCACTGCCCGGCGATTGCGTGGCGATTCCCGCGCCGCACGCCTCCGGCGGCGTCACCGCGACCTTGGTCCCCGCGGCCTGTGACACGTTCCCCGCCAACTTCCGCGTGCTGCAGACCGGATCCTGCACCGATCCGCGAGTCGACCGGGAACATCAGCGAACCGACCGCACCGGGCGGGAGGAGGTCCACCTGTGCCTCGCGCCCGATTGGCGAGCGGGCACCTGCTACGACGTCACCGACTGGCATCTGCCTCGAAAGGTGGACTGCGCCGGAGCCGGCAAGAAGATCATCCGGATCACCGCCGTCCTGCCCTACGCGGCCGACGCCGACGCCTGTCCGCGTGACGCCGACGGCTCGAACGCGGTCGGCTGGCCGAATCGGGGAATCACCCTCTGTATGCGCGGTTTCGACCGGCCCGACGAATAGGTCGCAGCGCGCGATCACCGAGTCAGCTCGGCGTCGTCGGCGCTCGTAGCGCGGGAAACCAGATGTCGGTGAGCACCTCGGCGGCCTGCTCCGCCGAGACGTCGATGGTGCCCTGCATCGCCCACCGGGTGAAGAACCGTTCCAATTGCGCCACAAGCAATTCCACCCGCAACCGCGCCTCGTCCTTGCGGTCGGCGGGCCAGGCGGCGAGGTAGGCGGTCATCGCGTTGGGCAGTGCCAGGATGCCGTTGCGGGCGATCTCGCGGAACTCCGGCTCCAGCGCGGTCGCCTCGTCCCAAGCGGGTAGCAGGTCCTTGTACTCGTGGAACCATTCGATCGCGCGGGTCACCCAGCCGACGAATTCGGCGCGCGACCCGGTCTCCAGCACCCGGTCGAGATCCTGATAGAAGTGCAGGGCGCTGGGCGCGGTGCCCTGCTCGGCGATCGCCCGCAGGATCTCGAGTTTGCCCGCGAAATGCAGATAGAAGGTGGCGCGGCTGCAACCGACCGCGGCCGCGATGTCGTCCACCCGCACGGCCGCGTAGCCGCGGGCGGCGAACAGCTCCTTGGCGGCCGCCAGCAGCCTGGCCCTGGTCTGCTGCTTCTGCTCGTCCCGCAGGCTGGTGTTCGCGTTCGTTCGCATAGTGAACAGGTACCTCGCGTTAGCTGGAAAACATCGGGCTGACGTGCGACTTCCGCTGAGCGAGTCTACGTCGCGCGACCGCGTGAGCGCCTCTGGTAGACAGCATGTCACTCACTAGACACATTGTCTACCGAATGTTACCTTGTTGCCTACGTCACTCCGGCGCCCGACGACGCCGGACGGTTCGGCCCGGCACCGCGCACGGTGCCGCCCAGCACGAGGACAGTGAATGACGTCAACCGCGCTCCCCCTGGTCTGCGTGATCGGCGCTGGCCCCTCCGGGATCACCGCCGCCAAGCGCCTGCAGGACCACGGCATCCCGTTCGACTGCTACGAGGCGTCCGACGAGGTCGGCGGCAACTGGTACTTCAAGAACCCCAACGGCATGTCGGCCTGCTACCAGAGCCTGCACATCGACACGTCCAAGTTCCGCTTGGCGTTCGAGGACTATCCGGCGCCTGGCGAGTGGCCGGATTTTCCCCATCATTCCCAGCTGTTCCAGTACTTCCGCGACTACGTCGACCATTTCGGCATCCGCGACCGCATCATGTTCGACACCAAGGTGACCGGGGCGGAACGCGGCGCGGACGGCCGCTGGCTGATCACCACGGCCGATGGACAGGCCAGGGATTACGACGCTTTGATCGTCTGCAACGGTCATCACTGGGATCCTCGAATTCCGGACTACCCCGGTGCCTTCGACGGAACGCTGTTGCACAGCCACGCCTACAACGACCCGTTCGACCCCGTGGACATGCGCGGCAAGCGCGTCGTGGTGGTCGGCATGGGTAATTCCGGCCTGGACATCGCCTCCGAACTGTCCCAGCGCTTCCTCGCCGCCGAGCTGTATGTCTCCGCCCGCCGCGGGGTCTGGGTGCTGCCGAAGTACGTCAACGGCAAGGTCGGCGACAAGCGCTCGATGCCGCGGTGGATCCCGCCGGCGGTAGGGCTCAAGCTCAAGCAGCGCTTCGTCCGGAAGTTCCGTGGCAACATGGAGGACTACGGTCTGCCCAAGCCCGACCATCTGCCGTTCGAGGCGCATCCGTCGGCCAGCGAGGAGTTCCTGCACCGCGCCGGCTGCGGCGATATCGCGTTCAAGCCCGCGATCACCGCGCTGGAGGGTCCGCGGGTGCGCTTCGCCGACGGCAGCACCGAGGAGGTGGACGTGATCGTCTGCGCCACCGGCTACCGCATCTCCTTTCCGTTCTTCTCCGATCCGGACCTGTTGCCCGACAGCGAGAACCGCTTCCCGCTGTTCAAGCAGATGATGAAGCCGGGCATCGACAATCTGTTCTTCCTCGGCCTGGCCCAGCCGCTGCCGACGCTGGTGAACTTCGCCGAGCAGCAGAGCAAGTTCGTCGCCGCCTATCTCACCGGCCGCTACCACCTGCCGACGGCCGACGAGATGCGGGCGGCCATCCGGTCCGCGGAGTCGGCCAGGACGGGCCGCTACTACGACTCGCCCCGGCACACCATCCAGATCGAATTCGAACCCTATGTGCGGGATATCCAACGCGAACTGGCGCGAGGCGCGAAAAGAGCCGCGGCCGCGGGGAATCCGCTGCCGGTTCCGGCCCGGGTGCCGCAACACGTGTGAGGCGGCGATGACCACCACGACAGGCACCACCACCTCGGGATTCTGCGCCGAGCGATTCGCGCGGGTGCGAACGGAACTGGAGCATCGGCTCGCGTCCGGCGACGAACTCGGCGCGTCGATCTGCGTCATGGTCGACGGTGAACCGGTCGTCGACCTGTGGGGCGGCTACCGCGATCCCGGGCGCAGCACGCCGTGGACCGACGACACCTTGGTCAACGTCTTCTCCCTCACCAAGACCATGACCGCGCTCTGCGCACTGCTGCTGGTCGAGCGCGGCGAACTGGACGTGCACGCGAAGGTGGCCGGGTACTGGCCGGAGTTCGCGGCGAACGGCAAGGGCGACATCGAGATTCGCCATCTGCTCGCGCACACCTCCGGTGTCTCGGGCTGGCAGCCGCCGATCGCGCTGACCGACATCTACGACGCGGAGGCCTCCGCCGCCCGTCTCGCGAGCCAGCCGCCGTGGTGGGAGCCGGGCACCGCGTCGGGGTACCACGCGCTCGACTACGGCCATCTGATCGGCGCGGTGATCCGCCGGATCACCGGACGGTCACTGGGCCAGTTCTTCGCCGACGAGCTCGCCGGACCGCTCGGCGCCGATTTCCACATCGGCACCGCGCCCGAGCAGCACGGGCGGATCGCCACGCTCATTCCGCCCGACATGCCGGAATTCGACATGGCCGCGCTAGACCAGGACAGCATCCTGGTCAAGACGCTCACCAGTCCGCTGCTCGATATCGCCGAGACGGCGACCGCGGCGTGGCGACAGGCCGAGATCGGCGCGGTGAACGGGCACGGCAACGCGCGCTCGGTGGCGCGGGTGCAATCGCTGGTGTCCTGCGGTGGAGAGCTGGACGGCCGGAGATTGTTGTCGGACCGGACGATCGATCTGATCTTCCAGCAGCAGTCCGACGGGGTGGATCTCGCGCTGCTGGTGCCGCTGCGGTTCGGCATCGGCTACGGTCTGCCGCAGCGGCAGACGGCCCCGGAAGTGCCCGACGGACGGGTGTGCTGGTGGGCCGGGTACGGCGGCGCGATGGTGGTCAACGATCTGGACCACCGGCTCACTTTCGCCTACACCATGAACCGGATGGCCCCTGGCCTGATCGGCTCCGACCGCGCCGACGCCTATCTGCGGGCGACGTTCGAGGCGGTGCGCCGATGATGCGGGCACTACAGCTCACCGCGCCGGGGGTGCTGGAACTGCGCAAGGTACCGATCCCGGAGATCAGTCCGGCCGATCTGCTGCTGCGCGTGGGCGCGGCGGGCATCTGCCATTCGGATCTGCACGTGCTGCACATCCCGTTCCAGATGCGCGCGGAGCCGCCGACTCTGGGCCACGAGATCGCGGGCACCGTCGAGGCGATCGGCGGCGCGGTCGGCGGCCGCCGAACCGGCGAGCGCGGCGTGGTGTATCTGTGCTGGTCGTGCGGGGTGTGCCGGGAGTGCGTCGGCGGCAACGAGAACGTCTGCCGTGCCGCGGGCCGCACCGCCATGCCGCCATGTCCAGGGCTCGGGCCGGACGGCGGCATGGCGGAGTACATCCGCGTGCCCGCGAGTTCCTTCGTGCCGATCGGCGACCTGGATTTCCTCCAGGCCGCGCCGCTGGCCGATGCCGCCCTGTCGAGTTATCACGCCATCCGCGGCGCTCGCGAGCAGCTCGGCCCGGGGTCGGTGGCAGTGGTCATCGGGGTCGGCGGGCTCGGTCACGTCGCGGTGCAGATCCTCACCGCGACTACCGCGGCGCGGATACTGGCCGTGGACATGCACGCCGACAAGCTCGAACTCGCCGTGCGGTGCGGTGCGTCCGAGGGACTCGCGGCGGGCGAGGACACCGCACGCGAGATCCTCGACCGCACCGAAGGCCGCGGCGCGGACGCGGTGTTCGACTTCGTCGGCGTCGACGCGACCGCGCGGCTCGCCGTGGAGTCGGTGGCGCCCAACGGGGCCTACCGGATGATCGGCCTGGGCGGCGGCGCCCCGGAGATCACGGCGGCACCGGCAGGCGGGCCGGGCTGGCCGTGGGGCGCGTCGGTCCGAAAGTCGTACGGCGGCACCAAATCCGACCTGATCGACGCCGTGGCATTGGCCACGTCGGGCAAGCTACGGGTCGAGGTGGAGCGCTACCCCCTTGCCGAGGGCCGCGACGCACTCGACCGGCTGGAGCGAGGCCTGGTCACCGGCCGGGCGGTGCTGGTCCCCGAGCCGTGACGAACCAATCCTGTGCAGTGACGAGGAAGTACCCGATATGACAGAGCCATTCGATCCGCAGGCGTTCGCGGCGCAGGCGGCGGCCCAGCTCACCGGCCCGGGCGGCCGGTTCGAGATGGTGGTGCAGGACGTGCTCGGCGCACCCGTGCAGGTCGTGCGCCACCGCCGATCTTCGCTGCGCGAAGTGCTCGCCGCCTCGGTCGAGCACGGCGACCGGGACTACCTGGTCACCGCGGACCGCACGATGTCCTTCACCGAGCACGCCGCCGTCGTCGCCGCGCTGGCCACGGCCCTGCGCGACCGATACGGCGTCGGAAAGGGCGATCGCGTCGGCATCCTGGCGGCGAACACGCCCGAGTGGGTGGTCACGTTCTGGGCCGCGCAGGCGCTTGGCGCGATAGCGGTGGGCTACAACGCGTGGTGGGCGCCCCGCGAGATCGCCTACGGCGTGCAGCACACCAGCCCCACCGTGCTCGTCGTCGACGCGAAGCGCGCCGCGCTGCTGGCGGAGCTGGACATTCGCGTCCAGGTACTCACCATGGAGCACGACCTACCCGCGCTCCTGGCCGGCTTCCGGACCGACACGCTGCCACAGACCGAAATCGACGAGGACGACCCCGCGGTGATCCTCTACACCAGCGGCACCAGCGGGCGACCCAAGGGCGCGGTGCACTCGCATCGAAACCTCGTGGCGGTCATCGACTATCACGTATTCAACGACGCGCTCGCTGCCGCGTTCACCGGAGCCGGCGAGCTGCCCACCGGGCGGCGCTACCTGCTCACCTCGCCGCTGTTCCACATCGCCAGCCTGCACAACCTGGTGGTGCCCCGGCTGGTCACCGGGGACGCGGCCGTCATCCACCAAGGGTCGTTCGACGCCGAACGGGTACTGCGACTGATCGAGGCCGAACGGATCACCAACTGGGGTGCGATGCCGACCATGGCCACCAGGATGCTCGAACTCGAGCTCGCCGACTATGACCTGTCCTCGCTGACGGCCTTCTCGCTGAACTCGGCGCCGTCCTCGGCGGCGCTGCAACAGAAACTGCGCGATCAGCTGCCCGTCGCCCGCAACGCCCTGGTGACCAGCTACGGCCTCACCGAGTGCAGCACCGCCGCAACGCTGGCCAGTCCGGCGGAGCTGGCCGCGTTCCCCGACACCGTGGGGCGCCCGGTCCTCGGCGTCACGCTGGAGATCCGCGACAGCTCGGGCAACACCGTCCCCGACGGCACCGAAGGCGAGATCTACCTGCGCAGCCCGTACGTCATGCTCGGCTACTGGGAGGACCAGGCGGCGACCGCCGCGGCGATCACGGCGGACCGCTGGCTGCGCACCGGTGACATCGGCGTCCTGGAAGACGGCAGGCTGCGCTTGTCCGGACGCCGTTCCGATCTCATCCTGCGCGGCGGGGAGAACGTCTATCCCACCGAGATCGAGCAGTGCCTCGAGGAACATCCCGCGGTGCGCGAGTGCGCGGTCGTCGGCGTGCCGGACGCCGATCTCGGGCAGCAGGTCGCCGCCCTGGTCGTGGTCGAAAGCGACACCGCGACAACCGAAGACGAGCTGCGCGCGTTCACCGCAGAACGGCTCGCCTACTACAAGGTGCCCGCGCGCTGGCGGCTCACCACCACCGCGCTCCCCCGCAACGCGACCGGCAAGGTGGTGCGCTCCGGTCTCACGGTGTGAAATCCCCGGTGCGAAACATGCGCCTGCATCTGCGCGTGCAGGCCACCGTCCGGTGTGCCCTGAGCGCCCGCTCGACCGGGTACGGCCACGTAAAATCGCGGCACACCCGGCGATTCGCTCGCCGGGCCGCTCGCAGGGAGTCGGCGTGGAGGTTTTCGAGCATCGAGGCAGGGCCGTGGTCTTCGACCGCGCGGGTAGCGGTTCTCCGGTCGTATTCCTGCACAATGCCGGTGCACAACACCGCATCTGGAACCACCAGGTCGCGGCGCTGCGGTGCGAGCACGAAGTCTTCGCGCTCGACCTTCCCGGATATGGGCGATCCGATCAGCCCGCGGCGGGCTACCGGCTCACCGACTACGTGAACATGCTCGGCGCGTTCCTGACCGCTCACGGGCTCACCAACGTGGTGCTGATCGGCAATTGCCTCGGCAGCGCCACCTCGCTGCGCTACACCATCGGCTATCCGGCGGGGGTGCGCGCCCTCGTCCTGGTCAATCCGCTGACCTGGGACACCGTGAGTTCGGGGCAGTCGGCGGGACTGGCCTGGCTCGACGCGCGGTTGCCGCTGGCTCCGGTGGCTCGCCGGATCAGCCTGCCCGGCTGGGCGGTCTCGCTGATCGTCGCGAATCAGCTCGGCCCGCGTGGTCGCGGCCGGAAACAACAGTACGAGCCACGCATGCGGGCGCACTGGTCCGAGCGGGGCCGATTGACCGCGTTGCACGGCTTGGTCCAGGATTTCCCGGCCTACCGCGCGTTGGACACGTTCGATCCGCCCGCTGGCTTCCCGCCGATCTGCACGATCTGGGGTCGGCGCAATCGCATCCTCTCGGCCGAGGCGGGCAAGCGCCTCAACCGTGCGCTGCGCCCGCACACCGCGGTGGAGATACCCGACTGCGGTCACCTTCCCATGGTGGAGGACCCGGATCGGGTCACCGAGATCATCAGCGGTTTCCTGGCGGCGACCGGCACGGCAGCCGTGCGCGAACAAGCGAACGGCTGAGCCGCGCTCAGAGGGGAGCCGCGGTCGGGCACAGCTCGGCGAAGACCGTGGAGCGCACGCCGCAGCCGGCGCACTCGAAAGCCATGCCGAGCTCGAGCATCCAGTTGATGCGCGCATGACAGGTCTCGCAGAGGAAATCGACGCCCGCGGTGTGGCAGCAGGACCGTTTACGGATCAACCATTCCGCGCGATGACGGCACCGCACGCCGTCGAAGCGGAACGTGCACATCGGCGCGGCGGGTAGCCCGGCGACGATGGCTTCGAAAGTCGTTGTAGAGGTAGCTGTTCGCACAGCGGACACCTTCCGGCAGAGCAGGGTGGGAGGTGGGAGAACCGGCCCGGATCAGGGCGCGGCCCCGTCTCGATAATCGGCCACCGTGGATGTGCTGTTATCCGGGTGAGGCGGTGTTCACAAGGCGGCGTCCGGGCGTGTTTGCGCACGCGACTTGCGGGAATCCGGTCGGTAACGGCATCGAGAGAAGGGGATTTGTCATGTTGTTGCGCCGACTCGCCCGGCCGCTACTGGCCACCGCGTTCGTCGTCGATGGAGTCGATACGCTGCGGCACCCGGACGAGCGGGTCAAGTCCGCGAACCAACTGGTAGAGCGCGGGCGGCGGCAGCTTCCCGACGAGATTGCCAGAAAGTTGCCTGCCGATCCGGCAACCGTAGTGCAGATCAATGCGTTCGCCCAAGTGGGCGGCGGCGTGTTGCTGGCACTCGGGAAGGCGCCGCGCCTGGCCGCCCTGGTGCTGGCCGCGACCGTCGTACCCGCGACCGTCACCGAGCAGGACTTCTGGAACGAGCAGGACCCCGCGCGGAAATCGGCGAAACGCACCGCGTTCCTGAAGGATGTCGGGCTGCTCGGCGGCCTGATGATCGCCGCGGCCGACACCGAGGGCAAGCCGTCCTTAGGCTGGCGCGGCCGCCGCGCCGCCCGGGACGCGGCCGCCACGGTATCGGCGGCGCTCCCGTTCGGCGCGACCTCCAACGGCGCGACCGGAACCGCATTGCGCAAGCACGCGCACGAGGCCGCGGAACGGGCGCGAGCGCTCGGGGCCGCCGCCGCGACCAAAAGCGCGGAGCTGGCCGAGACGGCACAACGGCACGGACCGGAGTGGGCGGAGGCCGCCAAGGAACACGGCGGCGATCTCGCCGAGTCCGCGAAGCTGCACGGTGCCGAATGGGCGGAAATCGCCAGAGAGCGGGGCTCCGACTGGGCCGAAATCGCCAAAGAATACGGCGCGGACTGGACCGAACTCGCCAAAGAACGGGGCGCCGACTGGGCCGAAATCGCCAAAGAGCGCAGCGCCGACTGGGCCGAAATCGCCAAAGAGCGCGGGGGTCACCTCGCGGAGCTGGCCAAGCAGCGCAGTGCGGAATGGGCCGAACTCGCCAAGGAACGTGGAGCCGAGCTGGCCGAGCTCGCCAAGCACCGCGGACCCGAGATCGCGGGTGAAGCACGGGAACGCGGGGCGCACACCGCGCACCTAGCGCGGGAGCGTGGCGCCCGGGCCGCGCACGCCGCACGCGAGAAGCTCGAACACCGCCGCTGACCCGACGTGCGAGGTGGCCGCGTCGCCTTCGCCCGGTCGGGCGCGGCCTCGGGCCACCTCCCGGCGATGACCCCCGTCAAGCGCTCTCGTCGTAGCCGGGCGCGATATCGGCGAGCGCGGCGTCCAACGAGCCGACGCGATGGAATCCAGCGGAGAGGCCGGTGGTCTCGATGGCCCGGTCGACCGAACGCGCCTTGGTGATCAGGATCATGCGGCGATGGGCTCGTGCGGCTTCGGCTTGCGCCTCGACCAGGACGGTCAGTCCCGCCGCCGCGAGGAACGTGACCGGCGACAGATCGAGCACGAGTGTCCTTGTGTCGCGTAGCGATCCGCGGGCCAGCTCGGCGCGCAACCGGGGTGCGGTCGCGAGGTCGATCTCGCCGACCACCATCAGCATCGTCACGTCGCGACGCGGTCGGCACACCGAGAACCGAAGCGGGTCAGTCCGTTCGGTGTGACGGGACATGCACTGACTCCTGGCCGGACGCGGGCACTGCACAGACCATGTGCTGTCCAGTGAAGCACTGCGCGACAAGGTCTGTACAGGCGCGCCCCAGATGGACTTCGCTCGCGGCCTGCCCTTTCGGCCGGATGCACGCCCCGGAGCTGCGCAGGTCATGACGTGTTCGCGCTACCCCCGCACGAAATCGTCACCGCTTCACCATTGAAGTGGCGGCCGTGCTCGGAGACCAGCAGCAGCACGGCCTCGGCCACTTCGGCGGGCTGGATCAGATCCGCGTTCGGCGGACCGGATTCGATGATCGCCATCCAATCCTCCTTGGTGGGATTCTCCTTGTCCGGCACCATGAGCCGCCAGGTGGCGGGGTTCTGGATCATGTCGGTGTCCACGCCGGACGGCAGCAGCGCGTTCACCGTGATGCCGTACTCGGCCACCTCCAGCGACAGCGATTTCACCAGGCCGAGCACGCCCCACTTGGTGGCCGCGTAGTGCCCGGCGTTGCGCGCGCCCATCTTGGCCACGATGGACGAGGTGGCGATGACGCGGCCCCAGCGGCGCTCGATCATATGCGGGACCACCGCACGGAAGCTGTGGAATACGCCGGTCAAGTTGGTGTCGATCGTGTCCTGCCACATCTGCTCGTCCATCTCGGCGATGGGTGAGCTGGACGCGATACCCGCGTTGGCGATCAGGATGTCGATGCGGTCGAATTCCTCGATCGCGCGCTCGGCCACCGAGCACATCTGCTCGAGGCTGCGCACGTCGGCCCGCACGGCGATACAGCGGCGGCCGGTCCGCTCGACCAGCTCGGCGGTCTCGGCCAGATCATCCGGGGTGCTCAGCGCGTAGGGAAGACCCGGCACAGGTGCGGCGATATCGCACACCACGATGTCGGCGCCCGCGCCGGCGAGTGCCAGCGCATGCGCACGGCCCTGTCCGCGGGCGCCGCCGGTGATCACCGCCACCCTGCCGTCGAGATTCCCCATGTCGGGCCCCTCACCAGTCGATATCCGCTTCGGCCGCCACCCATCGTGTCACGCGCGGGTGCGGTCGGCGCCTGATTTTCGGTATGCCCCGCGGTGATCGAGCACGGGCACGTCTGGCGGTTCCGCGCCCGGCACAGCACCGGCGGGGCGCCGATCCCGGCGGTTTCCCACGAATGGGTACCTGGACACCGGGTGCACGGTCCGCCATCGCTCAGGGCCCGATCAGCGGAAGGCATGGGCGTTGGCAGGGGGGCGGTGCGTCGAAATCCACAGGGCCAGTGGAACAATGCGTAATGTCCCCGCTCCGGAGCGGGCACGGCTACGGCACGGGTGAGCCGACCCGACTACGGCAGGGACAGCACGTGCAACCCTTCCGCCCCGGCCCAGTGACGAAGAGGGTGCGAGGTACGCTGCGCCCCGGAACGACCGTGCCTCCACGTCGTTCCGGAGCGCGGTCCAGCGCATCCACCATGTTTCCTGGAGCTCGATGACCGATTGTGAGTACCTTGGCGTGAATCTCGACCTACAGCTCGGCGCCACACCGCCCGAGCACGACTTCCCGACCGAGCACGATTGCGCGGTGGCCGACCGGTTCGCCAGCCAGCGGCTACGCAGGCTGATCCATACGGCCGTCGGCCTTTCCGACGACTCCATCGACTTGCTGACCGCCATGACCGGCCGCCTCCGCGCCGCCGAGGGCATGCTCCCGCGCGATCCGCTCGACGACTGAGGAACGACGCGGCCGGACCGGAGCGCCCGTATCGCGCCGACCACTGGGGGTCGTTGCCGAACCGGCAACGCTATTTGCCGATTCTCCGTGTCCGGCGGATGGTGGGGTTCATGAAACCCACACACCACCATGCGGACGGGCCGACGCCAACGACGGTCGAGTACTGGGAGGCCTTCTACTCCGAGCGTGAGCAGGTCTGGTCGGGACGGCCGAATCTCCTGCTCGTGCGGGAGATCGCAGCGATCGCACCGGGTTCGGCACTGGATCTGGGTTGCGCCGAGGGCGCCGACGCGATCTGGCTGGCCGAGCGTGGCTGGCGGGTCACCGCCGCCGACGTCTCGGAGACCGCGCTCGCCCGCGCGCGGGCCGAGGCGCGGCGGCAGGGATTGTCGGATCGGATCGAATGGCAGCGGCACGATCTCGCCGAGAGCTTCCCGTCCGGGAGTTTCGATCTCGTCACGGCGCAGTACCTGCACTCACCAGCCGCCCGGGATGGTGAGCGGACGAGGATTCTGCGCCGCGCGGCCGAGGCGGTGGCGCCGGGCGGGCTGCTGTTGATCGTCGGGCACGCGGAATGGCCGAGCTGGGTGGTGGAGCCGCCCTTCGACGTGCGCTTCCCGACCACCGCCGACGTGCGTGCGGGACTGGCGTTGGACCCCGCCGAATGGCGGGTGGAGGTCGACGAAGTCGTCGAGCGCGAACATGCCGGGCCGGAGGGACAGCCGGGCACCAGGAAAGACAACATCCTACGAATTCACCGTCGCTGACGGTTCCGCAAATCGCGTGCGAATCTCCTTGCGGCAGAGGGAAATTCAATGAATGAATGCGACGAGTTAACTCCGATATTACCCAGTTTTCATCGATTCGATACGGGTTTCTCGATATCGTTGACGCTACCTACAGCGCGGTGGGAATTGAGAATCTCACGTCGGCCGGGGGGAATGTCGCCCGTCTCGCCCCATCACCGGCCGCGCTCACGGCGAATTATGACGTCGCTATCTCGGTTGCGGTACAGGGCTTCCCGTGATGATCGCGAGGTGGGAGGAGAGTCGCTGTCGCCGCGGGTGTAAGGCAAGTCCGTTGCGAAGCAGGCGACGTACACGAGCGTGTCGATGAGAGGGCCCTGTCGTCCATCTACCCGCGCGTGCCCCCGCCGACCGGCCGATCTGCAACCACACCGCCCGCGCCCGGCTACGGTAACCTCCTCCACGGAGACCTGTGATGACACCACCGAGCGAACCTGAGCCCCGAGAGCGCGACCCCTCCGAAACCGAAGCAGCAGGGCCTGAGTGCGCCGAATCTCAACCAGCCGATTCCAGATTTGCCGCGGAAGATTGGATACTGGGGCTCTTTTTGCCGCTGGTCGCGCTGGCCACCGTGTTCTGCGCCCTATGGTATGCCGCGTTTCTGGCCGATCCCGGGACAAACGACGACGGCTTCGGCTTCGCCGCCGGCGCCATCGGGATCCTCTGGTACTGCCTCTTCGGGTTTGCCGACTGGGCCCGGTTCCGGAAACGCGCGGCGGCGTTGCTGATTGTGCCGCTTGTCTTCTCCTGGGTCTGCCTCGGGTTCGGCATTCACCACCTCGCCATGGAGTATCGCGGCGTGGTCGCCGACTGTGGGGTGCGTTCCAGCGAAACCTACAAGGTCAAATCCGAGTCCGGCGACAGCTGGGAGACCGCTTATTCCCTGGACTGCGGCGAGCGCGTGGTATCGCTGAAAGAGAAGGCCGATTCGTACGCCCCGCAGTCCCCGCGAATTGAATACGGCCCGGGGGCCTTCCGACTCGAGCCCGAGCTGAAAAAGAGCGTCCACGTCGAGTACGACCCGCGGGGTCTGCTCGCAGCCCGGACTCAGAACATCGGCGCCGACCCGTGGCTGTGGTTGTTGGCAAGCTTGACACTGGCGGTGATCGGTATCGGCATGAGGATACTGATCCGCCCCACCCACAGGCGGCGCCTTCCTGACGCGAACCGGTAGGGCCCAATCGAGTTCATAGCGGTTCTCGAAACCCGTTCGACCCTGACACCACGGTCTCCGCATGCGCTTTCCATCCCGCACCGGATAGCGATCTGCTGGACCCGTTCGCCTGTCTAGTCGCTGGCCTCGGGACCGACCTCGCATCCACAGGGCGACTCGCCAATCGTATGACGTCAGTTTCCGCCGCCTCACCCGACGGGCAGTGACGTCAAATTTCACCGATACGAGTCGCCCGAACTGGGCCCCCACTGACGTCAGGATTCGCCGATAAGTGGTGTCAGATTTCACCCTTACAGCCACACTGGCCGACGCCGTACCGGACCGCATCGCCGAACTCGTCTACATCGACACCTTCGTCCCCCGCGACGGCGAAGCGGTCGCCGACATCATGCCCGGCATGGTCGAGGCCTTCACCGCCGCGGCCGCCGCCCCATGGTTGCCATTCCTCCTGCGGCACTCGCGGCGCGGTCGGTCAGCGCGGAACCTACCGTCACCGTTGTCGTTGCGGAAGTGGCCGACCGCTTCTTTTACATCGAATTGAGAATCCCCGGCAGCGCACCTGCCCCTATGCAAAGCGAATGTAAATTCGAGCCCGGAACTTCTATATGACTCAGCTTTTGCGTTTGAACCGATTCGGTTGGGGCGATACAAACAACGACGCCGAAGTCGTCGGCGGAGCGATCGGATCGCCCCGTATTCCGCTACTGGATGAGGACCATTCATGAAACTGAGATCGTCGAGTGTGCTGCACGCAACCGCAATTGTGAGCGCGCTCATCTGCATGGGGACCGGCCTGGGCGTGATAACCGCCGCCCCCGCCGCCGCAGCCCTCGAGGTGTGTAACGGCACCGGGATTGCAGCTGCCGGCAATGAATCGGTTGCCACCATTCCGGGCAGGAAAGGCGTGGGCACGACTTGCCGGCTTTCGGAAGGGGACTCGGGCGAAGCTGTTACGACGTTGCAGGCCACGTTGAACAGGTGCTACAACGCCGGACTCCAAGTCGACGGAAAATTCGGACCCAGGACCAAGTCCGCGCTCCAGAGGGCACAGGGCACAGCTGGAGCCGGCGTCGATGGAGTGTACGGCCCCGAGACCCGGGACAAGCTCAGGTGGCACTCGCGAATGCATGACACCGACAAGGGATGCAACAGGCTCACGTGATCGCGGAGGGTGGTGAACCGGGCCGCGGGGTCGGTTCACCACTCTGCACCGCCATGATGTTCCGCAGACCTTGCGCTGCGATCAGGTCCTTATCGACACTTCTCGATTCAGTTCGCACTCTTGCCCGCGTCATAGGCGGCACGGGCGACCAGCACCTCGCCGAGGTGCTCGCTGGACCATTGCACGATGCTGCTGAACACCGGGGTCAGGGTCTTGGCCAGCGGCGTCGCCTCGTATTCCACCCGCGGTGGGACCTCGGCGTGGTAGGTCCGCGATACCAATCCGTCGCGTTCGAGTTGGCGTAGGCGCTGGGCGAAGGGAGCACAGTCATGACGACGACAACAGTGGACGGGCGGCTCGACCTGCCGCGCCGCTCCGGCGACCGGCCGCGGACCCGCGAGCACAACCCGCATCAGCAGCTCAGCCAGATCGCACCGCCCGATCTGCAAGAGGAGCTGTGGTCCCGGATGACCACGCTGGACGGCGTCCTGCTCGGCCGCACCGGCGTTTCACTGCCCGACACCCGTGCCCTGCACCTGCGGCCGACCCTTGCCACGGGTCCCGGCCAGGCCTATCTCGCGGGCACCGAATTCGCCCACTTGCACGGACACGACGATGGCAGCTTGCACATGTGCCTGCCGAACGACGTGGTGACGCAGACTGTCCAGCAGGGCTGGGCGGAGCTGCATCCGATGGCCAGGCAGGGGTTCCTGCCCGGGACGCTGGTGATGGTCTACGGGCCGCGCGATCACGAGGAGCTGGACATCATCTGGCGGCTGGTGCGGATCAGTCACCATTTCGCCCGCGGTTCGGCTACAGCGTGATTAGAGCGGCGGCCGTCATCGTTGGGCCCATGAACGCGACCGACCTCGTCGGGACATGGGAACTCATGTCCTATTTCGACATCGACGAAAACGATGCGACCAGCCAAGGACCGCTGGGCGACGCGCCGCGCGGCCTGCTGATCTACGGCGCGCACGGCTACATGTCGGTGAGCATGATGCGCACCGACGGCGCCGCGGGCGCGACCCCGTTCATGGGCTACGCGGGCACCTGGCGGCGATCCGGCACGGAGATGGTGCACGCGATCAGCGTGTGTTCCAACCCGGCGTGGGCGGACACCGAGCAGGTGCGCCAGATGTCGCTGACCGGAGACGTGCTCACCCTGATCGGCTCCGCACAGGTCGGCGGGCGGACCCAGCGCCGGGTGCTCACCTGGCGACGCAGCCGCTCGCCTGCCTGAAATGCACTGTCATTCCGGCGAATACGAGAACAACGGCTCGTCGAATTGCACCGGTTCGTTGTCTTCCTCGAGTATCCCGGTGATCACGCCGCCGGTCTGGGCGGTGACCGGGATCATCAGTTTCATCGCCTCCACGATGGCGATCTGCTGTCCGGCCCGCACCCGGTCGCCGACCTCGACGAAGGGGTCCGCGCCCGGTTCGGGACATAGAACACGCCCACACTAGGTGCGCGCACCACCGCACCGATCGCCGGACTCTCGGGCGCGGCAACGGAAATAATCGTCGTGCCCGGTGACACGGGCGTCCGCGGCGTTCTCGTCGACTGTGGTCATTGCCGTGACTCCTTGCGCTCAGTAATTGCCCAGTCCGCCACAGACATTCAGCGCCTGAGCGGTCACCGCACCTGCCCCCGGGCCGATCAGGTAGTCGACCATCGCCGCCACCTCGAACGGCTGCACGTAACGACCGATGGGCACCCGCACGCTGACCCTGGCGTGCACCTCGTCGGTGTCGACACCCCACAGGTCGGAATACAGTGAAACCGACCACGCCGTGCTTGGACGCGGAGTACGGGGCGCCGTGCACCACACCCTGCTTGCCGCCGGTGGAGGCGATATTGATGATGCGGCCGCTGCCGCGCTCCAGCATGCCGCCCGCGTTCAGCACCGCCTTCGTCATCAGGAACACGCTGTTGAGATTGGTGTTTATCACGTCGAACCACAGTTCGTCGGTCACCTGCGCGGTGACGCCGCCGCCGCTGCGGCCGGCGTTGTTGATCAGGATGTCGATCGAGCCGTAGCGCCGCACGCCCGCGTCGACGTACTCGCGGACCTGCGCGGCGTCGGCCACGTCGCAGACGGTGCCGTCCACCTCGTAGCCCTCGTCCTGCAGGCTCTTCACCGTGTCGGTCACCCGCTGCTGGTCGCGAGCGCAGAGGAACACCGCAATGCCCTGGGCCACCATGCTTTTGGTGATCTCGAGACCCATTCCGCTGGTCGCTCCGGTGACCAGCGCGACGCGCCGATTTTCCGCCATGACTCCTCCATCGGTCGATCTTCCGAACTCGCCGGGCTTTTCGACCATCAGCGTCGTCGCGCGTCCTATAGATCCGGTCAATCGACGGTCACACGCGGCGGCTCGACCGAAGCTCTAGCGGCGTCGGCCACCGTGGCGTGCAGCCGCGCCCCGCCGCAACCTTAGGGAGCAACCATGACCACCGTCGCAAGCCGCACCGAGTTGTACGCCGAGGTCCAGCAGTTCTACGCCGAGCAGATGCAGCGACTGGACAACCGCGACATCCCCGGCTACGCCGAGACCTTCACCGAGGACGCGGAATTCGAGCACTCGCCGGGCATTCCACCCGCCCGGACCAGAGCGGGCATCATCGCGGACCTGGTCGAGTTCCACAAGCGCTTCGAGACCGACCCGATGCAGCGCAGGCACTGGTTCAACATGATCAACCTGCAACCCCAGGACGACGGGACCATCGTGTCCACCGCCTACTGCCTGGTGGTGAAGATCCGCCCGAACAGCAAGCCCGAGATCGCGCCGAGCTGCGTCGTGCACGACGTGCTCGTCCGCGTCGACGGAGCGCTGCTGACCCGATCGCGGCGCGTCGCCCACGACTGATCGTCCCCGGACACTTTTCGAGGAGAAATATGTGAACTCCGTTCAGCCAGCCTTGCTCACGCTCGCCGCAGAGGCGCAGGATCTGCTCTTCCGGGAGGCCCGCACGGCGAATACCTGCACCGACGGGCCGGTCGGCAAGCCGGACACGAACGCCTGGTTCCCGCGCTCGCCACGATTGGACTACGACGAGGTGGTCAGCACGATTCGAGCCGGTCGGGAGGACAGCGCGCCCGGTCCGAGTCGTCGATGCCCGCGAGAACAATTCACGGGCATCGCCGTCCCCGCACTACCCGGCGCAGACCATCGATGACCGCTCACACGCCACTGAGCTGGGGCGTGGATTCGACGAAGCGCGCTCGCCGGGCGGCGACCGCCAGCAGCCCGACCGCGATCCAGGCAAGCACCCAGGGGGCGGGCTCCAGGATCACGGCAGCGAGCACCGACCAGATGCCCAGCGTCCAGGCGATGAACGACGGCGGCACGATGCCCCGGCGATCCAGCCACAGCACGACCATGCCGAGGACCATCAGCGGCACGCCGAAGCTACCGGTGGTCAGCCAGAACGAACCCATCGCCGAACTCATCTCGGTGATTCCCTCGTCCGGTTGCCACAGCTCCGCGCTGAACCACGAGTCCCCATGGTCCGCAGCGGTCAATACGTAACTACCCAGCGTGTGCCCGAATCCGAGCAAAACGAGAAGGCCACCTGCCCACTTGATCATGTGAAGTCCACCCATCCATCTATTACGGAACCGAGAGTTCCGATACTGATAGTTCCGTATAGTAGGAGCGTGCCGAAACCGAAACAAGGCGTGGGCCGTCCTCGCAACAGTGAGGTTGATCTCGCGATCGTCGATGCCACGCGAGAGCTGCTGGCCGAGCGCGGCTACGCCGGACTCACCGTCGACGCGGTGGCGGCGCGAGCCGGTATCGGCAAGGCCGCGATCTACCGCCGGTACGCGACCAAGCAAGAGATGATCTTCTCCGTCGTGGTGCACGACATGCGGGAGCAACCGCCGCCCGACGCGGGCTCCCTGCGCGCCGACCTGGCCGCCGTCACACGCACCATCGCCGCACAACTCGGCCGCGCCCCCACCGACGTCCTCGCCGGTCTCCTAGCCGACATCTACGCCGACGACGCGCTGGCAACCCGCTTCGCCGAGACCTTCCTCGAACGCGAGCGACTCGTACTGACCGAGGTGCTCCACCGCGCGGTCAGCCGCGGCGAACTGACCACCCTCCCCGACCCGGCCACCGTGCAGGCACTGCTCCTCGGCCCGATCTTCGCCTGGCTACTGATCCTCGACGGCAACCGCGACAAACTACCCGCCCTCACCCACACGGTCGCCGAAGCAACAGCCGGCGTCCTGCTGTCCGAGAACTCCGGCTAGCTCAACGCCGCCGAAGCGCGCAGAGTATTTCGCCGGCCCATCGGCCGCAGTTGAGTCGGTGACGAAACCATTCCGTCCTATCGCGAGAAAGGTGAGCCACCCGGGCGCGCCCTCTCGGCAGCGGCCCAGTTCAGCGATGTGCGGGTTGGAGGATGTCGTCCAGTGGGGTGCCGGGAGTTGGGGCGGCGCCTTCCTCGGCGAACCATTCCCAGTGGATGACGCGAGCGAGGATCGGGGTGGGGAGGTGCAGTAGCGCGTTTGCGATGGTGGCGAAGCGGCTGGAGCTCTCGATGATCGAGCGGTGGACGGACAGCGCGGTTTTGCGTTGCGCGGCAAAAGGACTGACGTCGATGCGGTGGGTGATTTCCGAGCGTGGGCTGTACAAGGTGGCGAGAGTGGCCGGGTCGTAGCGCAGCGGAATCCGCAATCGCTCGAGTACACGCAGGATGCGCGTGTAGTTTTCGCGTGGCATCGTGGCGTCCAGGACGCGCGACACCCCAGCCAGTTCGGCCGCGCGCTTGCCGACCTCGTGCACGCGGACATGGTCGCGGTGGCCGTAGCCGCCGTTGCGGTCATAGCTGAGCAGGACGTCGGGATTCTCCTCGCGCAGAATCGCCGCCAACCGCTCGGCCGCCTCCTCGGGATCGGCGCGCACGAACCGCATCCGATCCGGCGGGTCCGCGTACAGCACCGCGCCGTGGCCGCTGTCGGCATACCCGAGGTGCGCCACCCTGGCCACGCCGAGTGCGGCGGCACTGGCATCCAACTCGCCGAGCCGCACGGCTTTCCGGCCATCCAGATCGGCCATGTGGCCGTCGGTGGCGACCACGATCACCGTCCGGTGCCCGGCGGCGGCCAGCTTGGCCAGCGTCCCTCCGGTCAGCAGCGTCTCGTCGTCCGGATGCGCGTGGAATGCCACAACGGTCGCCATCGCCCCAGTGTGCCAGGGGCGTCACCACAGGTCTCTGGCCAACCTGGTGGCGCCGACGAGCATGTAACCGCCGGTCAACGCGACCATGGCGATCGCGGCCGGGCGTGGGACGTCACCGCGGGCCACACGCACGCCTCCATGGGTGGTGTCGAGGATGTCCACCATCAGAGCGAGGCGCTGCCAGCGCGGCAATTCCTCCCGCGGCGCGGTCAGATAGCCGAGCCCGAGCGCGACCGCCCTGGCGCCGAATATTCGTGTCATGTAATCGAGTTCGGGCGTTGGACGCACACCCAGCGCCCTGGTCAGCATCCGCGGCGCCGCGAGGGCGGCCGCGCCGAGTGCGACACGGCCGAACGCGAGGCCGCGCAGCGCACCGGCCAGTGGGGAGCGGGACTGCCGCATGCTGTTCGTCGCCATAACCAGAGCCTGGCCGAAAACGCCGATCGGGTCGATTACCCGCGAGGTAATCGACCCGACGGCACTGACCGAATCAGGCCAGGGGACACAACGTGACGCTCGGGCGCCCCTCGTCCGTTCGCCCGAGCGCCGTGGTGCGATCACCAAATCAGCAGAATCAGCGCTTTCTGCAGGGTGTCCAGAATGCGTCCGATAGTGATCGCGATTTCGACGGTGCCCATGACGAGCCCCTTTCCTCGGGATGGCAAAATCCTCGACACATCAATTCAAGCTCGGCCGAACAGGATTCGGAAGCACACGCCGTGTCCGGATTCGAAACGTAATTCGACGCGGGGCACCCTGTGTGGTGCGGACGGCGGCTGCCGTCGACGCCTTGCGCGTCGACCCCCTCCGGTGAATCCAGTTCGGCGACATCACATTCCGACGACATCGAGGATCGGCGCCGGATAGTCCGCCGGATCGACCGCTTCGCGCCACGGCCGGTGCACGCGTGCGCCGGGCAGGTGAGCCAGCTCAGGAATCCAGCGCCGCGCGTACGCGCCGTCCGGGTCGTAGCGCTCGGCCTGGCGCAGCGGGTTGAGCACCCGGTTCGGCCTGGTATCGGTTCCGGTGCCCGCGACCCACTGCCAGTTGAGCTGGTTGTTGGCCAGGTCGGCATCGACAAGCCAGCGCAGGAAGTGCTGCGCGCCGACGCGCCAGTCCACGCGCAGCGACTTGGTCAGGAAGCTCGCGGCGATCAGCCGGGCCCGGCCGGGCAGCCAACCCTCCGCACGCAGCTGACGCATCCCCGCGTCCACGATCGGGTACCCGGTGCGCCCGTCCCGCCAGGCGTCCACGGCCTGGGGGTCGTCGCGCCAGCGGATCGAGCGGTCGCGGTAGTCCGACCAAGCCGCGGCCGGGCGGGCAGCCAGCAACTGGTGGTGGAAGTCGCGCCAGGCCAGCTGCCGGGCGAAGGCGAGCCCACCCTCGGTGGACATGTTCACCCGGTGCAGGAGCTCCACCGGGGACACGCAACCGAAGTGCAGATACGGCGACAGCCGCGAGGTGGCGTCGGCGCCGAGGTCGTCGCTCAGGCGCGCGTAGTCCTCGATCGGCCCGGCCAACCAGTCGCGCATCATCTTTCGTCCCGTGGTTTCGCCGCCGACCGTCAGCCGTGGCGAGGCAGGGCCCGCGCACAGCTCACCCGCGTCCGGCAGCGGCATGGTTTCCACCTGCGGGAGCCTGAGCTCACGTGGCTTGGCGAGCGGCTTCCGCCGGTGCGCTACGCACCAGCGCCGGAAGTACGGAGTGAAGACGGCGAAATGGTCTCGACCGGTGGCGGGCGTGAGCGCTTCCGGATCGGTGCTGGTGATGCTCGCGGTGTGGGTGCGCAGCAGACAGTTCCGTTGCGAAAGACGCTCGCGCAGCGCGTGTTCCCTCCACCGGCTGTAACCGCTGACATCCGCGGCGATGTGCACGCTCTGCGCGTGCACCTGCGCGACCACCCGATCGACCTCCGTGACCACGTCGCCGCGGTGCAAGACCAGCCTGCCGCCGATGGCCCGAAGTTCGGCATCCAACTCGGCGAGCGCGGCGGTCAGGAACCTGGCCCGGTTCGGCGCGGCGAAACGGCCGGAGAGGATCGCATCGTCGAGAACGAACAGCGGCACGACCGCAACACCCTCTCGATGCGCGGCCGTCAGGACCGGATTGTCATGGACCCGTAGATCGCGAGTGAACAACGCGATTGTGATGCTCATCGGGCCCATCCTGATCCGCGGCACTCATACGGTGACCGGTGGCGGAACGACCGCGCCCGGCGCCCGTGCGGGTCGCACCGACGCGGCACCGGGCGGCTCAGCCATACCGCCGACGGCGCGGCCCTGGCGAGCGCCGAGCATCGAGGATCACCGCACACACAACGGGACGATGCGCGATTCTCCGCCGGTCGTCGGGGAGGTCAAGTACATGCACGGATTCTGGCCCGCCGCCGTGATCGCCGCGAGCACCTCCTGCCAGGCTCCCTCGTCCAGCGCGGCCGCACGGGCCAGTACGAACCCGGATAAACGGCTCGGATCGGTGACCAGAGCCCACGAATAATCCGGGCCGAGCGCGGTGACGATGTAGTTCGTCGGGCCTTCCAGACTGTCCTGGGTCGGCACGCCGGGGAAGCTGACGTGCAGCTGGGCCCCGGTCTCCCGGTCGTTGACCACTGCCGTGCCCTCGATTTCGTTGACTGTGTTCACCCACGTGATGCAAGAGTTGCGCACCGCGATATTGCCCTGCGGGTCAAGCGAGTAGTTCGCTTGCGTGTCGCGCGCACAGATCAGGTTGAAGTACTGCGGTATGGCGGCAAGCTGACGCCACGTACCCAGGTAGCGCTCCAGGTCGAGACGCGGAACCGGCGCGGGTCCGGTGACCGGGACCGGCACCGGCGCCGCGGCGACCTCGCCCGCCGCCATGACCACCGCAGCCAGCGCCGACACCATTCCCGCGAGCAAGCGAGTGCATGAGCCGAGCATCCGATTACTGGTCACTCGTGGACCTCCCCAGCAGATGACGCAGCGCCGGTTCCACTGTGGGGGCGCGGAACTGGTGACCAGCCTGGGTCAGCCGCGTGGGAACGACGCGCTGGCTCGCGGACGCCAGCTCCCGGTTGCCCTCGCGGCCGAGCAGCAGTGCGGGTCCGAGCCGGGGTACCGGGAGCAGCGCGGGACGATGCAGCACCGCGGCCAGCACCTTGGTGTATTCGGCGTTTCGAACGGGTTGCGGCGCAACGGCATTGACCGGACCCGACAGTGTGGTATCCCATAGTGCGCGGTAATACACGTCGATCAGGTCGTCGATCCCGATCCACGAGAGCCACTGCCGGCCGTCGCCGATGCGTCCGCCCAGCCCGGCCGTGAACAGCGGGCGCAGCAACCGCAGCGTGCCACCCCGCGGGGACTGCACGATCCCGGTGCGCACCCGCACCACCCGGACACCCGATTCCGCCGCCGGAGCCGAGGCCGCCTCCCAGCTGTCGACCAGGTCGGCGAGGAAGCCGTCACCGCGCGACGCGCGCTCGCTCAGCGTCTCGTCGCCCCGATCGGAGCCGTAGTAGCCGATCGCGGAGGCGCTGGCGAAGACCGGCACCGCCGCCCGCGCCGCGACCTCGGCCAGTTTGCGAGTCGGGCCGATCCGGCTGTCCGCGACGGCACGCTTGTGCCGTTCGGTGAACCGCCCCGCGATCGATGCTCCGGCCAGGTGCACCAGCGCGTCCACGCCATCGAGCAGACCCGGCGCGGGATCGGCCGGGTCCCAGTGCCTTTCGTCGGCAGCGCGCGGCGGGTGGCGAACCAGCCGCACCACGCGATGCCCTCCGGTGGTCAGGAACGCGGTCAGCGCCGAACCGACCAGGCCCGACGACCCGGTCACCGCGATGGTCTTGGACACGAAGCCCGCCCGCGTCGCCCGCGCATGCGCCGCCAGATCGTCGGCGAGCTGACGGTGCCGGTAGGCGAACATGGGGCGCAGCACCGTGGCGGGCACCGGCGCGTCCACCTGATCCACCACGCGGGTGTGCCGCTCGTCGACCACCTCGAAATCGTGGGTGTGCCGCCAGGGCAACAGCCCCGCGGGCAGCGAGCCGATTCCGTCGACCGTTACCGCGTCGACGAACCGGTGCGGAGGGTCGTATTCCTCAGGGTCGTGCCGGGCCACCCAGCGCAATCCACCGGGCAGGCCGAGTACTGCCTGTCCGTCGGACAGCGAACCGGATTCGGCGCGCGGCGACACCGGCTGCCAGGGCGGGGCCAGCCGGGTGAGCGCGCCGGGGCGAGCGTGCCAGGCGAACACCTCGGACCGAGGGAGATCGATGACGCTCGCATACTCGATGCCCATACCGCGACTGTAGTTCGAAACCAACCGTACGCAGTGTTTGCTAAGCGTTTGCTGTGTCGAAAACTCTCCAAACCGTAATAGACGGTCTATATCCGATTCGCCCGATATGGGGCATCGACCCCGAGCTCGGTGTGGTCGAATTGGAACCCGTTCTACCATGGGTCGAGTCCCGGACCACGCTAATGGAGGTACCGCCATGCCGCTGGATCCCTCGGTCGCGGCGCTGCTGACGACCGTCGAGGCATCACCGCGTGCGGTCGCCGCGCACGACAAGTCCGCCTGGGTCGAGCTGTTCACCGAGAACGCCGAGATCAACGACCCGGTCGGCTCGCGCCCCCATATCGGCCACGCCGCCATCGAACGCTTCTACGACACCTTCATCGGGCCGAACACCATCGCCTTCCACGTCGACCGCGACCTGGCGCACCCGCCGACGGTGCTGCGCGACCTGACCATCGCGACCACGATGTCGACCGGCGCCACCGTCTTCGTCCCGATGCACCTGCGCTATCGACTCGTCGAGCGGGATGGCGCCTGGAAGATCGCCCACTTGGCCGCGCACTGGGAACTGGCGGGCATGATCTGGCAGCTGCTGCGCACCGGATTGCCCGGGATCGCCGCCGCACTGAAGCTCGGTCCACAGTTGATCGCCAACCAGGGCTTCGGCGGAATGCTCGGGCTCATGCGGGCGCTCGGCGGCGTTGGCCGCGGCGGAAAGCATGCCACGACACAAGTTTTCGCCGCGGTGGCGAGTACCGACCTGCACCGGGTCCGCGCGCTGCTCGGCAATCAGGCGGACATCGAGTTGCCCGTGGGCACACCGGTCTCGGCGGAAGAGTTCACCAATCGGGCGCGAAATATGCGCTGGAGCAAGGTGATCGCGGCAGGCCGCACGGTCACGGCGAGCGTCCGGCTCGGCGACGCATCCGGGGTCGCCGTGGTGGAGTTCGCGACCAATAGCAATCGCATAGCAACCATCCGGTTCCATCTCGCCACGGTCTGATCTCAGCTGTCCAGGACGTCGCCGTGCTCAGCCCGTGCGCGATCGCAGCGCAGCCGCCGGAGCCACGTCACGCGCCTGTGTTCCGGCGGAGGACAGCCGGACGTACCGCCGCACCCAGCCCGGCTGCGGAGATCACGAGGTCAGCTGCGCGGCTCCAGCGCGGTTATCGGCTCGATCAGACATCGGCTCCTGGACCCGATCGGGCTCCGGAGCCGGGTGCTCGGTCCAACCGGGCGGACCGAAGATGTACCCGAGGCGTCCACGCCAAGTAGTGGCGCCGCGCACGTCACGGACCAGTCCGGCGAGCTCGTGATAGTTGACTTTCAGCGGATTGTCGGTGCCGATGTTCTTGGTGAGGCCGTAGCGGATGGGCTCGGATTCGGCGGCGAAGCTGCCGAACACGCGGTCCCAGATGATGAAGACACCGCCGTAGTTCTTGTCGATGTAGGGCTGATTCGAGCCGTGGTGGATGCGGTGATGTGCCGGTGTATTGAACAGGAACTCGATCGGGCGCGGCAGCGCCTTGATGCGCTGTGTGTGGATCGGGAACTGGTAGAGCAGGCCGATGCTCTGCAATAGGAAGATCATCCAGGCCGGGAACCCGAGCAGAGCCGCCGGCACCCACGCCACCCCGCGCACAGTGCTGACCACCGGATGCAGCCAGGGCAGCCGGATCGCGGTGGAGAGATTGAAGTACTCGCTGGAGTGATGCACGCTGTGCGCGGTCCACAGCAGGCGGACCCGATGGTCGGCGCGATGCGCCCAGTAGTAGCAGAAGTCCGTCACGACCAGGCCGAGTACCCAGACCCACCATGATCGCGGCGAGAGGTGCAGCGGCGTGATCGCCGCGGCGGCGACCACGGCCGAGAACGGCAGCAGATGCTGTAGCAGCGGTTTCGCCAGCCTGCTCAGGGTGAACGTCACCACGTTGGACGCGGTGTCGCGGGCGGAGCCGCTGCTGTCCGGTCGGTCGGGGTCGCGGCGGTAGGCGATCCACTCCACGAACATCAGCACCGCGAACGCCGGTATGGCCCAGATGAACAACTCCACGCGGCCCATGAGTTCTCCTTCACCGTCTGCTGTCGGTCTCGACGCTACGGGCGCCCGCCTGCACGAACATCGCGCCGACGAGGGATTGCGCGTCCCCCGCGCGGGGGACGCGGACAGCCCGGATCGCGGGCACCCTGAACACTCGGCAACGCGGAACTGCCGGGCTCGCTCGCTAGGATCGCCCGCGAACTCGACGGGACCAGAGACGGAAGCGGTGGCGAACTGTTGGATGTGAGCAGATCACTGGCCCGCCAGTCGCTGGTGGTCGCCGTAGTCGCCGCGGCCATCGACGCGGTGGTGCTCGGGCTGTCCGGAGTGTTCGCCGTGGCCTCGTGGCAGACAGCCGCCGCCATCGCCGTGGTCGTCGCCGCCGACCTGGCCTTGGCGGCGCCGCCTCGGACGGCGGGTGTGGTGGCCGTGGCACAGGTGCTGGTGCGATTGCTCGCCGTACTGCTGCTGTACCGGTACGGATTCCCGGTCCGGTTCGCCGACGTGGGATTCCTGGTGGCCGGATATCGCGCGGGTGCCTGGCTCAGCGGTCCGAAGTCCGCGCTGACCATGCTCGTGCTGTGCGGCGGTGTCGCCTCGGCCCATCTGCTCACCGACAGCGCCGCGGCGCACGACTGGCGGCTGCTGCTCGCGTCCACCGTGGCCGCCGGATGCGTACCGTGGCTCGTCGGCCGCTACACGGCCGCGCGCGGCGCCTACATCGCCGACCTCGAGCAGCGCGCCCGGCTGCGCCACCAGGAGCACCGGGCCGCGCTGGAGCGCGCCGTGACAGAGGAGCGGGCCGCGATCGCGCGGGACCTGCACGACGTGATCTCCCATCACGTCAGCGCCATCGGCATCCACGCGGGCGCGGCGCGGCTGGCGCTGGGCGGCGCGGCGAGCCCGGCGGCCGCGCGATCGCTGGCGGCCGTGGAGTCCAGCAGCAGAGCCGCGATGACCGACCTTCGCCGCCAGCTCGATCTCTTGCACGGACGCGAGGACGAGGGGCAGCGCCAGCCGGGACTCGCGGATATCGACGGGCTGATCGAGCACGTGCGCGAAGCCGGGCTGGAGGTCGAGGTGACCGTGCGTGGCACCCCCGTCGACCTACCCGAGTCGCTGAATCTCACGTTGTATCGCATCGTGCAGGAGATGCTGACCAACTCGCTCCGGCACGGCGAAGGAACGCGGGCGCGGATGGAGGTGGAGTACCTCCCGAAGCGGGTGGTGCTGCGGGCGACCAACCCCCTTCCGCCGGGACCGGCCGCCGCCGACACCTCGGTCCCGCGCGGTCTCAACGGCATCCGCCGCCGCGCGGAGTTGTTCGACGGCGAACTGGACTACGGCCGTGCTGCCGACCACTGGCACACCACGGTCGCCATGCCGATCGGAGGAGCATGAACACGCCCATCCGCGTCCTGATCGCCGACGACCACAGCATGTTCCGCTCCGGACTACGCGCCGTCGTCGACAGTCAGGACGATCTGGACTGCGTAGCCGAGGTGAGCGACAGGCGCGCCGCGATCGCCGAGACCGCCCGCCTGCGCCCGGATGTCGCGATCCTCGACGTCCGGATGCCGAAGCTGGACGGGCTGGCCGCCACCGCCGCGATCGTCGCCGCGGGCGGCACCCACGTCCTGGTACTCACCACCTACGACAGCGACGCCAATCTGTATCGCGCGTTGCAAGCCGGCGCCAGCGGATTCCTGCTCAAGAGCCTGCCGCCGGAAGAACTGGTCGCCGCGATCCGCATCGCGGCGCGCGGCGACGCGCTGATCGACCCCTCGATGACCCGCCGCCTGGTATCCCGCTTCGCGAGCAGTCTCGCGCCGCCGCGCACACCTCCGGAGGTGCAGCAGCTCACGGCCCGCGAGCTGGAGGTGCTGCTGCTGCTCGCCGACGCGCGCAGCAACGCCGAGATCGCCGCGGTGCTCGGTGTCGGCGAAGAAACGGTGAAGACGCACGTCTCGCGCGTCCTGGCGAAACTCGGCGTCCGCGATCGCATCCACGCGGTCGTCTACGCCCACCAGCACGGTCTGGTCTCCCTGGGATCGCCGCACGGGGATCGAGCGGACCGATCCCGCCGGATCGGTCTCGGGTAACCGAACGGCGGGGTGGCGCCACCACCCCGCCGTCATGCATCAGGCGCCGGTGGGTGGTTCGCCGACGGTGGTGCTGGGGTCGATGATGCCGAAAACCTCGCCCTGCGCGCCCTGCACGATGCCCATGCGGCCGAAGGGGCTGTCGTCGGGCCCGGACAAGATCGTCGAGCCGAGATCGCGGGCCTTGTCCAGCGCGGTGTCGGCGTTGTCCACCTGGAACCAGGCCAGCCAGTAGGACGGATTGTCGCCCGGCATCTTGGTCGAGTCGTTGATCCCGCCGATGGCGTCGCCGTCCTGGGTCCGGCTGAAGGTGGAGTAGACGAAGTTCTGGCCGTCGCCGATCTCGGTGTAGTGCCAGCCGAAGACGTTGGCGTAGAACTCCTGGGCCTTCTTGTAGTCGCTGGTGTGCAGCTCGTTCCAGCAATAGGCGCCGTGCTCGTTGTAGATGCCCGCGCCGCTGTGGGCCTTGGACTCCCACACCCCGAATACCGCGCCGGTGGGATCTGCGGCGACGAACATCCTGCCCACGTCGAGCACGTCGAACGGCGCCATCATCAGCGCACCGCCCGCCGCGGAGACCTTTTCGGCGACGGTGTCGGCGTTGTCGGCGGCGAGGTACGTGGTCCACACGGAGGGCATCGGCATGCCCTCCGGCTTGGGTCCGATACCAGCGGCCGCGCGGCCGTTGCGCATCGCCATGAGATATCCGCCCGCCTCGGGCGGACTGTCTTGGACATCCCAGCCGAAGAGTTCGCCGTAGAAATCGCGGGCGCGGGCGGGGTCGTCGACCTGACAGTCGACCCAGCACGGCGTTCCCTGCGGCCAGCTTCCATCATGAGTGGGCATTGCGGTGCCTCCTGACATGGGTTGCTGAGGTGCGGCCGAGACAGCCGGCACACGGCTAGTCAACCATCGGTACTCCGCCGAGGTGGCCCGAATCGGCCGACCACTCCGGCTCGATTCCCGAGCCGCGATCCCCCACGTGAACACCCCCGAACAGAACAGTCCCCGGTAGTCTTCGTCGAAACCATGAGTCTCAGTCGTCGCTGACAACTCCGGTATCTCGACTGGCTTGCCGGGGGCCTAGCCGGATCCTGGATCAGTATCTTTCATTGCCAACAGACGTCTCCGTCGACAATGCGACACTGTCCGGTGCTCCGGTGTAACTTCTTATTCTTCTCCCGATTTTTCCTCCAGTCAATAGGTCCGTACGCCCGAATTATGGCCGCATCCGACCCCGCTTCCCCGAGCTCGCACCGGGGCCACGAGATGCGCCGGCCGCGGTCATCGATGACCGCAGCCGGCGAGGAATTCCTCGGCTACAACCACCGCGGGTCTGCCGTCCTGAGCCGGCACATCAGCGGCTCCGCGAGCGGCGATCCGCGCGGAACTCCGTGCGCGAAATAGCGCGATACGCGTAGTTCGCTCCAGCGGGCAGCACCGTAATGGGTTGTGGCACAATCGCCTACACATGCCGACCGAGGGGAGGGGCAGTGATCGGGGACCGGGTCGCCGCCGAAATGACAGCTACCGGAGAGGATCCGGAGGATGATCCGGCACTGCTGCGCCGGGTACTCGGGGCGCGATTGCGGCGGTTACGCGAAGCGGCTGGGATCAGCGGCGAAGCCGCGGGGCGAGCACTACGAGCCTCACACTCCAAGATCAGCCGCCTGGAGTCGGGCCGGGTGGGCTTCCGCGGGAGGGATATCGATGACCTGCTGACCCTCTACGGCGTGCACGATGCCGGCACCCGGGCCGAGTACCGGCAACTGGCGCAGCGAGCCAATGCCGTGGGCCGCTGGGAGGCCGACGCGAATCTGACGCCGCTACGGCTGGACACCTATCTCGCGCTCGAGGACGCCGCCACCTTGATCCGCTGCTACGCGCCGGGTTTGGTGCCGGACCTGGTGCGCACACCGTCCTACGCACACACGGTCTTCGCCATCGCCCATCGCGAACCAGCAGCCGACATCCAGCGACGCGTCGAGTTGCTGATGCGGCGCCAGCGCCTGCTCACCCGCTCCGACCCGCCCAGGGTGTGGTTCGTCATCGAGGCGGCGGCATTGCGCCGCCCGATCGGCGGGCACGAGGTATGGGATACGCAACTGGACCACCTCGCCGACTTGGCGGCGCGCCCCAACATCACCGTGCAGGTGCTGCCCGACCACGTCGGTGGTCCCGCCATCAGCGAAACCCCGTTCACCCTGCTTCGTTTCGCCGCGTCCGAGCTCAGCGACCTCGTCCACCTCCCGCACGCCACCGGCACCCAGTTCCTCGACAAACGCGGCGACCTCGACCACCACAACGCGATCTGGGATCGGCTGTGCGTGTGCGCCACACCTCCAGAACAGACCACCGAGCTCATCGACGCCCTCCGAACCACCCACTTCCCCACCACATAACAGCAACGGCCAAAGGCAGTACCCCCACGCATGTCCGACAATTACATCAGCACGCAGCCGCCGACCGAGATCGACATCACCATCGCCCACGAAGCCCGCGTCTACGATTACTGGCTTGGCGGCAAGGACAACTATCCGGCCGACCGGGCACTCGGCGACGCCATCGCCGAACACATCCCCACCATCAAGACCATGGCCAGGGCCAACCGGGCGTTCCTCACTCGCGCGGTGCGCTACCTGGTCGGCGAGGCCGGGATCACGCAATTTCTCGACATCGGCACCGGCATTCCCACCGCGGGCAACACCCATGAGGTCGCCCAGCACCTCGACCCCGCCGCGCGCATCGTCTACGTCGACAAGGACCCGATCGTGCTCGCCCACGCCCGCGCGCTCATGACCAGCACGCCACAGGGCCGCACCCGCTTCATCCACGCCGACGTGCACGATCCCCGCTCCATCCTCGACCACCCCGCGCTCGCAGAGACCCTCGACCTGACCGAACCCGTCGCCATCATGCTCGTCGCGATCATGATGTACTTCCGCGACAGCGACCATCCGCAGAACATCATCGGCACGCTCCTCGACGCCGTCCCTTCCGGCAGCCACCTCGTCATCACCCACCCCACCGCCGACTTCGACGCCGATGCCATGGCCGCCGTCACCGCCGCCGCGGAAGCCTCCGGAATCGCATTCCACCCCCGAAGCCACGCCGACACCGCAACCCTGTTCGCCGGTACCACCCTCGTCGACCCCGGACTCGTCCCCGTCGCCACTTGGCGACCCGGACTCACCGACCGGCCCACCCCTGTCATCAACGCCGACAGCGCCTGGTACTGGGCCGGCATCGGACACAAACCTTGACAATCCGGTCCAGCCATACCGGAGCTCGAGCTGCTGGTGCCTCGACCAGCTCACCCGACTGAACGGGCTTCGGCACGAAGACCGCTAACGCGTCCGCGATCCTTCAGCAAATCGATCTTGGCGTGTAACCTGGGCAACCAGATCAGGGACGCCTTGCCAACAGCTCGAGCCGGGAGCGGCCCCGCGGTCGGCCACTTCCGGTGCGCGCAGCCAGGAACATCGAATCCGTCACTACGGAGACATCATGGGTGGACCGAACCGATTCGACGAATTGCAGCAGCGCGTCGCGGATATCGCACGCCCGGTGTTCCGGCGGCCACTGGACTCGCCGTACGAGATCTCGAACGAATTGTTCGCCGCGCTTCGACACGTCCTGCACGACGTCGGCGGACAACCGGATGTGCCGATCGAATACCGGGAGAAGGACGAAGAACCCTGGGAGATGGACACCTACGTCACGTGTGAATGCCTCGGCTGGCGTGGCGTGTGGAACTCCGAGGAGCGCCGCCGAGCCGAGAACGACCTCGGCACCACGCTGTACTTCGGTCTGCCCTACTACGCGCGCTGGGTGATCGTCGCCGCGAAGACCCTGGTTCAGAAGGGACTGATCACCCCCGACGAACTGTCGGCGAAGGTGGACGAAGTACGCGCACGGTTGGAGGCGCGAGGATGAGCCGGAAATACCGGATCGGCGATCGGGTCAGGATCCGGGACGCTACCTCGATGTTCCACACCCGCACCCAGGCATACACCCGCGGGCACACCGGTGTCATCGTCGAATACCGGCCGGAGTGGATCATTCCGGAGGACGAGGCATGGGGACGCGAGGACGGTCGCGTCGAGCCGTTCTACGTGGTGCGCTTCCGGCAGCAAGACCTATGGCCCAGCTACACCGGCTTCGACGCCGACACCTTGGAGACAGAGGTCTCCGAGCGCTGGCTCGAGCCCGCAGAGGAGGATGCCCGGTGAGCCGGACCCACGATCACGAGGCGCATACGCCGATCCAGACGAGCGACGAGATCAGCGAGTTCGAAGTCCTGGAGACCGCGATCCGTGAACTCGCCATCGAAAAGGGCCTTTTCTCGCGGGAAGACCACCGCCGGTTCGCCGAGTGGGCCCAGACGGTCGGCCCGCATGGTGGATCGAAATTGGTCGCGAAGGCGTGGATGGATCCCGAGTTCAAGGCACGTCTGCTCGCCGACGGCACCGAGACGTGCAAGGAGGTCGGCATCGACTGGCGCGACCCGACCGGATCCGGAACGCCCAGCGACTACACCTACTTCTACGTTCTGGAGAACACGCCCGCGGTGCACAACGTCATCGTGTGCACACTGTGTTCGTGCTATCCGCGGCCGGTTCTCGGCATGTCACCCGACTGGTATCGCACTCCCAATTACCGTCGGCGCATGGTTCGCCGGCCTCGCGAAGTGCTGGCCGAATTCGGCCTGCACTTCCCGCCCGACGTCGAGATCCGGGTACACGACTCGAACCAGAAATCCCGGTTCATGGTGCTGCCGATGCGCCCCGAGGGCACCGAGGGCTGGACCGAGGAACAACTGGCCGCGATCGTCACCCGCGACACGATGATCGGCGTGGCACTGCCCCAGGTCGATTGGACCGCGCGGCAACCACCGAACCAAGTCGAGGCCGCGACGCGAAAGGACGCGCAACGGTGACAAGCCGTCCGTACGAAGTTCTCCTGGCCACCCTGGATCCCGCGTCGCGCCGGGAAACCACGCTCCCCGAACTCGACCGCCGACCCGACCCCTGGGAGTCGAGCATGCAGGCGACATGCGAATGCCTGTCCTGGCGCGGCGCCCTGGACAACCTGGAACGCCGCCAAGCCGAGGACGCCCTCGGCGAGACGATCTACCACGGCTTTCCGGTCCGGAGCCGCTCGGTCGTCGTCACGGCCCACGCCCTGATCGACCGTGGAGTGATCACCCCGGAAGAGTTGCGCGCCCGCATGGATACGGTTCGGGAGCGGTTCAACCGGCGGTAGATCCCCGCTGCATCGACCTTCATTGCGTTGTCGCCTGGTTTAGCCCGGAAAGCCGGTGGAACGTCGAGAACAAGCATCGGAGACTGGCGACGATCACCCGGCTCGACTTCGGTGACGGCGGTGTCACCGCGGACCCGTTGAGCGACGACGTGCATGCGGCGATCGATGCGGCACGAGCGGTACTCGTCGCGGACTACGGCCGCGGCGCCGCGGCCCATCCACAGGTCAGGGCGCTGCTCGAGGCACGGGCGGGACAGATTCCGCTCGTCTGGGACCCACACCCCAGAGGGCCGGTGCCGATCCGCGGCGCCACATTGGCGACCCCGAACCGCGACGAGGCGCAGCGGTTCGTTTCCGGCACGCCGGGTCCCCGCCGGGCCGCCCGAACACTGACCGAGCGCTGGTCCGCGCAGGCGGTCGCGGTGACGCTGGGCGCGGAGGGCGCGATGCTGTTCTGCCGCGGCCGTCGAGATGTCCTGCACATCCCGACGCCGTCCGGACTGCTCATGAGCCCGCGATCCGATACCTGCGGCGCTGGCGACCGATTCGCCGCTGCCGCGGACGGCGCGCTGGCCGACGGCGCGGATGTGGAGAAGGCGGTGCAACTCGCCGTCGCGGCGGCGACGGAGTTCGTCAACAGCGGTGCGGCGTCCGCACTCGCTTCCCCCCCGGACCATGCGCCTGTCGCGCCGCGGATCCCGGAATATCCGATGTGACAGCCCGAGCGCAGGGTCGCTTAAGCTGCTGCTGCTATGGCCCTCAACGCGACTCTGCACAACTTCGCCGTCCAACTGGCCGACGTCGACCGTGACGTCTATCAGGAGCTGACGTTGCGGGTAGCGCGTCATCCGTCCGAAACCGCGGAGTTCATGGTCACGCGACTGCTGGCCTACTGCCTCGAGTACGAAGAGGGCATCGCCTTCAGCGACGGCGGTGTGTCGTCCACCGACGAGCCCGCGGTACTGGTGCGCGATCGCACCGGACGTCTCACCGCATGGGTCGAAGTAGGCGCGCCCGACGCGGAACGCGTGCACCGAGGCAGCAAGCTGGCGCAGCGGGTCGCCATCTACACCCATCGCGACCCCGTCAAGGTGCTCGCGCACCTCGACGGCAAGCGGATCCATCGCGCCGAAGCGATCCCGCTGTACAGCTTCGACAGCGACTTCGTCGGTTCCGCCGTCGCCGCGATCGAACGTCGCAACAGCGTCACCATGTCCATAACGGAGCGCGTGCTGTACCTGGAGCTCAACGGCACGGCGCTCAGCACATCGATCGCCGAGCATCGGTTCGGATAGTCCTGCTCGGCGAAGCCACGGGCGGCCGGCCAACATCTCCGCCTTCACCCTCGGCACTCGGCATCTGGCTCGGCGGCGCAGCCTCTGTTTTCGCTGTGGCTCGACCGGGTCACCACTCCCGAACCTTTCGAGAGCGCGCCGATCCGCCTTTCACACCAGCACTAGCCGCGATCACCAGACGGGCGCCCGGGCAAACCGGGCGCCCGTCCGCACGCTCGCGGCCTGTGCCGCTCGTGGCGGTACTATCGCCGCTCAGTCCTGGTGGGCTACAGGCCTGTGCACTCACCGGTGGGCTCTCACTCCGCGTTCGCCGCATTGGCGGGCGTGTGGTGAGGGCCTGTCTCCGGCGTCCGACCGGTCGGCACCGGCTCCGGCTTCGCCCTGTCGGTGAGCGGGCGGTGACGGCCGGTGGGCTTCCCGGACAAGGACCGACCGGTGCTGACTGCGCTGTGCGAGGGGGGTTGGGGCCGGTCGAGCCGGTGCAGTGCGAGGGCCGCGATCACACCGATCAGGCTGAGCCCGAGCCACACCGCCCAGTCCGCGCCGAGGTCGCGGGCGGCTCCGACGACCGCGCCGGTGGCGAGGTTGCCCGCCAAGATGCCGACACCCACCACCGTGTTGTAGAAGCCGTAGTGGGTCGCGACCAGCTTTCCGCCCGCCAGTGACACGACAGTATCCATCTCGAACGGAAACACCGCCGCCGTGCCCACGGCCAGCAACGAAGCCGACACCAGCAGCGCCGCGACCGCAGCACCGGTACCGAATCGCTGCGAGTCCGGGATCACCATCAAGGGCAGGAACGACGCCGCAAGAATGCCCATCCCGACGACCAAGCTGCGCCCGGTACCCCACCTCGCGGCGAACCATCCGGTAATACGCAACTGTCCGGCCACAGCCACCACTCCCGACACCACGAACACCGCCGACACCACCAGCTGCGATCGTGCGCCCGCGATGAATTCCGCCTGCAGCGGCAGCGCGAGATACACCTGGAACGACAGCACATACGAGCCGATCATCGCCACCGCGAACCACACAAACCGCCGATTACCGGCTACCCCGCGCCAATCATCGAGCACTCGGGTCTTCTCGATCGCCACCTCGGCCCGACGCGCGGGCAGCGCGAGCAACTGCGCCACCGTCAGCGCCGCGAACACCACTGCCGCAGCGCCCGCGGTCACCCGGAAATCCAGGGCCATCAGTGCCAGGCCTACCAGCGGTCCAGCCAGGATGCCCGCCTGATAGAAGATGTTGAACACCGCGAACGCTTCCACCCGCCGCTCCCCCGTATCGGCCGCCAGATAGGCGCGCACCGCCGGATTGAACAGCGCTCCCGCGAAACCCGTCGCCGCCGACGCGATCAGCAATCCCGGCAGCGAGGTGGCGAACACCAGCAGCGCGAAACCGCCGGTGCGCAGCAGGCAACCCGCGACGATCAGCGGCTTGTAGCCGAGCCGGTCGGCCAGGGTGCCGCCGAGGAGGAACATGCCCTGCTGGGAGAAGTTCCGCACACCCAGCACGAGCCCGACCGCCCACGCCGCCAACCCGAGCGGACCGGCCAGGTATCCGGCCAGATAGGGCATCAGCATGTAGAAGCCCAGGTTGATGCCGAACTGGTTGACCATCAACAACCTGGCGGCGAGGTCGAAACTACGGAATTTCCGGAACACCGTCACGAGGCCGACTTCCCGCCCGTGGCCCAGCGGCGCGGATCGACGACTGTGGTGCAGCGAGTCCAGGAACGGACCACCCGCTCGGCCGGATGTGCGATGGTGTCCGGTTCCACCGGCGGGTCGGCGTCGAGCAGACCGTGTTCGTGGCAGTAGGCGTCGTTGTAGACGGTGTCGAAGTAGCGGTGCGGGCCGTCCGGGAACACCGCCGCGATCCGAGCGTCGTCATCGCAGGTACGGGCGGCCCAGCCCGCGACCAACGCCACGGCACCGACACTCCAGCCGCCGGAGGCATGGTGCGTGGCGGCCAGGGCGCGGCAGGCCCACACCGCCTCCGATGGCGCCACCCAATGCACCTCGTCGAAGGCGTCGTAGTCGACATTCGCCGGGTAGATGCTGGATCCTAGACCCCGCATCAGGCGGGGACCCGCCGGTTGGCCGAAGATCGTCGAGGCCACCGTGTCCACGCCGATCAACTCGAGGTCCGGGTTGAACCGGCGCAGCACCCGCCCCACTCCCGCCGAGTGCCCACCGGTACCCACCGCGCACACCAGCACATCCACTCCACCGAGCTGTTCGATCAGCTCGAGCGCCAGGGATTCGTAACCGGCGACGTTGTCCGGATTGGTGTACTGGTCCGGGCACCACGCACCGGGTTCCCGATCGAGCAGTTCGCTCACCCGGTCGCGGCGCGCCTGCTGCCAGCCTCCGGTCGGATGCGGCTGCGCCACCAGATCTACCCGCGCCCCGTAAGCCGCGAGCATCCGCGCGACGATCGGCTCCAGACCTGTATCGGTCACCACAGTCACCGGGTGCCGATAGGCCATCCCCGCCAGTGCCAAACCCAAACCAAGTGTGCCGCTGGTGGATTCGATAATCCGCGCCCCCGGCGCCAGGTCACCGCGTTCCTCGGCGCGGCGCACCATGTGCAGCGCCGGGCGATCCTTCATACCGCCGGGATTGAATCCTTCCAGCTTGGCCCAGAACCCGCGGCCTGCGGGCGCCAAGGGCGCGCCCACCCACAGCACCGGGGTATTTCCCACCACATCGCGCGGCTGCCGAGCAGCATCCGGCGCGGTGCCGAGAGCCGCGGGCATCTGCCTGGGATTGTGCAGCACAACCTTGTTCATCTTGTCGCTTCCTGTATCGAGACCGCCGCAACGAGGCGGCGAAGACGTGAGCGGGCAGGAACACCAGCCGACAACACAGCAAGGCGTCGGCTCGGCACTGACCGATCAGCGTCGCGAGATACAGAACCGCGTGAGTATGTCGCGGCCATCGACAACGGGCAGACACGCCACCGGCGGGCCACGCATACCACCGCCGGTGGACCACAGAGCGGTCGCGACAACCACGACTGCAGCCAGGATCAAGGTCAACAGCTGCACCACCAGCAGGCCGGCCGCGGTGCCGGGCAGCACCGACTTGACGATGCAGTGGACGATATGCGGACCGCAGTCATCGTCGAAAAGGTCGATGACCCCATGCTCGAGATCCGCCGACACAGAATGTGTGACATGCCCGGCGGCCGAAGCGGGCGTCGAATGCGGATGCAGATGTCCAGCGTCACCCAACAGCGCACAGTCGATCATCGGCGCTACAAGCAACATTGCCATCAGCAGTGCCGCAACATGGCTGCCTCGCAGCAATCGACCCATGACGCTCACAGTGAACCAATCGTAGCAACGGATGAGTAAACGATTCGCGCACCAATGGCTGGGTGGGGACGGCGTGTATGCCGCCCCCACCCGGGTCGAGCTACTGCGCGGATGGTGGTGGTCGCCGGTTCGGGCAGTGGCTGGACGTCGTAGTTGCCCGCGACCCGCAGATCGGCGCCCCGTGTGAGGTTCTCGCCGCCTTCGGGGGCGAAGTCGGCGACCTTGCTGGTTGCACTCATCGGGAGGCTCGTTGTTCCAGATGATGCGGGTAGGTGATCAGTCGGCGAGTCGGTAACCGGCCTCATCGACCGCCGCGGCGATCGCGTCGCGCCCGACGGGCGCCGCACTGGCGATCGTGACCAGTCCACTGGCGAGGTCGACATCGACGGACGTGACGCCGTCGATCCTTCCGACCTCCTCGCGGACCGACGAGACGCAGTGACCGCAGGTCATGCCGGTGACCGTCACGGTGGTGGTCGTGGTGCTCATGGTGTTGCCTCCTTGTGCCATAACGGCTTTCCGCCGCTGAACTCGCTGGCCGTAACAGTACCCCTAGGGGGTATCTTGTCAAGCGGTTGGGTGATCTGTTCCGGTGCGGTGGCGCGCATGGTCACCGCGGTGATGCCCGCGCCCGCCAGGGCGATGACGGCCGCGCCGAGGAAGGCGGCGGAGAACCCGTTGGTCAATTCCGGTAGGTCACCGGTCTGGTCCGCGCCGAAAGCGGCGGCGACGGCGGTCATCGCGGCCAGCCCGACGGCGGATCCGACCTGGTAGCTGACGTTGACGATGCCCGAGGCCAGACCACCCTCCTCCGGGCAGGCCGCGGAGATCGCGGTACCGAGGGAGGGAATGAAGGCCAGCGACATACCGCCGGCCGCCACGAGCGAGGCGGGCAGGACATCGACCCAGAAATTGCCCGTCGGACGCACCAGCGACATGATCGCCAACCCGAGTCCGAGCACGATCAGACCGGTCACGATCATCGGCTTCGCGCCGAATCGCTGCATCGCCCGCGGAGCCAGCACCACCATGCCGAGCATGATCAAGGTCGTCATCGGCAACAGCGCCGCACCCGAGGGAAAGGCGCTGTAACCGAGCACCTGCTGCAGATAGAGGTTCAGGAAGAACCACATCGGCACCCACGCGGCGCCCAGCAGCAGCTGCGCGATATTGGCGGCGGCCAGGTTCAGGGCGCGGAAGATGCCCAGCCGCATCAGCGGTTCGGTACGGCGCGACTGGATGAACACGAATCCGGCCAGCAGTGCCGCCGCGACGGCGAGGACACCCCAGGTCTGCCCTGAAGCCCAGCCGACCTCCGGTGCCTGCACGATGGCGTAGACGGCGGCGGCCAACCCCGCGGTGACGGTAACCGAACCGAGCAGGTCCACCGATCCGGAGCGCGCCGCAGCGGCAGGCATCAAAGCGGGAACGGCGATCAACGCCACGATGGCGATCGGGATATTGATGTAGAAAACCCAAGGCCAGCTGATGTATTCGGTGATGACACCGCCGAGGAACACCCCGCGGTGCCGCCGGCGGGCGCCGCGGCGCCGTAAACAGCGAGCGCCTTCGTCAATTCCTGCGGCGAGGCGCCGAACAGCATCATCAGCAGGGTCAGAGCCGAAGGGGCGATGAGGGCCGCACCACCGCCCTGGATCGCCCGTCCCGCCAGCTCGATCGTCACAGTGCCCGCGGCGCCCGCGATGACCGAACCCGCGAGCAGCACCACCCAGCCCGCCGCGAACACCCGCCGCGCGCCGAGCAGGTCCGACAATCTTCCGCCTAGGAGCAGCAAGCCGCCGAAAGCGATCACGTAGGCGTTGAAGACCCAGGACAGATTTTCCTGAGAGAAACCGAGTTCGGCCTGCATCTTCGGCAGCGCGATCCCGATGATCGAGGTGTCCATGATGACCATGAACTGAGCGGCGGCGATCACCGCCAAGGCCCACCACCGCCGGGCGGTGGCGGGTTGTGTCTGCGTACTCATGACAACTACTTCCGTTCTTCCGAGCGAATTTCGAATGAGTCGATACGATACCCCCGTAGGGTATCTATGACAAGAGGTGTTACTCGGTCGCATCCGACCAGTGCTCGGGCGCGGTTGTGGGCCCGGCAGTCTGTGGATCGAATGTTCGAATCACTGAGGAAATCAGTGATCCAGGCGTGGGAGCTGACAGGTGACCTGGAGCTGGTCGGCCGCCGTCGAACCGTGCGCACGCGAGCACTGGGCGTCGAGGGCCGCGGCCAACGACCCGAACACCTACGCTGCCCGACGCCAACCCAGCGGGAAGACGGCCGGCGTGATCCAGGATGCGGTCTTTCCCGGGCCAAATGGTCCGGTAAGGGTCTACTAGACCGAAAAATGGCCCAGGCTGGAGAGTTTGCAATCTCTCCGACCTGGGCCGTCTGTAGCGGGGACAGGATTTGAACCTGCGACCTCTGGGTTATGACAGACAGCGATACATGCCTATTCCGATGGCTTCGGTTCCGTAGCTCTACCTGCACAGATGACGGTCAGGACCGTACAGTTCCATAGCGATGTCTTCGGTCGTATTCGAGCCAAAGGGTCCAGTAAAGGTCTAGCAAGGAAATCTGTTTCCCTCCACCGGCCAGACACGGAACAGGCCGGTCGTGGCCGCGCCGATGCAGATGCAGATGCTCGACCATGTCGGCGGCGTTCTCGTGGTGTCCAGTCGGTGCTCGTGCACCAGCACTTGCACTGGATCATCCCCGCGGGCGCGGGAGCACGACTTCTCACGCAATGCCGAATACCTGGCCGATGGATCATCCCCGCGGGCGCCGGGGAGCACGGCCTGGAGATACGAGCGAGTTTGGCCTCGTCCGGACCATCCCCGCGGGCGCAGGGAGCACGTACTCCTCGCTGGATGGGCGGACACCGTGGGCGGATCATCCCCGCGGGCACGGGGAGCACACCCGACCCGAATCGAACCCGTTGGGGGACACCGGATCATCCCCGCGGGCGCGGGGAGCACATCTTCAAGCCGTACTGCTTCCCCAAGGCCACCGGATCATCCCCGCGGGCGCGGGGAGCACGGCCGCCCTCACTTGCGCAGTGCAACTCATAACGGATCATCCCCGCGGGCGCGGGGAACACTCGATCTCGAGCCGATCCCCGCGCGCAACTTCCAGATCATTCCCGCGGGCGCGGGGAGCACTACTGATCCCCGCGGACCCCATATGGCTTCATTGGATCATCCCCGCGGGCGCGGGGAGCACGCCAACGCGGTAACCAGCGGCCCAGCCGAGCCCGGATCATCCCCGCGGGCGCGGGGAGCACCGGCAATCCGGGAATCGGGGCCACGTTGGCGACGGATCATCCCCGCGGGCGCGGGGAGCACTGGACAACAGGACACTGGGAAGCCAGCCCTTGCGGATCATCCCCGCGGGCGCGGGGAGCACGTGGTGAACCATCGGGTATACGGGTCCAGCCCCGGATCATCCCCGTGGGCGCGGGGAGCACCGGTGCGGGAACTGGTAGGTGCATCCCCGCAGCGGATCATCCCCGCGGGCGCGGGGAGCACATTCGGTCCGCTCGCTTCCACCGCTTCGCAAACGGATCATCCCCGCGGGCGCGGGGAGCACCGCGACGGCGCGGGACCGATGCTCGGCGGCGCCGGATCATCCCGCGGGCGCGGGGAGCACGGCACGGATGCAACCCGACCAGTCATGGTATTTAGGATCATCCCCGCGGGCGCGGGGAGCACCTATGCCCGCACGATCAACTCCGCGCAAGGCTTGGATCATCCCCGCGGGCGCGGGGAGCACGTACGCCGGGGCCCGGTCGGCAACGCCGGCGATGGATCATCCCCGCGGGCGCGGGGAGCACATCGGAAAGGGTGTTGGTCATGATGGTTGCTCCGGATCATCCCCGCGGGCGCGGGGAGCACAGGATGCGCCGACCGGCCATCTGCGCCCACGCAGGATCATCCCCGCGGGCGCGGGGAGCACCAGGTCGGTCATGGCGGTCATGTCAGATATCTCGGATCATCCCCGCGGGCGCGGGGAGCACTGTCGGCAGCAGTTGCGTGTCCGGGGGCGGGGCGGATCATCCCCGCGGGCGCGGGGAGCACCGGGAGACAGCTCGCGAGCAGCTCTTCGACTACGGATCATCCCCGCGGGCGCGGGGAGCTGTCAGCGGCCAGTTGGAATTCCCCACTTACGGCCACTTAGCGGAGAGCTATCTGGCCGCCTGGGCTAGCAAGTAGCAAACGATCGGGGGGCGGAAGCTGGGCGAAATGCGGCATGAGCGCGCGCTCGGGTGCACCCGCGTGACGTTCATGTGCGGCGACGTCGACGACCGGATTTGTGTAGTCCGAGCCTCGGACCGGCCCTTGGGGATAAGCGAGATCGTAAGCGCGGGAAAGTTTCTTGGGGACGACCATGCGCCAAGCATCGACGACGAGTTCACGGGCCTCGGTCGGGTCCAGGGCCGCGAGGTTGGACTCGATCCAGTTGAAGCGCATGTCCGATGCCGATGGCATCTGAAACTTGTGCGGCTCGCTCGCGACGAGCGCCGCTCGCTCCTGCCTGGGGAACGCGAAGCCCATCACGGTCTCGTCGAGTGAGAACGTCACGTAGACAATTTGCTTGACGCGGAACTTCAGCCTGCCATGTACATAGACCTGGTACGAGCGTTCCAACTCGGCCCCCAGTGGGCTGACGTCTTCGATCACCGCCATGGTCGGACTCCTTCGGTTCCGCGTGAAAGCGACTCAGAACCTGGTGCCCGCCATGGCCGCTGCGGCGCACGCGCTTTCGCCACGTCGGCAGGTCGGTCATGTCTGGACTCCTGTCTTTCGGTCTATCCACAAGTTGCGACGAGGGAGCCACCTGAAATTCATCGGTGCAGTCGAGGTCGTGTACACGCTCCTGCGGACGCCCTGTACTCGGCATGATGGTGCGATCGGTCAGCGTCGGACGCGCACTACTGCTCGTTGATCTTCCGAGGTGCCGCGCCGGGCCGGTTCGGTCAGCGCGATCAGCGGCATTACGGTGCGTTCCGCTGGCGCGGGATGCCTCCCCAGCCGGGCCGTTTACAGGGCGAGCATGGCGGCAGCGATCTGGTCGGCCGCGGCGTGGCGCAGAGCGGTGCCCATGTCGTCGAGGACGAGCAGTCGCGCCCCAGGGATTTCGGCGGCGAGGACCTCACCGTTGCCGACCGGGAAGAACGGGTCGGCGCGACCGTGCACCACGAGCGTGGGCACGTCGAGCTCACCGAGCCGCTCCCGCCAGCGCGGGGCGCAGTCGATCCGGGAGAACACCATCCCGAGCTGGTTCGCCTGGTGCACCGCGGGATCGCTCGACGGTGTCCGGTCCCAGATTCGGACCGCCGTCGCCCGCGCCTGCTGCGGATCGTTACCCATCGGCTCGGCGCCCTCGGCGGCGAACGCCGCGACAGCATCTCGGTCGGTCCAGTCCGGCCGCGGGCGGGAGAACAGCGCGCCCATGACCGCGCGGTCGTGGTCGGGCAGGTCCTCGTCGACCGGGCCCGGCGCCACCGGCCGGGTGCCGACGAGAGTCAGTGCGGAGAACATGTCCGGGTGGTCCAGCGCGGCGACCTGAGCGACCATCCCGCCGACGCCGACACCACCGAGGTGGGCGGTCCCGGCGCCGAGCACCTCGACCAGCGCGACAGCGTCGGCGGCGAGATCCCGCAGGTCGTAGGCCGGGTTCTCCGGGTCGAGGGTCGTCGACGCGCCGGAGTCACGCAGGTCGTAGCGGACCACGCGCCGCCCGCCCGAGGCGAGCCGCTCGCACAGCGGGTCGGGCCAGGACAACATTGTTGTGCCACCGACCAGCACGACCAGCGGATCGTCCTCGCGGCCGAAGCTCTCGATGCCGAGATCGACACCGTTCGCCCGCACCGACGTCATGCCCAACCGAAACGGTCCCATGCCTGGACTCCTGTCTGTCGGTATCTCCAGAGGTGTCGACGACAGGTTCACCCCAAAGTCATCGGTGCAGCCGAGATCGCGTCCACTCCCGCAATCGCCACGAACCCGACAAGAGCGGTTGTCCCGACTGAATGCTCGCGGTATGCCATGTCGCCACAACTGGCCGCTCACGGGGAGTCGCAACTGGCCGTACTTGGGGAACTCCCGGTGGCCGCTGACAGGGAGCACCGCTCGCGTATCGAGGCGCGCTGGGCGGTCTTCGGATCATCCCCGCGGGCGCGGGGAGCACTCGCGATGCCAGGGCGTCGGCTTAGGTCTGGGAGGATCAGACCCGCGGGCGCGGGGAGCACGCACCGTTCTCCACGCTGGTGCCCAGCCACAAAGGATCATCCCCGCGGGCGCGGGGAGCACCGACGCCCGCGACGACGTCACCGGCCGGGGTGCGGATCATCCCCGCGGGCGCGGGGAGCACACCAGCGCCGATCCGGTCACAGAAGATCTTGAAGGATCATCCCCGCGGGCGCGGGGAGCACGGCACCGTGGCGAACCCGATGGCGTTCTCGTTCGGATCATCCCCGCGGGCGCGGGGAGCACTTGCGGGCGGTCTTCTCGTACTCGTCGTACGGCGGATCATCCCCGCGGGCGCGGGGAGCACAAGCGGGCGTTGGGCATATCGCTGTCGGTGATCGGATCATCCCCGCGGGCGCGGGGAGCACGATCTCTACATGCTGGCCGGCCCGCCGGATGCCGGATCGCCCCGCGGGCGCGGGGAGCACGTACGAATTTGCGTCCAACACTGACCAACTGGCGGATCATCCCCGCGGGCGCGGGGAGCACGGCACCAGCCCGAATCAGCACCTGCAGATCACGGGATCATCCCCGCGGGCGCGGGGAGCACTGACGTGGATTGTCGAGCGAGCTGGGCGGCGGAGGATCATCCCCGCGGGCGCGGGGAGCACGACGTGCTCCAGGGCCCGTTTCGCCGTCACTGCGGATCATCCCCGCGGGCGCGGGGAGCACCTGCTGGAGCGATTCGCCGAACGCGGCGATAGCGGATCATCCCCGCGGGCGCGGGGAGCACGAGGAAGTCGGGGATCTCGCGACCGAGGACGCCGGATCATCCCCGCGGGCGCGGGGAGCACGTCCAGAGCGATCGCCCCGGAGCCCAGACCGCCGGATCATCCCCGCGGGCGCGGGGAGCACACTCGCCCTCGAAGTACCACACCCACGGGAACCGGATCATCCCCGCGGGCGCGGGGAGCACCACTTCACCGAGTCCAGGCGCGATTTCAGCGTCGGATCATCCCCGCGGGCGCGGGGAGCACCCGAGGTCGGTCAGCTTCTCCCGTTTGCCGCCCGGATCATCCCCGCGGGCGCGGGGAGCACAGAAGCACAATGCCGACGCTACCTGTGAGTAACGGATCATCCCCGCGGGCGCGGGGAGCACGTCACCATCCTGCGCCGACCCTCCCGCGACCGCGGATCATCCCCGCGGGCGCGGGGAGCACTGCGTACCGAGATGCCAGCGATAGACCGGTCGTGGATCATCCCCGCGGGCGCGGGGAGCACGTACTCGTGCCATTCCATCGGGAGTAGGGGGGCGGATCATCCCCGCGGGCGCGGGGAGCACATCAACATCAGCGCTGTGCCGGACAACGTATGCGGATCATCCCCGCGGGCGCGGGGAGCACGACACCGGCACCGCGAAGATCACCCCACAGTTCGGATCATCCCCGCGGGCGCGGGGAGCACCCATATCGAAGAGGCGATCGCCGATGGCCCGTAGGATCATCCCCGCGGGCGCGGGGAGCACGCACTGTCACCACAGGTGCCGTGGGCTCGGACCGGATCATCCCCGCGGGCGCGGGGAGCACGAGTACGTCCTCTACGACCTGGTCACCGAGGCCGGATCATCCCCGCGGGCGCGGGGAGCACCGCATGTGGCTGCACGCCGCCGAGCAGGAGCAAGGATCATCCCCGCGGGCGCGGGGAGCACGCCCGCTCGATCGCTTCGAGTGCCTCCGAGAGCGGATCATCCCCGCGGGCGCGGGGAGCACGCAAAGTAGCGGCCACGGGATACCTCTTTTCAAGGATCATCCCCGCGGGCGCGGGGAGCACCCTGCACCGCCCGTCAGGTACGACACCCAGACCGGATCATCCCCGCGGGCGCGGGGAGCACTCTTGGTCCCAGACGTTGTGGCAGTTGCGGCACGGATCATCCCCGTGGGCGCGGGGAGCACATCGGTCACCGCCTTCAGCTCGCCCTTCCCGGGCGGATCATCCCCGCGGGCGCGGGGAGCACGGAGACAACTCCAATGGCTCTGCCATCCACAGAGGATCATCCCCGCGGGCGCGGGGAGCACGATGGGGTCGAGGGCGTTGACGAGTCGGGCGACGGATCATCCCCGCGGGCGCGGGGAGCACGTATAGGTTTGTGCGCCCGGCAGCGCGGCAGCCGGATCATCCCCGCGGGCGCGGGGAGCACACAACTCGAACTATGGCCAGGCCCGCAGGCGCCGGATCATCCCCGCGGGCGCGGGGAGCACGTTGCTGACCGGGGTTTGCAGTTGCTCTACCGAGGATCATCCCCGCGGGCGCGGGGAGCACTCTGCAATGATCAGGACACATCCGTGCGGGACCGGATCATCCCCGCGGGCGCGGGGAGCACTCACCAGCCAATCCGATCCCGTCGTCTACTACCGGATCATCCCCGCGGGCGCGGGGAGCACGATTCATCCGGTGCCGGGGCCGTGGCACAAGGAGGATCATCCCCGCGGGCGCGGGGAGCACAAAGCGACCGGCAAGCCGACGAACCGGCGGTACGGATCATCCCCGCGGGCGCGGGGAGCACCTCGTCCGACCGTCTTCGTCGTACTCGGAATACGGATCATCCCCGCGGGCGCGGGGAGCACGCCAACTGGGCGCCGATCTCGTCCAGCCTCGCCGGATCATCCCCGCGGGCGCGGGGAGCACGCAACCGGTACGCAACCCCTTGCTGTGGAGGTCGGATCATCCCCGCGGGCGCGGGGAGCACTAGACCGGCTGACCGGACTCGGCCGGGGTCGGCGGATCATCCCCGCGGGCGCGGGGAGCACGGCGGCGATCGAACGTCACGGCGCCGCGCGGGCGGATCATCCCCGCGGGCGCGGGGAGCACGTTCTGCACGAGGACGCCAGCGCGGCGCGACCAGGATCATCCCCGCGGGCGCGGGGAGCACGGGCCGACCGCATCCACGCAGGCCGAGCCGAACGGATCATCCCCGCGGGCGCGGGGAGCACAACGCCACCTCTCCCGAAAACCCCGCAAAACCAGGATCATCCCCGCGGGCGCGGGGAGCACATCCGCCCATGAGTGCGCGTCTAGGCAGCCTGCGGATCATCCCCGCGGGCGCGGGGAGCACAGGAGTTCTGGGTATCGGCAAGCTCGATCGTGCGGATCATCCCCGCGGGCGCGGGGAGCACCTCCCCAATCGCGAAGTCCGCCAGCGCTACTCAGGATCATCCCCGCGGGCGCGGGGAGCACGGTCTCGGGTTGCGGGAGTTCCACAAGAAGTACGGATCATCCCCGCGGGCGCGGGGAGCACGTGATGCGCCCGTACCGTTGCCGGAACCGCGAGGGATCATCCCCGCGGGCGCGGGGAGCACGCCCAGTGTTCTCGTGTGCCTGTGCGCCACGCCGGATCATCCCCGCGGGCGCGGGGAGCACGCGGATCGCGCCGTCGAGCAACTCACCCAGATCCGGATCATCCCCGCGGGCGCGGGGAGCACACTTGTTGACCTGGCGGTTTCTCAGCGGAATCGTCGATTCTCATTCGGTTTGTTTGAGAGGCGCTGGACCAAGTGTCAGCACCATAGCCGCTACTTCGGTTTGAACTTTCGTCGGGCGGCGCGGCGACGCCACACGGTTTCGGACTGGTGCTCGGCATTGTTCGCTGTTCGGCTGCCCGCAACGGCCGGTGCTTGGGTCGCCGGAATGTAGTCCGGGACGGTTTTGCGGCGCATGAGCATGAGTCCATCGTGGTCGACCGGGGTCCAGTCGTGACCGTGCACCTGGAAGGCGAGGCGTTGTTCGTTGCGTGCTGAATGCACCATGATTGCCCGCCCTTCGGCAACGAACTCCACGACGCGCTGCCACATGAGGTCCCGAACGCGCGGTGAGATGTGGCCGACGAACACGCCGGGGCTGATTTCGAGCAGCCACCGCGTGAGGTGTCCACGCAGGCCGGGTGGTACGGCGGTGAGAACGACGATCGTCAAAACTCGTCTCCGTATCCGACGCCACCTGCCACCTGGTTGTCGCGGTCATCCCACAGCGAGATCACCTCGAATTCCAGTTCGTCGAAATCTGCTGTACTCGTGGTGCTATCGCCACGTAGCAGTCGCTGGATGTCACGTGCGCATCGTTCTAGCAGCTTCCCGTCGTGCACGGCGTCGCGCACACGCCGTCGGGTCACAGCACCGATGTCGTCGACCTCCTCGGCCGCGACGTCAAAGGCAATCGGGATCGTCAACTCGGCCTTGTACAGGTCGGCGATGTCGTAGACGAACGCGCGGTGATGGCCTGTGTGTACGAACCCGAGGGCAGGTGAACATCCGAGAGCGACGACGACCGAGTGCACGATTCCGTACAACGCGGAGTTCGCTGCGGACAGTGCCTGATTGACCGGCTCGCCGGAATCCCAGTCCTCGATGTCGTACTCACGGCGCTTCCATTCGACTCCGGTACGCTCGGAGTGCTGTCGGTAGACGGCGCGGACTCTGGCGCCCTCGCGGCCTCGTAGCTGCTGCATCAGCAGTTCGGAGACATCCTCACCCGGAAACCGCATGGCATACATCGCCCGAGCAACCTGCAACCGTGTGCGGGTGTTTGTCACCGCCTCTGCCTGCGCCTGCAAGAGCCGCGAGGACCGTGCAAGCGATACTCCGTGCGCGTAGTAACGGACACCTCGTTCCCCCACCCACACGACTGTCGAGCCGCTGTCGGACATCAGCGAAATCGCTTGGTGGGTGATAGTGGTTCCCGGGCCGAGTAACAGCACTCCCACGGCAGCGGCCGGTATGTGCACGGTGCCGCGTTCGTCGGTGGCGGTGATGGCGTTGCTGTCCCGGTTGACCACGCAGCGATCGAGATACAGGAACGAAATCCGATCCGATATCCGCACCAGTTCCCTGGATTCCGACAGGCGGCGCCCGATGGTGCTCATGTCGGCGCGGTGGTCGGGTAAGCGAGGGTGAGCAGCCCGCACCCATACGATTTGGCGCGCCCGATACCGAAGGTGAGTGCATGTTTCAGGGAAGCCACGTCGGTTACCTCTAGTAGGCCCGCGAATGTGGCGGTGGAAATGGTGACACGGCTGTCTCCTCGGGTGAATCGCTGCACCGCGCGGTCGATGACAGCGAGTTCCACCTCCCCGTCGGCGTTGTGTGCTTGGCGTGGCATGACGCGGAACCCCAGCCGTGGTGCGCGGTCCAGGAGCCACTGTTGTTGCTGGCGGACTGTGACATGACCGAGTGGTTTGGTGTCGGACCAACCCTCGCGTCGGCCCGCACGCACGGGGTTGGCGGTGAGGCGGAACTGCCACTGCTGCCCGAGGGTAAGTCTTTCCAGCAGCCGGTCATACGGTTTGGTGTCCCACGCTTGTGTGGTGGGCCATCCGGCTTGTTCCACGATGTGGGTGAGGTCGGGCTTGTCCGGGCTGGCGATGAACAGGATCACGCGGTGTGGTCCGTAGGTGTCCAGCCGCCACAGAACGCGTCCTTCGTTGGTGGGTGTGGCGTCGGTGAATCCGCTGCACACCGCGGCGTGCAGGGCTTGTGGGGAGGACAGTAGTGTGCGGGCACCCCGGCGGCGGGGGTTGATCTGCATCCTGGTCAGGAACATCTCATGCCTCCAACACCGACATGGCGTCGTGCTCACCCACAGGTTCTTGGCTGCCGTGGAGGTTGGCGACTTCGACGGTGCCGCGGACTACGGAGCGCCATTCGTACTGCCGCCGGTTCGGGTCGAAACTTACTGGTGTGTCACGGATTGTCTCGGTGGCTGTTTCACCGGCGGCGGCGTCGCGGACAGTCGCCAACCGGACGATGCGGTCGCGGGCGCGCCGCTGCATTCGGGTGTTTGCCAGCCACGGCCGCGTGGCCAGCGTGGTCTCGAGATCCTCATCGAACGCCCCTAGCGCGATCGGTCCGGCGGGTGGGCAGGAACGGCGTCCGAGGTAGAGCGGGAACTGCGGGCTGCGGATAGCGGCGTCGATGGCGGCGACCAGGTCGTGGTCGCCTTCCAGGACCACGAGGTAGACCGCGTCGGAGATGTAGTAGCGGTAGGACAATGGCAGTGAGGTCCAGCCGATAGATCCGTCGCGTTCGCGTTTGGGTTGTTGCGCGGTCTGGAAATCCCGTACGAGTTGCCCTGGTTGGTCGATGCGGACACCGAACCGCAACCCCAGCAATGCCTCGAGCGGATCGGTGCGGCGTAACCCTTTTGCGGCGGCGACCAGGCCGAGGACTCCGCTTTTGGTGGGGGCGATCTCGGTGTCGCGCCGGACGAATCTGCTTCGTGATCCCCACGATTGCAGCGGGCCGGCCAACCGCAGGGCGACCACGCTCACGCGGGCGCTCCGAGCCGGGTCTCGACGAGCGTTCCCACCTGGGCGACCATGTCGGTGAAGGCAACGTTGGAGCCGAGGTCGTCCAGGGCTGCGGTGTCGGAGCCGAGCCGGGTCACCCAGGAGGCGATGGGGGTTTCGCCGTAGGCGCGTTCGACTTCGCGGGCCTCGTCGCGCAGGGCGTCGGCGGCTCGTTTGACTCGCCCACCGGTGTTCGCTTCGCGGACCGGGCTTTCGAACGCACCAACGAGGTTGATCGGCTGGGTGTCGCGCACCAGGACCACAACGGCCTCGGGCAGGGTCCGGTTGGCGAAGGTGTTCTGTTTCCCGGTCGGCATCGAGCGCACGAATGACGCGACGAACGCTTCGACAGCGTGGCGGGTGGCGTCGTGGTCGCCGAGGTTGTCGTTGAGCCGGTTGACGTCGAGGGTGGCGTACCGGTAGAGGGTGGAGGAGTTGAACTCGACGGTGCCGATCATCCCGGCGCCGGTCTCGTCGTCGCCGAGGTGGTCGTCGACGGCGGTGAAGTAGTCGAACTCGGTTTCGACGGGATGGACGCTGATGGCGTGGGCTACTTGAACTGCGGCGTCGACGTTCATGTCCGCTTGATCGGCGACCATCCGTCCGAACAGCGCGATATCCACCGAGTGTTCGCGGTCGGCGAGATCCTTCACTTTGGCCTCACGCAGCGCTTTCGGCACATCCTCAGTCTCGGCTGCTGCGATGGCGGCTTCGGCGAGCGCGCGGATCTGGTGTCTGCTGAGGAAGACCAGGTATCCGGCTTCTTCGGTGGCGTCCTTCTTCGGTGGCTTGACCACGATGCCGATCGCCTTCATCACCTCCGAAGCGAGCTCGATCGAGCGATCCTCCAGATCCTTGGAATGTTCGCTGATCGCGGCTGCCAGCAGCTCGACCACGCGGCGGGTGCGTACTCCGAGTTCTGAGCGATCCAGCTGGTCGTCGAACGCGACGCGGGTGGCGCGTTTCCATGCCTGGCTGGAGACCCGTGCCCGGCGTACACCGCCGTAGATCGCAGTTTTCGGGCTGCCGGTGTCGTCGCGGTTGAGGTTGCTCGGCGGCACGGTCTGCAGGATGTGAAGCTCGATCAGGGTTCGGTTCATCGGGGTGGCTGGCCTTTCGATGGTCATTCGGTGGGTTCGGGTTCTGCGGGGACGGGGGCGCGGTAGAAGTCGCGTCCCCACGTCAGCCGCACACGCTGAGCGCGGCCAGGGGTCAGCAGGTCGGTGATGTCATCGGCCAACCGCGCGTAGTCGAAGCCTTTTCGCGCCGACCGCAGCTGGGTAACCAAGCCGCGGAGGTGCACCAGCACTTCGTCGATGGATTGCGCGGTGGCTACTGCCATGAACCGACGTGCCACCGCATCAGCGCTGCGTCCATCTTGCTGCGCCAGGATCGCTACCGCTGCACCGAACGACACGTCCGGGACATGCGCGGCCACAGGCATCGATTGCTGGTGTGCGGCGAACAACGTGAGCACCGAATGCGCAGCCTGCTCGGCAATGCTTGGGATGTCGTCGAATTGACCGGCGTGCAGCGACGCCGGCACGATGGCGATGGTGAGGTCCCAGATCTCCGGGACCGCACCTGCAGGCTTGCCCAGACCACGGCGCAGCTTCGCCAGTTCCGCTCGTGCCACCGGCGAGCCTCGCAGGTATTCCTCCTGCAATCGTTTCAGCCGCCAATCCACGACCGTGCCCAGACGGCCTAGACGCCGCCGACGCCGTACGGGCGTGGATGCCGTTTCCTCTGCCACGGTAGTCACACCACCACCTCCTCCTTCGATGTCGAGTCGCCCGACCGGACGTATGCGAGCGGCAGTGCTTTGCGCAGCGCCGCATTCAGCCATAGCTCCGCGCGCGGCACGTTGACCAACTGACCGCTGACCTCTCGCCCCACCCACGCCGACGGCGGTGCCGCCACAATCAGCTCTGCGGTCACTGGGTAGGTCGCTTTCGAGACGACGAGTTGCCACCTGCCGCGAGCTTCTTGCAGGTCGCTGCCGGGCACCAGTGAACCCAGCCATTCCCGATACGGTGCATCAAGCGCGGCGTACAGCTGCTCTCGAGCTCGGTCCCCGGCGCCCGATTTCGGCTCTGCGCCGCTCGCCTGGGCAATGTTCTCGGCGAAATTCCACACCGTGAACGCGGTCTTCTCGGCGTCGTCGACAGCGTTCGTCGCGGTCTGGCCCGCGGCGGGCCGATCCGCACGCAGCACGAGCACCGACATCGGCAGGACGTCTTCGATGATTTCGGCGAATGTCGCGCTCTGCGCGCCATATTCGGCACCGAGGATCCGGAGCCGGGGCATGTAGCGTTCCGGGAGCAGGTCTTTGGACCCTAGATCACTGATCCACTGCAGAATTCCGGGTGCCAGACGCGGCTGCGGGTCACTGCCACGCTGGATGCCGCGGCCGGAGATCGCGGGCAGCATCGCACCGATACCCCGCCACACCGAACGCTGCGGATCATGCGTCAGCGGCATATAGACCACAGCCTTGCGCTTCTTCGACTGCGGCTCGCTATAGCGCCAGCACGTATGCGGATCCATGTCGTGCCTGTTGTGTGGCTGAATCCTGTCCCCATTGGCCAACACCACCCCGGTCACCCCGCTCTGATCGCCGACCAATCGGATCCGGCGGGTCTGCCACGTGTACAGATCGATGGCTCCCTGTGGCGGGCGCTCCTTCCACTGCGCCGAGTTAGGGTCGCGCTCCCACGGCGGTAGGTCGTTTTCGCCGCCAATACGCACGTATGGGTTGTCCTCGTAGGCAACAAGGTTCAGCAGCAGCGTCTCCCGCAGGTTCGCGCCCTGCGGCAGCACTCCCCCGATCTGCCCGGACCAGCCCGTGCCGATGGGATATCCCTTGCCGTTCTTCACGGTGTCGTCGCCGACTGCACCCGACTTGATCCCGGACGGGTCGAACGCGTGCGCGTGCACCAGCCACCGCGCCGCCTCCGACGCCTCCATACGACGAAGATCCGCCGCCGACCGCGTGGTGAACAACGGTTGCCCGTTCGGCACATCGGCGACGATCTTCTCCAGCCCCGACACCTCCTGCTTCGCCGTCCGCAAACCCGCGACCTGAAAGAACGGCGTCTCGGGATGGAACAGGTCGAATCGATCCCGCAGCGGCTCCACATACGCACGGAGGCGATCCACCGGCAGTTCACCAGCCGCCCAGAGTTGCTCCCACTCATCCGCATCGGTCGGGCCCTCGACAGCGCGGTGCACAACCGCCAGCAGCAACCTTGTGATCGCGAACGCTTGCGTAGCCACCTCTCCACCAATCGTGGCCAGATCGCCTGCCTGCTCCAGCACTTCGACGATCGATAACTCTCGTTCGCGACCGTCGATACCGAGGGCGATAATCCAGGGATCATCGAGCAGATTGAATCCGTGGTCGTCGTGGTTGGTGCTCATTTACTGAGTGCTCACTTCTATCGGCAGATGATCTGGTTCCAGCAGCGATTCGCCCGTGGCGCGCCCCGGCACGGCCAGTCCGAAATCCGGGCTGTAGTGCACCGTTCGACCGGCAATTTCGCCGTCACCGTTGTCGTCGATGACCAGGACTGGGAGCCGGTAGATGAGTGGTGAGAACTCCCATTCCTCCGGAGTCGCGGCCCACAGTTCGGCTTCGGCCTGCTCGGTGCTGAACTCCAGTGGCAGACGTAGCGAACAAGCCGCGATGATCGAGGCCAGCTCGTCTGACGGTGTGGCGTCGCGCGGCACTGCCAGATTCCCGTCACCGTCGGGCAGCCACGACGGTGTGAACCATTCACCGGAAGCCGCTTCCTGGACGACGACGACTTCCAGGCTGGGAGCTCCGTCGCGGACTTGGCCTTGCCCCTGTCGTTCGTCGTCGGTCTCGCCGACATTCGCCGAGACCCAGCCGACGATGGCGTTACCCGGTCGCGATGGCGGTTTGATCTGGTACGTTTCCGCGTTCGCCTTTCGTGTAGCAGTCTTGTCCAGCCAGCGTTGCCGCGCCTGGTGCATCGTCTCTCGCCACTGGTCGGGCCCGTGTTCCTCGGAACCGTATGCGTCCTGCACCAGAGGTCCGATGTCCTCGGGAAGGACGATCTGCGAATCCAGATACGGCAGCAACACCGCCGCCGCACGCAGCAAGGAATACTCGCCGTACACGTGCCGCGCCGCGGACGGCTCCAGCTCCGGCACACCGGCGCTGAACTTCACCGCTGCGATAAACGCTTGTGCCCTACGTAGTTTCGGTGGGCGGGCGCACTGGTTCTCGCCGCGCTGGTGGCGATGCAGTCGCCCCATGCGCTGCAGGACAAGATCGATCGGCGCCAGATCCGTTACCAAGAGATCGAAATCAACATCCAGTGACTGCTCAACCACCTGTGAGGCGACCACGATATGCCGCTCCGGTCTCGAGTGCGCGCGGTCCTGGGGTCCGAAACGGTCGAGCAACTCGGTGTCCTTGCGCATGCGGTCGGCGGCGATGAACCGGGAATGCGCCACGGTTACCTCACCGGGAAAACACCGTTCGAGCGCTTCGGTCGTTGCCAGCACCCGACGAACAGTGTTCCGCACAACCAGCGCACACCCACCATCGGACAACGCATCACGCAGCAACGCGATCAGAACGTCGCGGTCGTCGCCTACCTCCCCGCCGAGGGCATCGACGTGCACCCGGGTTTGCCGACCCGACGGTTCTACGACCCGGCTGTCGACAACGTTCGCGGCAGTCCACGACAGGAGCGGATACCCGGTCGCCTCAGCCGTCTCCCGCACTCCGTGACGATCGAAGCCGCGCTGATACGCCTCCAACAACGCCCGCCGACGATCGGCCGGCAAGGTCGCCGACAGCGCGATCACCGGCATCCGGTACGCGCCCAGCCAGGCCAACACCGTCATCAGGTAGGAGTTCATGTAGGCGTCGTAGGCGTGTACCTCATCCAGCACCACCACCTTCCCCGCCAGCCCCAGGTGCCGCAGCATCAGATGCCGAGACTTCAAACCCGCGAACAGCAACTGGTCAATCGTTCCCACCGAGAAGTTCGCAAGCTGAGCCTTCTTCCGGCCCGACAACCACGAATGAGCAACCACAGCGTGCCCGGCGGATGCGCGGCTGCTGGATGAACGCTGCGGATGCTCATCACAGCCGATCTCCGCGTCGCGGACCCGGCCCGCCCGCACCAGGCCCTGGAACACCCGGTTGAAGCGCGCCTTGCCGTGCCCCAGGGTGATCGAACCACCGACCTCGTGACCGTCGGCTCCGAGGGTGTCCAGCCAGTCGACCACTCGATGAAACATCGCGTCGCTGGTCGCCTGCGTCGGAAGCGCAACCATCAATCCACCTGCCCCCCAACGCTGCGCCAGGATCTCCGCTGCCGCTAACGCCGCCTCGGTCTTCCCCTCCCCCATCGGCGCCTCGATGATCAACAACCCCGGCTCGGCCATCCCCCGCGCCACCTCGCACGCAGCAACCTGGACCGGCCGGGGCTTCGCCCCCTGCGGCAGCTGAAACCGCGACTCGAACAGCTGGTGGACATCAACCGGAACATCCGACGGTGACCACGGCCGCGGCAACGCGAGCTGCCGAAGCGCACGACGGGATCGCTCCGGGCGTATGACAGCCTCCGGCAACAGATCAGCATGAAACGGCAAAAGATCCTCGTTGCTGGCAATCCAGTCGGACACGATGACGATCCCGGTCACGAGGACCTGAAACTGCACCGACAATCTCAGCTCGCGCCACCGCTCGAGGTACTTCAGTGCACCGGTGCGTACGGCTGTGCGGTGCAACAGTTCTCCCTGCACCCGCACCCAAGAGCCTTCCCCGAACAGCGTCGGGTAGCTTTCGGGCAACATCCGATCATCGACATCCGGAGGCGCCCCGTGGTGCCCGCCGAGCACCACCCCCCACGGCACCGCCGACCGGCGAGACCACCCCTGCTTCACCAGCCACCGGATCAGCAGATGATGCCCTGCAACCGTATGGTGCGCCACCTGCCGGTCAACCAGCTCACGCCGCGTCGTCGGCATGTACAAGCCCTGCTCCCGCATCCGCTGAGCAAGCCCTTCATGCTGGATCGCGAACGCCGGAGTCGCCTTCCCCACGTCGTGCAAACCCGCCAAAACCCGCACAGCACAACGCGCCGCCGACCTGTCCCCACCGAACTCCCGCGCGAGTAGATCGACCACACTCGGCGCCAACCACGAGTCGAACAGGTGACCAGCAACATCGGCAGCATCATCCATGTGCTGCCACAACGGAAGCCACCCACCCTCGGCATTAGGCGACTTCGCCCACACCGAACGTGCAGCCTCACTCAACTCCAAAGTTCACCCCCAGATTGACAGGTGGCCGCGGCCGCTCGCGAAACATGAAGCACTCTCGCACTCCCCACCGACACGTTCGCGCCCCCTACCCAATAGTGCGCATTTTTAAACAACTTCCGGCAACGCTACCGCCATCCCGTGTGCCACACAGGTACTTTGGTCAATTCGAATCCACCAACCGACGCCTGCAACCCAGGATCCGAACAGCGCAGTGACACAGACCGGACAGGCTGGCCGCCCAATATTCACGATGAACACACTTAGGGTGGCCGAAGGCGAGGCAACGAAATTCCCCGCAGGTGCGGGAAGCTCTCGAGCAGGTGCTTGGGCACCCGGCCTCGGCACCGGACCATCCCCGCGGGCGCGGGGAGCACACTACCTGCTGCGCCGCTCGGCGACGATCGGTGGATCATCCCCGCGGGCGCGGGGAGCACCTGTTCGTGGACGAGTCCGAGCGGTGGCGTGCCGGATCATCCCCGCGGGCGCGGGGAGCACGATTGCATCGGGTTCCAGTTCGGCGACCAGATCGGATCATCCCCGCGGGCGCGGGGAGCACGAACTGGTCCAGTTCCTGGCACGCCAAGAGGACGGATCATCCCCGCGGGCGCGGGGAGCACTTGAGTGAGTTGGTGCGGGCTTGGCTGATCGGAGGATCATCCCCGCGGGCGCGGGGAGCACGAGGAGGTCGGGGATCTCGCGACCGAGGATGCCGGATCATCCCCGCGGGCGCGGGGAGCACGTTTCCTGGCCCCAGTGGGGGCTTCTGGTGTCCGGATCATCCCCGCGGGCGCGGGGAGCACTCGAATACCGGTCCGTTGACTCCAGATGAAGGCGGATCATCCCCGCGGGCGCGGGGAGCACGCCGACCGATTGGCTACCGTGCTGGATATCTCCGGATCATCCCCGCGGGCACGGGGAGCACCCTCAGAACCCGATCGAACCTCGACGTCAATCCGGATCATCCCCGCGGGCGCGGGGAGCACTTCGTTACTCGCCTCTCCCTAGCCGATGGTTACGGATCATCCCCGCGGGCGCGGGGAGCACACGAAGATCCTGATGGGGCGGCAGGTGGATGCCGGATCATCCCCGCGGGCGCGGGGAGCACGAGACCCGGCTGAAGAAGTTGCAGGACAAGGGCGGATCATCCCCGCGGGCGCGGGGAGCACGAGGGTCAGGGTCTGGAAACGCTCGCTCACTGCGGATCATCCCCGCGGGCGCGGGGAGCACATCTCGTGGGGGGCGCCGATCAGCAGCAGGCCCGGATCATCCCCGCGGGCGCGGGGAGCACACCGGTGTCGGCGGAACGTGAAAACTGGATCTGGCACAGACTTCGTGATTGACCCGGTTCGGGATGCGAAGGGGCGGTTGATAGTTCATGATGTCGCGGGTGTTCTGATCTTGAACCGATGAGGGTCCTGTTCCCGCATCTGGACGGGTTGCGGATCGAGACGATCCGCGCGGCGGGTTCAACGGTGCGGATCGATGCCGCTACCGGTGAGGATCCGGTCGGGTGTCCCGGCTGCGGGACGCTGTCGGGCCGGGTCCATAGCCGTTATCAGCGGCGGTTGTCCGACACCTCGATCACCGGCCGCGAGGTCGTGATCAGGTTGCAGGTCCGCAGGTTGTTCTGCGATAACTCCGATTGCGGCAAAACAACTTTCGCTGAGCAAGTGCCTCAGCTGGCGGCCAGACACGCCCGCCGCACGCTGATCCTGGAACGGGCGTTGTGCGCGGTCGGGTTGGCGTTGGGCGGCCGCGCTGGCGCGCGTTTGACCCGGCAGTTGGCCGCGACGGTGAGCCGGATGACGTTGCTGCGCCAGATCCGGGCGCTGCCCGATCCCCAGCATTCGCTCCCGCGGGTGCTGGGTGTCGACGACTTCGCCCTGCGTCGCGGGCACAACTACGGAACGATCCTGATCGACATGCAGACCCGCCGCCCGATCGAGGTGCTCGACGACCGAACCGCCGACACCCTCGCGGCCTGGCTGCGGGCCCACCTGGGCGTCGAGATCGTCTGCCGTGACCGCGCCGGCGCCTACGCCGAGGGTGCTGCGGTGGGAGCACCGGATGCGGTGCAGGTCGCCGATCGATGGCATATCTGGCGCAACCTCGGCGAGGCAGTTGAACGCACCGTGGCACGCCACCGTGCCAGCCTCGCTGCCGCGATCGCCGATCCCGAACCGCGTGACCGGCCTGCCCTCACCGAGGTCACCGCCGAAATACCCCGCGGACCGGTCGCGCCTCACCAACGGCAGGATCGCACCGCGGTGCGCACCCGCAAGCGCTGGAGTGAGGTCCATGCGCTGCTGGCCCAAGGCGAGACCATTCGTGCGATCAGCCGCCAGCTGGGGCTCGCGCGCGGCACCGCACGCCGCTTCGCTCGCGCCGAATCGGCTGATGAGCTGCTGGTCAACAACCGCACCGGGTACCGCGTCAGCGTGCTCGACGCATACAAACCCGACCTTCATCGGCGGTGGAACGAGGGCTGCACCAACGCGAACCAGCTGTTCGAAGAGATCAAGTCCCGCGGTTACCAGGGCAGCGAGAAGATGGTGCGCACCTACCTGCAGCCCTTCCGCGCCCTCGCGCATATCCCGGCCCCGCCACGCAAACCACCGGCGGTCCGCAAGGTCGTCAGCTGGATCATGACCAACCCCGACACCATCGCTGCCGAGCACCGGGACGGCCTCGAATCGATCCTGGCCGTGAGCCCGGAACTGGCCGCGCTGACCGGGCATGTCCGCGCGTTCGCCAAGATCATGGGCGAGCGGCGCGGCCGAGATCTCGAACGGTGGATGGCCGCCGTCGACGCCGACGACCAACCGGCGCTGCACTCCTTCGTCCGGGGCCTGCGCCGTGACCAGGACGCGGTCGTCGCCGGCCTGACCATGTCCTGGAACAGCGGGACGGTCGAAGGCCACGTCAACCGCATCAAAATGCTCAAACGGCAAATGTTCGGCCGGGCGAAGACCGACTTGCTTCGCAAGCGGATCCTATTGAGCGAGTGAGCAATCCGGCAGCCGACATCACCAAATTTGTGCCAGATCCACCATTGGCGTTCCGTTGACAACCGGGATGTTCCGGCTTCGGCTCCACAGTGGCGGATCATCCCCGCGGGCGCGGGGAGCACAAATCCACGCTCAGTATTGTTCTCAGCCTGTTCGGATCATCCCCGCGGGCGCGGGGAGCACTCCCTGGTTGTCCATTGTGGTTCATGAACGAGGAGGATCATCCCCGCGGGCGCGGGGAGCACGAGGTGTGAGGTCTCGGTCTATAGAGTGGAGGAGGATCATCCCCGCGGGCGCGGGGAGCACGGGTCACAGCCTCGGCGGGCCGAGTGCGCGGAAGGATCATCCCCGCGGGCGCGGGGAGCACGCGCCAGACCTCCCCGCACTCGAATCGCCCTGCGGATCATCCCCGCGGGCGCGGGGAGCACACCGCCGAGGTCTCCGGTCAGTTGCAGGATGCCGGATCATCCCCGCGGGCGCGGGGAGCACCTCGAATGCCTTGATCAGCCACCCGCTCACCGCGGATCATCCCCGCGGGCGCGGGGAGCACAGCCATCCGCGACCCCCCGGCATCGGGTGCCCCGGATCATCCCCGCGGGCGCGGGGAGCACGGGTTCGAGGTCGGCGAGCACCTGTTCGGCGGCGGATCATCCCCGCGGGCGCGGGGAGCACGGCCCTGCAGATCATCCCCACACTGCGTGGGAGGATCATCCCCGCGGGCGCGGGGAGCACGGCGACTGGTCGACCAGGATCAGCGTGCGCCCCGGATCATCCCCGCGGGCGCGGGGAGCACGCGGTGGGGAAATCCGACGGCCGGTCATAGACCGGATCATCCCCGCGGGCGCGGGGAGCACGTCGGCCCGGAGTCTTGACCTTCTGGCCCGGAAGGATCATCCCCGCGGGCGCGGGGAGCACTTCAGGGATCGAAGGAACGGGTTGTCCCACACCGGATCATCCCCGCGGGCGCGGGGAGCACACTTATTGACCAGCGGTGATTCTGCCAGAGTTGCCGATTCCCGTTCGGTTGGTGAGCCTGACGGGCGCCGAGTTCGGATGCCCATACTCATCGTCCGCATCTGAACCTGATAGCTCGGCGCCCTGAGAGATGTTGTACGTCCCCCTGCAGTCGCTTTCAATTTCATAGCGCTGCCTGCACAAACGCCCTTTGCGGTATCCGCGATCACCGCGTCCTATTCGCGTGTACCTGCGTCAAACGTCCAGCAGGAACAATCTGTTTCAGTAGGTGACCGCCCGAGCGGCTCTGCCCGGTCCTGCGTGGCTTCCGGTGTGGATTCGATCGGGGCGGTGACGCTCACGGTCGACGTTGCGGGCGCGCTGAGCGATTGGACTGGCACGGACGGCGGAGGGGTTCGCAAAAGCGGCGGTCGTGGGGCGCTGGCGCGGACGGTTCGGATCACGATGTCCGCCTTAGCAATCAGCTTCTCGAAGTAATGAGGCGCAGGCCGGTGCGCGATCCCCGACTGCTGGGATTCGCCGACCAGTCACTGTTCTCGGATGATTGGTCCGCGGAACCAGCAGTAGGGCAGCCGTGTGCCGGGGTAGTTGAGGTAGAGGTTGTAGCTGACGCTGGGTCGGGTGTCGATGCTGTCGGTGTGGTGGGGTTCGATGAGGTATTCGACGGCGGTGGGCGTGATCGTGGTGGCATGCCAGGTGGCGAGCAACTGGTCGTCGATGTCATAGAGGTCGATCCACGATGTGGTTCCGTCCGGTAGTGGATTATCGGTGGTTTCGAGACGCTGGGTGAACGCCGCGGCGCGGCTGAGGACGAGGGTGTACTTGTTCGGGCGGAATCCGAGATAGTTGGCCATCGACGCCTTCGAGAGGTTGATTGGAATACCGTTACAACTGCACCGCAGCGGATCGCCGCCGCCGATCGCGCACGCCAGGGGGATGGGCAGCGGAAGCACGCATCGATCTAGAACACATGTTCGATTTTCTGTAGGGTTGGGCTATGCCCGAGTTAAGTCGACTCGATTTCGCCAAGATGCAGGTGGAGGACGTGCGCCGACAGCTGCTTGATGCCGCTGCGTTCGGGCAAGTTCGTCACGGCCGAGCAGCTGGAGATCATGGCGCGCAAGCTCGCCGAGGGGCTGCGCATCTACACCGATGCCACCCAAGGCAAGGAATGACGGCCGACGAGGAGCTGATGGCCGCCGATCAACAGGCATTTGTCCGCGCGGTGGTCGACGCGATCAACACGGCGACCCGGGAAGTCACGGCTGTCGAACTCGCCGGGTATCTAGCCGGGCGAATCGCACTGGCGCCAGGACGGGACGAGGTGGCGGCGGTGACGCGGATTCTTGCGCTGCCCGCCGTCGCGTTCGAGCGCGGCGAACCAGGGAACGTCGTGCTCGCGCGGATGCTGGACGTGATGGAGGCCGCGGCCGGGGGTGAGGATGACTTCTCGCCGTCGGCGGAGACGGATTCGCGCTACTGATCGGGTGGAACCGATGCGGTGGCGGGCGTCAGAGTGTGCATGACACCTGGCGTCCTGCCCCGAGTCCTGAACCGCCGCTGAATGGCGGCCCTCCCGCAGAGGAGTCTGCCCGGATTTGGGCTGGTTTCCTCCGCCAACACCTCAGTGCTCATCAACCCTCACCCGATGGTGGTGGCGCAGGTGGCGGTATGGCGCGGTGATTACCTGATCGGCCTGCCTGGATCGGCCTACTCGTACGGCTGGTACGACCGGACTTTGGCTGGGCAGTTGGGCGTCGGGGTGCTTCACCCAAGGAGGAACCAGGGCCACCAGTAGTTGGTGCCGCAGTGGGCCGCGCTGATAAAGGGTGGTGGGACGGGGTAGCCGGGGCCGTTGCCGCCGCCATCGATGCCGCGGCTCCAGTAGTAGGGGTGGCGGGGTTCGGTGCCCCCGGGTTGGTTGATGACCCAGCGGGCGACGGTGGCGAGTTTGTATCCGATGCCGATGTAGTTGGCATGGAACCCGACGCCGTAGATGTCGCCTTGGCGGGCTTGGAGGGTGGGGATGTCGAAGCGGTATTGGGTGGAAGCGGCGGTGAGGACGGGTCTGATGTCGCCGCTGTGCCAGACCAAGGTCAGGTCGCCGGTGTATTGGTCGAGGCTGTAAATGGCGACGTAAGCGTTGTTGACGTAGGACCATCCTGCCGGGCCTATGATCAGCCCGACCTGCTTGTATTCGCGGTCGCGAGTGGCGCGGATCATGCCGATTTCTATTGACCCGGTGGCGGGTTGGTAGAACGGCGGCTCGGAGAGCACGCCGTTGCCATCGGGTTGGCGGGCTAGTAGAGCGAGGGGGAAGGTGGTGTCGTCGGTTGCGGTGAGGTTGGCCCACAGCGGGATATCGGTGGGGATCTCGTCGTAGGTGGGACGCTGCTGGATGGGTTGGCGGACCTCGCGGCGGTGGACGTTCTGCGCGCCGGTGAACGCCCCGATGACCCCGGAGCGAATCGCGGCCTTGGCGTCTTCCGGGGATTGGTCCTGGAACCTGCGAAACGCTCCGAGGTCCCAGGACGCATCCGGTGTCGGCCTATTCGGTGTCGTCACCGGCGATTACAGCTCGTCTTCGAGCCACGCCGGTATCGCCGGGAAGTCGGGCGGTTCGACGCCGGGCACGTTGTGGCGTAGCTGGGTGGTGACCTCATCACTGTGGCGCATCAGCGACCGGATCAGCCGTAGCGCGTCCCGCAACCGATGCTGGTCGGTGCCGGTTTGGCGTTCCAGGTCGGTGACGCGGGTGCGGAGTTTGCGGACCTCGCTGGCCTGGCGGGCGGTGACCGCGCCGATGACGGTCGCGATCGCCACCCCGACGGCTTGGATGAGGTCGGCGTTGAGCCATACCATCGGTCACTCCGGGCGGCGGTGGCGGCCGGAGTAGGGGTCGGTGACGAGGTGCTCGAGGATGGTCTGGATCTTCTCCTGTACCTGCCCCAACCGCTCCGTGACGGCGTCGATCTTGTCGTGCGCGGCGGCGACGGAGTCGACGACGGATTTGTCGTCGAGCTGGGGCCAGCCGGTGGGGTCGAGGGCGGGGCCGGGCTGGTGGCGGGAGTCGGGTCCGGCGAGCTGGTCGACGACCCAGGAGGCGTGCATATCGATGGAGGCGAGCAGGTCGGCGACGGTGACGGGGTTGCCGTCTTTGTTGATGACGATGTCGGTGAGCTGCATGTCGGGTTCCCTTCTGAACAGGCGGGCAAGTTGGTCTCGGCCGCCGCGGATGGCGTTGACGTCGATGAGTTGGCCGCCGACCTGGGCGGTGGAGGAGAACTGGAGGATGTCGACGGGCTTGCCGCCCATCGGCTCCCACCCGGGATGGGTGTCTCCGGGGTAGAGCTGGTGGGGGTTGCCGGTGCCGGTGACGTAGTGGCTGTTCCAGATGCCGACCGGCAGGCCGGTGAGGTCGGGTGAGCGCATGTGGTCGCGCCAGTACCAGCGCGGCAGGTAGATCGGCAGTAGGGTGAGCCGGCGGGCGGTGATGGCTTCGGCGCGGGCAAGCAGGTCGGTCAGGGTGGGTTTGCCGGTGAGGTCTTCGTAGTCGATTTGTATCGGCACGTTCGTGTCGCCGAGGTAGGCGAGCAGGGCGTCGGCCTCGACCTCGGGGTGGGTGTTGAGGCGGCAGTAGATGTAGCCGCCCCAGAACTCGAAGTGGGCGGCCATCTGCTCGCGGGCGCGCGGCCACATAGGGTCTCGCCAGGTGCCTTCGGCGACCTTGTGGGTAGCGAAGGTCATGCCTTCGGCGGCCGCGCGGGCGAAGTCGAACGCGGCCTGGTGGTTGCTGACGTCGATGCCGAACACCGTCATCGGAACTCCTTCCGGATAGGCCGCGCCGTGCAGGTACGGCAGGGGATCGAGGACATCGGGGCCGGGTGGGCTGAGCACGCTGCGGTGCCACTCCAGATGCAGATGCGGCGGCACACCGCCGTTGAGCCGTGGGTCGGGCTCGATCACCGCGACCTGTTGTCCGGCCTCGACCCGTTGCCCCATAAGGACTTCCGGCCGTACGTGCCCGTAGACGGTGGTGCCCGAGCCGTCGGCCTCCGGGTGGTCGATCACCACCCAGCGCCCGAAACCGCGGGCGGGACCGGCGCGCACGACGGTGCCGCCTTGGCAGGCGTAGACCGGTAGTCCAGCGGAGCCGCCGGGCCAGCCGAAGTCGACGCCGAAATGCCAGCCACCCTCCCGCGGACCGAATGGTGAGGTGATGAGATGCCCCCAGGGCAGCGGCCAAAAGCGTGCAGGCATACGAAACCTCCTTCCCGCGGGGGCGTTTCGGGATGCCGGGTTAGGTGCGCTGGTAGCGCGACAGGATCGCCGGGCGGGCTTTGCCGAAGTGTTGCTCGATGGCCAGGACGCGGTCGCGTTCGTCGGGGTCGGCGCGGCGCAGGTAGGCCAGGACGGCTTTCACGCTGCGGCGGGTCGGGTCGAACGCCGGTGGTGGATCGTTGCTCGCCGACACCTCGCCGGTGACGGGTGATTCGACCGGCAGCAGCGGTGCCGGGGGCTCGTCGGGGACGGTGCCGGTCAGCCCGAGCGCGGCCGCGAGCTGCTGGCGTTGCCGCAGCGGCAGTGCGGCGACGAACTGGCGGACGTCGAAGACGTCTTCGGGGTCGGGGTCGTTGATGTCGGCCCAGGTGCCGGGTGAGACGAGCCAGTGCGGGTCCCCGGCGCGAGGTGGCCGGTACTTGATCACTGGTTGTTCGACCGGGCGCGCTCCGCAGTCCCACAATCGGCGGGAGACTTGGCGGAGATGTTGGATCGGCAGCAGGAGCGGCGCGCCCTTGAGGCCGGGTAGTCCGACGAGCATCCAGAGGAAGGCTTCTTCGGGGTCGGTGGGGTCGCAGTTGTCGCGGGTGGGGAATTGCCCGTCCGAGCTCATGCCAGCACCCCCAGTTCGTGCACGCCGGAGACGAGGTCGGCGACCAGGTCGAGGGTGCGTTGGCCGCGGTCTTTGGTGCGGCCTGCTTCCCCGATGACCGGCCGCCATTCTGGGAAGATGTCGCGATCCCACGCGAGGGTGAGTTCGCGGACGCGGTCGATGCGGATGGTGTAGGTGTCGTCACCGGGTGCGGTGGCGCCGATGCGGTCACTCAGGAACCAGTGCCCGTTCTCCCCGATGACGAAGGGTGCGCCGTCGCGGACGGTGATCTCGTGGGAGAACCATGATCGGGTGTCGTGGAGGCCCTTCCTGAGGGCCATCATCGCCGCGATCGTGTAGGCACGGCCCGGGGAGTCGGCCATGTACTCGAAGAACCGGGACCATCCCGAGTTGTTCTCTCGGGCAGCGGATTTGACCGCGTGCCAGGCCAGCAGCGTCCCCTGGTACAGGGGGCGGAGCAAACTGTCGGCAGCCCCGCCCACCGGCGGGAGCACCAATGCGGCCGCGAGGAGGTCGCCGGCCATCTGCACCCCGGCTGACAGTGTTTCGTCGGCGGGTTCGGGTTGTGGGTGCCCCACCCCAGTCGAGGGGTGGGGCACCCACAACCCCAGGCATCGAGGACCCTCCGGTGACGACCTGCACTGCGGTGGAGGCGGTCTCGGTGAACTTGGAGGTTGCGATCCCGGTGTCGGGGCCGTCGAAGTACACCGCGAACGGTGTCGTGACGTGCGTGCGGCGGCGACCCGGGATCAGGTAGTCGGCTGGGGTGACCGGGTCGGTGATCGCTTCTTCGATCGTGTCGATGAAGTCCTCGGAGAAGCGGGCGACGGTGCGTGCCAGCCCATCGAAGGGGTTGCCGCCGCTGGAGGTGTCGCTGTAGTAGCCGGAGGAGTTGATGATGTCGATGACGAGCACCCCGTGCCGCAGCCGTGGCGCGCCGGGCCAGGGTGGTGGGTCGCCGTCGAGCCAGCGACGGCACCGCACCGACAGTTCGGCGTCTTCGAGGATGTCGCGGGCCATGTCGAACCAGTACTTGAACCGCGAATGCGGGACCGCCCACAAGGTTCCGGCGGCGAGGTCTTCGGCGAAGCTGGTGGGTGCGACGACGACCGACCATTGCGACATGTCCAGCCCGACCGCGCCCAGCCAGGAGGCGGGATCGAGCGGGTCGTCGGGCAGCTGCCACCCGTGCTGCTGCACCTGCTCCCGCATGATGTTCAAAAACAGCGGCAGCTTCAACGCCCACCGCGCCGGACCAGGCACGGGCCCGAACACGCGTGGGATCTGGACCGATGCATCGAAGAAGGGGTTGGACCAGATCAGGTAGTGCTTGAGATGCTGGAAGTCGTGGACGAACCGCAGAAGGAGCATGAGGCTGCCGTCCTCGCGGCGCTCGATCGAATGATCGTGCAAGCGCCCGGACCAGCGGGACCCTGGGGGCTTGTCGCAGGTGATGTGGATGTTGCGGCCTTCACCGGCTGCGACGCGGGCGCGGGTGCGCCACACCCATTTCGCCAGGGGGTCATCCAGGGGCAGTTCGACCAGCGCGGTGCCTGTGTCGTTGTCGATCCAGGTGAACTCGGCGCGGTACTCCGAGCACACCAGGCCCGCGAGCCGCCAGTGCCCGTCCCACAGCCGCACCAACGGCTGAGCCAGCCGTTCCAGCTCATCGGCGCGCTCGGCAGCCAGGGTGGCTTCCCAGATGGCCTCGCACTGCTCGGCCAGCGACATCGCGTTCAGGTCGATGCTCACCGCAGCCCCCACGCCCGGGTCCACAACCGGGGCTGGTGCAGCTCGACCCGCGCCCCGCCGACGGGGGCGTCGGTGACGCTGACCGGTAGCAGGGTGGGTGGGGTGCGGGGCGGGATGCGGTGCATGAAGTGGAACCCGCCCATGCGGCCGATCAGGTTGGTGCCGTTGAGGTCTCGTGCCATCAGCTTGATCGGGTCGAGGTCGATGCGGGCGCCGCCTTCGACGTCACCGAGCATCGGCATGGTCAGTGTCCGGTTGGCGTAGGGGCCGCCGGGGGCGCGGCGGTATTTCTTGCCGCGCCAGGACACATCCGGCAGCCGCCAGCGTCCGCGGGTGAGCACCCATTTCTGAGCCATCTCCAGATCGGTGGGGTTGGAGACCTCGATCAGGCCCTCCCCTGCGCCTTGGCCGGTCTCCCACGCGGTGACTTTCGTGGGTTCTTCCCACATCGGCTGTGCGGCGGTGACGGCCATCGGCACGATGGATTTGCGCAACAGCCGCGGGTCGCGTTCGGACTCGAACTCGATATTGCGGTCCAACGCCAGCCACAGCCAGCGGGAGGCGCGGTCGGTGGTGACCTGCATTTTCGTAAGCGTGGCGTCGGGGTCCCAGGCATCGAGTTCGTAGTCCCAGGCGTTGCGCCAGGCGGAGTCGCGTTCCTCCCATTCCTCGGGGTCGGCGCCGTGAATGTTGACCGCGAAGGTGATGTCCCGCTTCAGATAGCGCTTGCCCTGATAGGTCGCGCCCCGCTGAAACGCCGAGGCTTTGTAGCTGGTGGAGACCGGGGCGTCGTAGATCCCTTTCGGGCTGGTGGCCAGAGTGATCACGTCGCGGTCGATGTCGGGGCCGTTGATGATCCAGTGCGAGCCGTCGACCCCGTAGATCTCGATCTTCACCGAATCCAGCTGCAGCACAGAGGTTGTTCACCTCCTCGCCAGGTGCTGAAGCGCGCGCAGGTCCGCGACCTGCTGCGCGCGCCGGTACCCTTCGTCCACGTCGCGGGTTTGCACGGTGATGTGGATGGAGTCGTCGATGTTGGACACCGGCCCCGCCACCGGCTGCGGGAAGACCGACGGCATCAGTGGTGCAACTTGTTCCATCAGCTGGTGGTAGTCCGCCGCCCCAGCGGCACGTGCGGCCTTGGTGGCCTCGAACATCTCGTAGGAGCGGGCGTAGTCCTCCAGCGCCCGTGCCCGGTCTGAGTTCAGTAGATTCGGGGCACCGATCACCGACAGCGCGTCATCGAGCTGCCCCTCCAGGAAGCTCTTGCCCGCGCTGGCGAGCACGTCGGTGGCCTTCTGCCCCAGCGACTCCCACGTGTCCAGACCCACGCCTTTGCGGGCGGGATCGTCGAGGCCGGGGTTCTGCTGGCCGGGTACGGGTTGGGCGAGGGAGTCGATGAGCTCGCGGAACCAGCGCCACTGGTCGTTGGTGAGGACGGCTTCGGGTTTGCCGGAGGTGTTCCAGCCCAGCGTGCCGGGCTCCCACACCCCGCCGGTGTCGTAGCCGTGGCCGTGGCCCCACATCTGCGACAGGTCCATGCCGTAGCGGGACTTGTAGTACCTCAAGGCCGCGATCATGTTCGCGAGCGGATCCCGCCGATCGTTCGGCAGGGATGGGTCGCGGTGTGCGGCAAAGGTTCCCGGGATGATTTGCAGCAGCCCGACGCCTGCGGCTTCGCCGGTGCCGTTGATGTCGACGATCTGTTGGGCGATGTTCGGGTCGCCACCGGATTCGGATTGGATTTGCGAGAGCATGATGTCGACCTGGCCGGGATCGAAACCCTCCCGCTTGAGCGCCTCGATCGCCAGCGCCCGCCACCGCTGCACACCCTCCCCCGGCGGCAGCACCGCGCCGCGGGCGCCCGCTCCGGCCCGCAGACTCGCGGTCCGGCCGACGATCACCTGGGTCGCGGCCTCGGTGAACTGCCGCAACAACGCACCCGGCAGCTGCCCGATCCCCCCGCCGAGGTCGGGGATCGCGTCGGCGAGCGCCTGAACCGGGGTCAGGAACAGCTCGGCGATCCTGCCCCGCACGCCCGCAGTCGCGGAGGCGAGCCGGTCGCCTACCCAATCGGTCACCGACCCGAATAGCCCGCCGCCGACCCGGAAGCGTGGCAGCTGTCCCGCGAGCGCGGCGCGGCGCAGCCGCTGCATCGCGCCGTGCCCGCCGACGGCGTCGACTTCGGCGCCGGTCCAGACATGTTCGTCACGCGACAACAGCGCCGGTACCGAGTCCGAGATCCGAGATCCCGGACCGGTGATGTGGCCGTCAGCGGCGGGGCCGCCGGTGGCGCGTTGGGCGACCTGGATCAGCGGCACGTCCCCGGTCCACTCCGGCAGCACCGGCACAACCGTGCGGATCGCGTTCCACGCGCCGCGGAACCCGCCGTTGACGACGTGCTCGATCACCCAGTTGATTGGCGTGGCCGTCTTCTCCCGCAGCCCGTCCCAGGCGTCGCCGATCCCGGAGACGATGCTCGCGACCCGGCCGCGCAGCGAATCCAGCGAGTCACCGAACCCGGTCAGATTCAGCACCGCCCCGGTCAGCGAGCTGGGGAGGTGGTCATCGAGCCATTCGCGGATCCTGGCGAACGCTTCCGGCACCTTGCCGAGGTTTTCGATCAGGGTGAATAGCGCTCCCTGGAAGATGTTGATCCCGCCGATGTCGCGGATCCGGTCGAGGAACTCATACAGCTTCTCCGCGGCGCGCCCGATCCACACCGCGAGGTTGGCGAGGTTGGTGACGGTGGTGCGGACGTCTTCCCAGAAGTCGCGCATGGCTTGGCGGCCCTCGGGTGAGTTCAGCCAGGCCGAGAACCGGTCGAGGTTGCCCACCAGCGAATCGATCATCGACTCACCCGACGGCTCCGCCGTATCCAGCAACCCGCCCAGGGCTTTGCCGATGGACTTGGCCAGCTCCCAGACCCGGCCGAGCGCGTCGATCGACTCGCGCAGGAAGTCGCGGAAACGGGACTGGCCGTCGGGGCTTTCGGCCCACGCCCGGAAGCTGGCGGTCGTGTCGGCGACACTGTTGCTCGCCTCGGGCAGGAACTCGCTCCCGACCCCCGCCAAGCTCAGCAAACCTTGAACGAGGTCGTTGACCCCGTCGATCAGCGGCCCGACCGCCGCCTGAGCGTTGGTGAAGATGGTCTCGAGCTTGTCCCCCGTCTCTGGGGTGGCCAGGTCATCGAGGACCCGGCGCAGGCCCGCGTTGATCGCGCCCGCGATCCCGGCCAACCCGTCGCGCACCCGCCCGAGTTGCGCGTCCGCCAGACCAACGACGGAATCACCCAGGCCGTCGAACAGCGGCTGCTGCACCGCCATCCGGAAACTCGTCCACGCGCCCGACAGACCACGGATCTTGGTGACGAAATCTTGCGCGGCCGGGGACAGCTTGGCCATCGCCCGCTCGAACGCTTGCGCGGCTGGAGAAACCTGTGTGGCCGCGTCCGTCACCGCGGTGCGGGCCTCGGCCAGCTGCTGTTCGGCATCGGCCAGAAGCTCACGGGCGGCGACGACCTCATCGCTGTCGTCGAGTCCTTTGCGTTGGGCGTCGGCCAGTTGCTCGTCGATGTCGGCGCGCCGCGCGCGCGTCTCGAGCAGTTGTTGTTCGGCGTCGGCGATGCGCTTGTTGGCGCGGGCATAGTCGAGGGGGTCGGTTGATTGCAGCTGCGCCAAATCGCGGCGGGCTTCGGCGATCGACAACAGCGCATCGCCTTCGCTCAACGCCGCTCCGCGGGCCTGAAGCTCGAGATCCCGCATCCGCTTGGATGCTTCGGTGTAGGCGCGGTTGAGGTCCTTGCGGGCCTGCTCCACACTGCGAGTCGCCTGCTGCTCACCACGCTGTGCCGCCGCGATCGCCCGCGAACGTGCTTGAGCGTCCTGCCCGGCCGTTTCCGACATCTGCTGGGCGGCGGCGAAGGCGTCTTTCACCCCGGAGACGCCGACCGCGATCGTGGCGATCCCTGCGGCGGCGGCCGCGGCAGCCGCGGGCAACAGCCCGAGGGTGCCCGCGGCTTGCGCCGCAACGGCGATGAGCGGGAACAGCGACCCGAGGACCAGGCCGAGGATCGCGGCTTTCAACCCTCCGGCCGCGACCGAAGCCAGCGTCATCACCGATCCCAGCCGCCCCAGCGACAGCCCCGCTGGACCGGCACTGCCCTGCAAGCGCGACAGCAGGTGCGTCAGCTGTTGCAGCTGAGACTGGTCGATATCGATCCCGACCCGGATCACCCGGCTACGGAACCGGGCAAGCGCGGTATTCATGCGGGTCGCGAAACCGGACAGATCCGGAACGACCCGCACCCCGACGGTGAGGGTGCGCATCCGCGCCAGCCGGGTACGCAGCTGCGTGGCGAAATCAGCCAGGTTCGGGAGGATCCGCACGCCGTGGGTGGTGCGGATGCGCGCCAGCTGTGTGCGCAGCCGGGTGACGAAGTCGCGGGCGAGTTCCGGGACGACGGTCAGGTGGGAGGAGCCCGCGGAATAGGACTGCGCCACACCGGCTCACCGCCTTCGCTACTGCTGAACCCCCAAACGGGTCAGGACGTCGCGGATCTGGTCGAAGTCAGCGCGGGCACGCGCGAGGGCTTCGGCGGTGGTGGGGCGGGGCTCCGGTGGCAGGGGCGGCACCGCGTGTGTGCTGAATGCCGAGGCCACGGTACGGATCAGCTCTTTGGTGACGTCGATCTGCCGCAGCATCAGCAGCGCGGGTAGGTCGTAGTGCAATGGCGCCAGCGGCGGCGGCGCGGCATCGTCCTCGGGTGGTTCCTCGCGGGCGCGGCGCTCGCCGAGCTCGGGGTCCATCAACAACGCGGACTGGTAGTGCGACCACATCGGCAAACGGCGCAGCAACCGCACCAGCTGCGGCCACGGCCGCACGCCCCGGAAGTAGTCGAGCAAATCCCAGCCCCGCTCGAACAGGTCGGCCTCGATCTCTTCACCGAAATCATCGATGAGGCGCACGAGGCCGATCAACCCCCCGGCAACTCGGCGGCCTCCTCCGGGTCGGGCAACGAGTTGAAATGGGTGTTGATCGCATCGAACAATGGCCACAGCACCTCGGCGGGTTCATCCTTGACCACCGCCCACACCGCGTGGAAACCCTCCCCGCACAACGCCTCGAACAGCTCCCGGATCCGCCCGGCCGGCATCTGCTGCCCGTCCAGCAGCGCGGCCAACGTGATCACCTGCCACACGGTGTCGGGCTCGTGTATCGGTGTCGGCGGGGTGGTGCCGTCGAACATGTAGGGCTTCTTGCGTTTGCGGTTGCGGTTGGCGCGGGCGTCATCCCGCATCTGCAACCACTGCGACTTCTGCGGCGCGCCCTGGCTTTTGGCCTGGCTGGGGTTGCGGCGCTTACGCCGCCGCGACGATCCAGCCATTACGCGACCTTCCCTTCTCCACCGGGCACGGCTGCGGTACCGGCCTGAGCGGGCGGCGGTGGCGGGGTGGCGATAGTGAAGCCCATCGGAACGATCAGGTCGGCGATACCGGGTCCGCAGATGACGTTGCGCAGCGAGTAGCCAAGCTTGTCATCGACGGTGGCCTTGACGGTGATGGGCCAGGAGGCGACGTTCTCGGCGTTCCACTGCTGCTGACCGACCTCGGTCACGCTGGCCCGCGGCATCACCCGCAGCACCCACTTCTCCCGCGCACCGACGCCGTCGACGAACAAGAAGATGACCCGGTAGTAGATGGTGTCCGGCGAGATCGGCTCGGTCCACGACAGCTCCTTGGTCACCGGATCAGCCTTCACATCCGCCAAGCTGCGGCCCGAAACCAGCTCCAGCACCGGGCGTTTGAATTCCTGTGCGGTGAACCCGACCGACATGTCGCGTTTGACGATGTCGGAGCGGGTTGGCTCCAACGCGCCCCAGGACTCGGTCTCCGACAGCTGCTGCTCCGGCCGGAACTGTGGGCCACCGGCCTTGTCGATCAACCCCAGCGACGAATACCCGGTCAGCGACTGGAACTTCGCGTCCGCGCCCGCGGTGAACTTGATCGGCACCTCGACACTCATCGGCGCGAGCAGCACCGCGCCCTTGAGCGGCTTGAGCAGCAGATCCTTATTCCACGACGCGATCTGCTCAAACGTGGCTACCGCCATCAGCACTCCTCTCCAACGAACGCCTCGCCGCCTCCCACCCGGCGGGTGGCAGGCGGCGAGAAGCACGGTCAGGCCACGGTGCCCGGATCAGTGCCCGGTGCTGGCGCGGGCTCGGCGGTGCCCGGGTCTTCCGGGTTCTGCGGCTCCTCACCGCCCGGCGCGTCGGTCACGACATCATCAAGTGCCTGCACGCGCTGCCTGAGCATCGTGAAGTCCAGCTGCTCACCGCCGCCGGAGGCGACCAAATCCTCCAGACGCTGGATCTCGCTGACGATCTCGCCGCGTGCGTTGTCGAGCTGGGCGACCAGGGCTTCGATGATCTCCTGCTGTGCCATCTGGGTTCTCCTTATTTCTTCGAGTTGATCATCACGGCGGGTGATCGTGATGTGCCATTCGGACATGGCGATCCCTTTCGGTAGGGAGTAGGTGGGCGGCATCTAAACCGCGCGGAACGACAGCTGGTACACCGCCGTCTGCCGGTGATCGGCAGGGTCGGGGGCGGCGATGTCGTGGCCGCCACTGACCTCGCGGGCGGTATCGATCAGCGCATCGCCGACGAGGGTGCAGCCGGATTCGGTAATGCGCTCCCGGCAGGCTTCCTTCAGCTGCTCTGCCTGCTCGTCGGTAGCGGCGTAGTTGTCGACCCGGACGATTGGCCGGTCGGTGATGCCGTCCTCCGCTCCCCCGATACGGCGAACCACGTTGTAGGGCAGCGGTTGTCCTTGCCGCTTCGCCTTAACCGTCGGCGCTATCGGTGACAGCAGTGCGATCATTACCTCGTGCACGTTCGGATACCTCGGCATCACAGAGCCTCGATCCAGTGCAGGAAGTCGGCCATGACGTGTTCGGCGGCGTTGTGGCGGGTGCCGCGCTCGCGGTATTCGGCGTAGCGGCTGTAGGCGTAGACCACGCCGAACTGCTGCTTCTCGCCCGTATCGACGTAGCCGATGACGGAGGTGGCGTTGTGGCCGGTGCGCCGGTGGGAGTGGGTGCGCCAGTAGTCCGCGCCGAGCTCGGCGATCTGTTGCAGCAATTCGCGGGTGTCCTCGCCGGTGGCGACAGCGAGTTCGAGTCGGTTGCCGGTCGGGTCGTAGTCCACGAATCCTCCTGTGCTGGTACAGATCCGCTGCGGTGGCGTGGCGCTCAACCGAGGGTTTTCGGGAGTTGTGGGTCAAGATGGCTTCACAGCTTTTTCGTGCGATGTCTGACCTCCGGCGTACCGTCAGCGATCAAGGTGCTGACGTAGGAGGGAACTTTGGCGAAGAGCGGGATCAACAAGCAGGGCATCAGCAGGTTGATGCGGGACCTGCAACGTGAGTTCGACCGTCAAGGGCCTATCCACGTGCCAGTCCACACCGCCATGCCTGAACTGCCGCAGCTGGGATCCGGCACCACGGTCAACTACAACGGCCCGGTGTTCAATGGAGATGTTTCCGGCGCGCAGATCGCCTGGAACAACGAAACCGTCACCCAGAACCAGCCGCACGAAAGCGCCGTCGCTGCTGGATTCGAGGACCTGGCCAGGTTCGTCACCGACCTACTGAGGCAGCTCCCACAGGTCGGTCTCAGCGATGAGGACCGTGAGGATGCTGAAGCTGCCGCGAACGACGTCCTCACCGAGATCACCCAACCAGAACCGGAACCCGGAAGGTTGCGGCGCGCGCTCGCCATGCTAAGGGGCGTTCTCGCGCCCGTCGCCGCTGGCGTGGTTGCCGGTGCCACAGCGGGAGCGCAGGAGTGGGCTCACACCGCGATCACCGGACTCAGTTAGCTCAGCGCACAGCAAGTACGAGGCATCAAAATCCGCGCGCGATTCGAAACCGCACGCCCGGTGACCACCCGGTGAACGGGTTACGTGGGGTGAGGATGGCGCCTACGATCCGAAACGGCTGCCCGGCGACGTTGACCCGATCGGTGGGCACGACATCGGAGTCGACCGGAGCTGTGACCTGGGCGGCGATGGTGATGGTTTCGCCGTCGATGTATTCCTCGCTGCTGGTCCAGGAGATGGCGCAGGGGCCGATGGTGTGGCTGGGGTGGGCGTAGCGGTCGAGCAGGTGGCCGTGTTCGTCGCGGAGGTCGCCGTAGGCGTCTGGTTCGCCTTCCCGGTAGACCTCGAGCATCACCCCGTGCAGGTAGTCGGGGGTGGTCATCAGCAGATGAGTGGTCGCCCGCTGGCGAGGCCCGCGTTGCGCAGGACGAGGACGGCTTCGTGGCAGAGCCGTTGCGCTGCCTGCTGGATGGTGGCGGGGTCGGGCAGGGCGTAGCTGACCGACCCGCCGTCAGCGGACTGGCTGGCCACGGTCGGGCGCAGCCCCGACGCCGACGGGTCGATTCCGGCAGTCGCCCAGGCGATCACCTGGAGGCAGCTCGCTTCGCGCAGCGCGTCGCGTTGGTCGTCGTCTGAGGGCAGGCCGGCGGGGGTGGTGTCGTAGAGGTCGTTGCTGGTGATGTCGCGCACCAGCTGCGACGCCGAGCGGATCAGCGCACCTACGTTCGCGGGCATGGGGTCAAGGCGGCTGGTGAGGTCATCGGGTGTGGCGTAGACGAGCATCACGCGGCCGCCGCCCCGGCCTTGGCGGCGTCCTTGCCGGTTGCCGCCCGCTTCCCGGTCGCGGTATTCCCGCCAGAGCTGCCACCCTCCGATGCCGATGCCGGTGCCGGGTTGGGGTTCGGGCCGGGTGGCGGGCCGGAGTTCGGTACGGGCGCGGGTGTTCCGGCGTTGGGGCCCTTGAGCAGCACGGCGCGGTTGGGGTCGAGGCATTTGACGCCGTAGAGGGTGTCGACGGAGATGACGGTGGTCTTGTGTCGGATGTCGTAGTCCATAGCGACCCGCATCGATAGGCCCTTGTACTGGATGGCGAACACCGCGGCGCCGGGCGGCAACTCCATGGGTGCGGAGGCGAACGCGAACGCGGTCGAGTGGAACGCGACGCCGACTTCGGTGCTCGGCTGGCCGGGTGCGGGGTTGGGGTGGGGCTGGCCGACGTTCTGGGACCAGAAGGTGTCGAACCCGACGATCTGCTGCCCGATCGAACCCTGCCGTAGCGCGGCGGTGGAGTCGCTCTTGTCGGCGTGCAGCAGCAGCGGCTTGCCCAGCCAGCGGGCCTTGGTTGTCGGCCCGATCACTGCGCGGCGGCCGGGGGCGGGCACGGACTGGATGTCGAGCTGGCGTCCGGCTTCGATCAGGTTCTCCGGGTTCTCCCACAACCGGCCGGTCCCGGTCTCGAACGGTTCCGCGCCGGCCTCCTGGGTAACCTGCGCGCGCAGCGATAGGAGGTCTTGGTCGACCTTCTGGCTGATCGCCTCCATCGCCGGGCGGAGGATCTGTTCGTCGAAATCCTCGATATCGAGGGTGAGTTCCTCGGTGGTGACTTCGACCGAGACGTCAGCGATGGTGTCGAGGACGACGGGGATCTTGGATTCGGTGGTGTCCTGGATGACGATGCCGCGCACACGATCGAACACGGTGGCCTCGAAGCGCGGAGGCCGTTTGACGTTGACGGTATTGCCGACCTTCTGGGGGCCGAAGTCGCTGGAGACGTCGCGGTAGACCAGCGGAAGCATGACCGTCAGCTCATAGAGGTTGGCCAAGCTGCGGCGCGCCAGCACATCGGGGGTGAGGAACTTGTTGGGCACGGTCGTCTCCTCGGGTTAGGTGCGGGAGCTGGCGATGGAGCTGCGGACCTTGAGGCGGATGGCGTCGATGTCCTCGTCATCGGCCGGGGCGGGTGGGGTCGCGTTGCCTGCGCTGAAGTCGCCACCGGAACGCGGGGCTGCGGGGGTAGTGGTGAGCTTGGGGTTGTTGCTCACTGCGTCGGCGACGAGGGAGTCGATGCGGGTGCCGAAATCCGGTGCGTCCGGGTCCAGGTCGTCCAGTGCGCCGGTGCCGCGCAGGTACGGGACGAGCAGGGCGTGGTCGCCGTTGTGGGTGTCGGCGGCCGCGGCGATGGCGTCTTTGATCCGGTAGTCGCGCAGCTTGCGGTCGGAGGCGCTGGCGCGTTCGGTGAGTTCAGCGATGACCTGATCGGGATCGGCGTCCTCGTCGGGAACCAAGCCGAGAGCGCGCCCGATCTCCTGCACCATCACCTCACGGGCCTGCTGGGCGGCCTGCTCGACGGCGGTTTCGGCTCCGGCGCGGGCCTGCTCGAGTTCCTGGCGCAACTCGGTGATCACTGTCGACAGCTGCACCGGATCGAGGTTGTCTGCCTCGGATGGTGCGGGGGCCGGTGGCTGGTCTGGTGGCTCGGGTGCTGGTTCGCCGGAGGCTGGTGGTGCGGTCGGGTCGGGGGTGGGCGTGGATTCGCTGGACATGACTGGGTCCTTCCTGGACATGGTTGATCGCCCAACAGGGGTTGGGGCTCAGTGATGTTCGAGCAGCCGCGGATGCCCGGTGGTGGCTGATCAGCGGGTGGGGCGGTCCGTCGTGCCAACGGGGGCGCGCATGGCTTCTCGGCGCATCCGTTCTTCGACCTCGGTGCGGATGCGGGCGACTTCGTCGTTGACGTCGTCGCCGGACCAGTTCGGGTTGCGTTCGCGCACAGCTTGTTCGGTGGAGATCAGATCCGAGCTCTTGAGCGCGGCAAGCCGGTTGGCGGTCTCCAACGGTGGGAGCTGGGCGCGCACCGGCCAACGCACTTCCGGGTTGGCCTTCAGCTCGATTCGGCTGCCGAACTGAACCCGATCGAGCTCGGCGATGGTGCGCGCGAACGGGACCAGCTCGGCTTTCCAGTAATTGATCTTCTGGTCCCGTGTGGCTTCGGAGAGTTTGTCGCGCGAGTTGACCCCGGTGGCCGTCATGAGGCCAGCGGTGCGGTCGTCACCGAAGGTGGACGCGGACAGGCCCGCACCACGCAGGATGAGTTCGGTGATCTCTGCGGCGGTCTCGCTGTGTTCTTGCCAGCGGATGGTGAACTGTTGCGGCATGATCGGCGGGCTGCCGTCCTTGAGACTGCCCAGCGTCGCCCCGGGCAGCGGGGTGAAGATCGCCTGCTCGGAATCGAACACCGCTCCCGCGCCCGGTCCACGGGATTGGGTTAGCTGCTTGTCGACGAACAACCGGCTTCGCCCGAGGTCGATATCGCGCATCCACGCCGACCACGTCTCATCGAGGGCATCCAGCAGCGGTTCTTGCCCTTCGAGATCAGAGCGGCCCAGCGAAGCGAGTCCTGGTGTGTGGCGCCAGATCCGGTTGAACCGAACGTTCGGCACATAGCGTGCGGTGAGCGCGTTGACGCCGGTGGCAATGGCCGAGTCCGAATCGACCAGCGGCGCCGCCCAGGCGGTGTCGGGGTGCTCGATGAGGGGGCGGCGCTGCCCGAGCCGGTCGCGGCTACCGCGATAGAGCCCATGGTGGATGCGACCGGCTGCGTGGTGCTCGAGGTGCCGCCACACCACTCCGCTGGTGGTGTCTTCGGCGACGACCTGCCAGAACGTTACCCCGGCCAGCCTGTCGTAGCGCCAATACGGGATGGCGCAGTCGGCGGCGATCTTGCCGAGGTTGACGTGGTCGCTGACCGAGTGGTCCCACCAGGCTCGCAGATACACCCCGCCGAGTACGGAGGCGAGTTCGCCGGCCTCCAATAGGGTGGCGGCGGTGTCGGCTCCGCCGAGCAGCAGCTCGAGGCGGTTTTGGGCGGTTTTGCGGTCGCCGCGGGCGTCGTTCTCGCCGATGACGAACCGCGGCGGCTGGGAGAACAGCAAGCTCGCCGAGCCGCGGGCGAGGTCGGCGGCCAGCGGGACGTGCAGGCGTTTGGTGGCTTGCGGGTTGGGTCGTCCCCAGAAGAAGCGGGCGATGCGGCCGACGAGGCCGCCGGAGAACTGGGCGGGCCGGTAGGCCGGATAGCGTTGGTAGACATCGGCGAGGCGGTCGGTGTCACCTGCGTACCAGGCGTCCCAGACCGCCATGGCTTTCTGGGCGCGGTCGAACGGTGGCGGCGGCCAAGGGATGTTCGAGTCAGGCAGCATCGGCGACCTCGTCGAATCCGATCACCGGCCGCCACAGCCGTTCGGTGGTGATCACCGCATACCGCAAGGCGTCGATGCCGTGGTCGTTGACTTTGATCGGCGCGTCCTCCCCTTCCTCGGTCGCGGTGGTCGACCACGAGTAGCCGGGAATCTCCAACAACAGCGCCGGGCAGCGGGTCGAGATGCGGAGGAGGTTGCGGGCGAACAGCATCGCCAGCACGCGTAGCCCGTAGAGGACGTCGTTGTCGGCGGCCGCGGTCTCGACGCCATCAGCGTCCAGTTGCACCCGCAGCGACGCGGCCGATGGGTCGGCGATGACGTGCTCGGCGCGCATCCGGGCTTGCCGCAGGTCCGGCAGATGCGGTCGCTCCAGCCAGGCACGAAGGTCGGCCGACAGTTCGGCGTCGGTCTTGCGTTGACTCATGGTGGAGGGCTCGTAGCGGTATTCGTCCACCGCATACAGCACGCCATCCACACCAAGCCCCAGGAGCACGGCATGGGTGGGGTTGGTGGTGCCATAGTCGATACCGACCGCAATCAACTTGCGCATCAGCGGCAGCGCCGCCCAGTCGATGACTAGATGCTCAGCCCAGGAGTCGAAGACGCTGCCGTCGGCTGCGACCCAGTGTCCGAGGATGAAGCGCCGGTACCACAACCCGGAGTACTCACGCTTGTACTGGAGTTTCCGCTTCTGCGATAGGGCCGGGTTGTCGTCGAGCTCGAAATGCCATGTCCGCCAGTCCGGCAGCAGTGGTTCGCCGTCGGTGTCGAGCTTGCCGAGGCGGTCGAGGAACTCTCGTTTGAGCCAGTGCACGGGGTTGTCGGGGTTGGTGGAGCCGAACAATCTGGCGTCGTCGAGGCTCATACGGCCGAGCAGCTGGCGGAAGAAGTCCGGGCGGATGACGGTGATCTCGTCCACATAGGCTCCGGCGACGGTGAGGCCGCGTAGCGACATTTCGGCTTTGGCGTCGCTGGCGCCGAGCATGTAGACGCGGCGGCCCAAGATTGTGGCCGTTGGTGCGCCGAGGGTGTAGGACACCCGACCGGCGAGATGCCCGAACAGGGCGGGGTCGCGCATGGGTTCGATGACGTTGCGGGCCAGACTTTCCCGGGTGCGACCGACCATGACGAACTGGCCGCCCGCGGGTGGGTCAGCGAGGAAGATCAGCCAGCACAAGATCGAGGCGATGGTCTTGCCGCTCCTGATGGCGCCTTCCCAGATGTTGCAGCGGGCGGTGGCCTGCACGATCGATACCGCTTGTTTGCGGGAGATCGGCAGCTCATCGAGCACGCTCACCGCGGCCGTTCCAGCTCGTCGCCATCGCCCAGCCCCTCGCCCACGCCGTCAGCGGTAGGTTCGTCACCGACCGGGTCGGTGATGTCGTCCTGTTCGACGGCGGCTTTGAGTTTGCCGAACAGGTCGGCCAGCATGCTGCGGTCGGATGCGACGGTGTCGTTGCTTTGGCTGTTCAGCAGCTCTGAGAGGCTGCGCAACGCCAAAGAGAGCGCGGTGTAGCCGTCGCGGACATCCCGCAGCGGCGGCAGCGGCAACGTCACCGGGATCAGGGAGTCGATGCCGCGTTCGTAGGTGGTGACCGGACTCCACAACCGCTCATGCAGGGCGGGGATCTGTGCCTCGATCATCTCCGCCAGATCCAGGCGGCGGCGCTTGAGCTGCTCGAGCCGCGCGGCGGTGGCCTCGGCGGTCTGCGACTCGTCGAACCGCAGCCCGAGCTTGCGTGCCCAATAGGTGATGGCGGCGGGAGTGACGCCGAGGATGTCGGCGATCTCGTTGCGGCCCTTGCCTTCGGCGTGCAGCTCTACGATGCGCGCCCGGTCGTCGTCGGTCACTTTGCCCGGCCGGCGATCGCTGCGCCGGTCGGCACCGGCGGGTGGCTCGCCGCTGTCGTGATCTGTCATAACGGTTCCGGCCCTCAGCTACGGAACCTGGCCGCCCACGCAGCGATCTTGCGGTCGGCGCGGTCGCGGACCGCGCTGATCGGGTTGGGCACCGGGGCACCGGAGGCTGCGTCGATCACCAGCAGCCCGGTCTCGCCGAGGATGACGGTGGCCTCCTGGAACTCCGCGAGCGCTTCGACGTAGCAGGCGAACTCGACCAGATTCGCCGGATTCAACTCCGTGTGTGGCGCGAGCTGCTCCCACAGGACGCGGGCTTGCTCGGTCAGCCATGACGGCGGGTCGGCCTTCCACGCCGACACCGACACCGGCTGCGGTGGGCGGCGCAGCGGAATCACCGGGAAATCCGGGGCGGTCATGACGGGTCAGCTCCTGTCGGGACGTGGGTGGCCCCATCCGCGTTGATGGGGCCACCGCCGGGTGGGTTACGAGCCGGAGGTGGAGGCCGCGGCGCGTGATCCGGCGATCCGGCTGCGGGCGCGCTGTCCGGCTGCCCGGATCACCGTGCCCAGGCGGCGGCCTGCTGCTGCGAAGCGATTCATTTCCTACCTCCTTCCCGAGGGGATTCCGACGGCACACGAAACCCCGGCAGTCCGCTGCCGGGGTTCCCGCGTGTTGAGTGGATGTGGCTTACTGGCCGTCGAGTTCGATGCCGAGGATGCGGGCGACTTTTTCTCCGTCGAGGTATTTGTCGCCGAGTTCGACCAGTTCGGCTTTGCGGAGGAATTCGTCTTTCTGTTCGCGGGAGCGGAAGCAGATCGCGACCCAGAATTCGGAGTCGTTCATCGCGGCGAACTTCTCCGCCCACTGTTTACTCGCCCCAGAGAGTCCTTTGCCGAGGGCGTCGAGTTCGGCTTTCACGTCGGCTTCCAGATCACCGGTGGAGTTGTCGCGGACCTCGGCGAGCGGGTCGGGGTGTGGTTGGCGGCGCAGGGCGTCGGCGATATCCTCGCGCGATGCTTTGACTTTTGATTTTCCGGCTTTCAGGATGGCGAGGACTTCGTCAGGGAGCGGCATTCATGACCTCCGCGCGGAATATTTCGAGATCGGCGAGGGGAAACCATTTCAGGATCGTCTGGAAGTCCTCGGGGTAGTGGGTGCGGATCGGGCCGAGGTAGTCATATCGGATGCCGTCGAGGGAGCGTTTGAACATCCGATAGTCCGGGCCGAGTTCCACCCCGGCTCGTTTGATCCGCGCCCAGACCTCTTTGGTTTCCCAGTCCCAGATCGGGGACTGGCGCCGGGTGCGGTGCTTGACCGCTCCCCAGCGTTTGATTGCCAGCATCCGGGTCGCGGAGTCTGCGGCGCGGACACCGTCGAGGATCCAGGTGTCCGGGGCGGCGAACGCTTCGCGCATCAGCTCGTCCCATTCTTCACGGGTGGGGACCCACAGGTCGGCGGCCTCGATGATCGCGCACCGCTGCGGTGGCTGAAACACCAAGTTGGACAGCATCCGCCAGAACGCATCGGCTGGGAGGTCGATGATCCTGGTGCCGAAATGCTGCTCGTAGCGGTCGAGGTCGTCGCGGATGAACTTCAGGCCCGGGACGATGGACTTGTGGATCGGGATCACCGGGATGTCGCGGTCGGCTAGCTCCAGCCACACCGCGACGGAATCCTTGCCGCGGCTGAAGTTCAAGATCACCGGCTTGCGTGCCTCGGCGAGCCCGTCCAGCAGCTGGGTCGAGGTGGGATATCCGGGAAGGCTGATCACCGGCGCTCCCCCGCCCTGGGTAGGTCAGGTGCTCGGCCGGCACTGTGCCAGTGTAAGGCTGGTGTCATGTGAAATCCTCACTGTGCATGATTCCTCTACAGCCCCAGAGAGATAGGGCTCAGTGGGCAGGCTAGGGGTCACTCCCACAGCCTCAGCAGACACCCAATGCAACCTCTATGGGCCATTCTGAAGGCTCAGACCTTCCAGGGGCACCCACACCTACCCTGGACAATTCCAGGGCTCTACAGGCCATTTTCAGCCCTTTTTCACTGGGTTTGAATTCTGGGTTGCATTACTGGTGTGAGTGTGGTTATTTGAGTGCTGGAAGGGCTTTCACAGACTTCATTCACCACTGGGCACTTGCCTTCGACTAATGGCAGGGTCGCCCCAACAATCAGCCTATTGGTACGGCTCGCTCATATCGTCTTCTGGGTGAATTTCGGCATTTCCGCTTGACGGCGGAGCCATGCCACATTTCGGGGGAAGTCGCACGCAGTTTTACCCGCTTGCGTGGCTCCCGCATGTCGTTTGATAACTCCACAGTGTGAACTCATGCAAAGGCAGAACATTTCTGCCTGTCCGTTTCTGTGGCCCAGCAGATTGGGCCGCAGTCGTTCAACTGGGAGAAATCCATGTCCACTCGCAAGAGCACCCGCACGGGCAGCACCGGTCCGAAGAAGGCTGAGCCGACCAAGGCCCAGCCCAAGCAGGCCGGGCCGAAGAAGGCCGCGCCGACCAGAAACCCGCCGAAGACGGCGCGGTCGGCACCGGAACCGGAACCGGAGCAGAAGGAGCAGAAGCCCTACTGCCCCACGTGCGGTACCCGGCTCGCACCGGAGGAGGGCGACCCGCATCTGGGATCAGTCCTGCTCTACGACGATCCGGACTATGCGAATCTCGCAGGAGCGTTGTTCCTGTCCGGCTGGCAGTCGCAGATCCTGCAGAAGGTCATCGATGGCAGCCCAGCAGTCATCGTCATCGGCACCCCCGTCGACGAGACCGGGCAGGTGCTACGCAACCGCAAGATCGTCACCGCGACATGGGTACACCGCACCGACACCGGGTGGGTGCAGATGGCCGAGCTGTGTGGCTACAGCCGCTTCGACGGCACCGGTTTCCAGAACCGCACCGCTGAACAGCTGATCGCCTACATCGGCCGCAACACCGCCGAATGGGTCAAAGCACCCATCGACGACGAGGCCGAGACCGCGTCGAAAGGCAAGCAGCGGACCAGCACCAAGGCCGAGGCGCAGGACCAGCCTGCCCCGGAGCCGACGGTGGACCCGGAATCCAAAGGGCTTCCCGCGGGTTCGACCCCTGCACCGCAGGACGAGCCCGACCCGGCCACCAACCCCGAAGCGAAACCCGCTGTCGAGAACCCTGATCCCGCCGAGGAGATCGGCGACGACCAGGACGCTCCCGGCACGGGTGAAGAACTCGAGGTGGCCGAGGAAGAAGTCCTCGCCGAACCCACCTCCGGGGAACGCGTCTCCGTGTGAATGCAGGGAGCCGGTTCGAGACAGTGCATACCTGTCTCGAACCGGCTCTCTCGCAGCCTATTCAGTTTCAGCGAGAAAGAACCAGTCCATGGACAACGTGAACGACAAAGACCAGGAAGCCAAGATCATCCGGCGGATCCGGGCGATGCTCGAAGGTGCCGACGACGCCGCGAACGAACACGAGGCGCGGCGACGGCGGGAGAAAGCCTACGAGCTGCTGTCCAAGTACGGGCTCGATGAGTCCGACGCACGGATCAGCGGTAGCCGCGACGCCAAGGCGAACGAGATGGTTCGCATCCGGGTGCCGATCAAGACGGCGGCGTTTCGGGAACAGCGGATGCTGCTGCTGGGCATGATCGCCGTCGCGTTGCACACACGCCCGGTCATCATCGGCAACGAGATGACCATCGTCGGGGTCCGCTGCCATGTCGAACGCGTCAAGATGATCTACCCGATCATCGCGGTGCAGATGATCAACGCCGCGAGCAAACGTCTCCCGGACGACCCGTTCGATGTGGCCGGTGTCCGCCGCGACCGCATCGGGTTCATGACCGGCTACGCCCAGGAGGCGATGGCCCGGATCGTGGAATTCGAGAACAGCGCGGTCCGAGGCACCAAACGCGAAGCGTTGATCGCCGAGGACAAGCGCCGCACCGAGGCCGCGTTCAATGCGTTGTATCCGAACACCGGCAAGTGGGACCCCGGCAAGGGCGACGCTGCCGGGTTCAGCGCGGGAAGTCGCGGCGCGCACGGTGCCGATATCGGTCAATCACGGATGGGCGGCGGACGACGAGCCATCGGCTCCTAGCCCGCCTGCCACCGAGCCCCCGATCACCTGGTGGTCGGGGGCTCGGTGCATTCCAGGTCAATCACCGGCGGCCGGAGCGCGGCCGCCGACCAATCTGCTTGCGACACAAAGTTTGCGAGCCATCCAGGAAGTTGGAGTACGGAAGATTGAGTGAGGAACACACGCCATGCCGGGAAGGCATCGAGTTGCGGTGCGCGAACTGCGGCGAGGTCGTCTCATGCCACGGTGAGGGCTTCTCGTCCATCGTCACCGAACTGCTGGCCGACGACGGCCTCGGTTTCGGGACGCTGCTCTCGGCGCTGCTGCTGTCGGGATGGGAGTTCGAGGTCAGCCAGCTCGTGGTCGACGGCAACCCGCGAGTCACGCTGCGGGGCACTCCGGTCAACACCTACGGGCGGCCCCGTCTGGACAAGCGGGACGTGACCGCGATGTGGGAACGCAGGCCCACCGGGTGGGTTGCCGATAGCGCGATGACCGGCTACCAGGCGATCGGTGGCGGGTTGTTTCGGCCCGCGTCCGCGACCGAGCTGGCCACGCTGGTGCTGGCCAGCCCTGCCAGCTGGATCCGCGTCCCTCACTGAACCTGGTGAGTAGGTGACGATAGGAGCGCCGACCCCGCTAGCACGGGTCGGCGCTCCTTTGTCGTTGCGGCCTATTCGCTGAACGCGCTGGCGGTGATCAGCAGCTCCAACCCCCACGCCGCCAGCCACGCGGTCCGACCACCCGGAACGGCCGCCGCCTCGGCGCGGATCGCCGCGACCGCAGCATGCTTGAACCCCAGCCGAGGATGCAACAGCAGCAGCTCGCGCACCCACACCGGATCGAACTCCGACAGGCGAGCGCCATACAGATCCAGCGACGTCCCGGCCGCGACGAACCCCGCCGGATCGGACAGATCCGCGCTCACACCCAGCGTCATGTGCCCGGCCACGGCTGCCCCGAGATCCTGAGCCCGCTCCGGTGTCTCACCGGCCGCCACAGCCAGCGCGATCGCGCGACGTGCCCCCGTGACGGCGAAACAGCAGCCGGGCGTGGGTCGTTCGAGCGCCAGGTCGTGCAGCAGACACGACACGTAGGCCAGCTCGTCGTCGTAGTCGCGGCCGTCGATCCCGGCCAGCACGCGGGCGAACCAGTAGGTGCGGTAGCTGTGTTCCAGCAGCGTCGGTGACAACACCGCACGCGCCTCGGTCTCGGCCTCCCGCACCAGGCGGGTGTCGGGTAGACGTGCGTCGGCCAGCTCGAGCTGCACCGTCCCGCGGTAGCCCAGTCGTGCCCGCAGCGCGTCGACGAGCAGCCCCGGCATGATCCCGAACATGACTGCGGTGAGTTGACGGCGCTGCGCACCTGTGAGGTTTCCGCTGGTGTTTTGTGCCCACGCCCAGTCCAGGCCCGCTGGAGCAGCCATCGTCGCCTCCTCGAGGTAGCAGCCGAACTCACGCGCACCCGAGAGAGAGCACCGTCCAGACCGGGATGCCGGAGTACGAAGGCCAATCACAGACCGCCATAAGCCAGCGGCGCGCATTTGACTCCTGCTGCACCGCAGCAGGTTCCGCGAACACCTGTTCGCGGGCCGGGTCCCGGCCAGCTAGCACCTGGCCGGGCCTCGGTTTCTGGTTCACCACATCCACGGGAGAAACACTGATGAGTGACCCCTGCATCGTGGGCAGACTCGGTGGCGAGAAGGCCACCGGCGTCTATGTCCACATCGACGGAACACCGAAGGCGATCCTGCCTCGTCTCGGGCTGATCATGGCCCGCGACGGCATCGACACCGCCCTGGCGACGCTCGCGCGTCGCCGCTACGGCTGGGCATACCTGTGGCCCGAATTCGATGACGGTGACGCCGAAACCAACCTCGGCCTACCCCTCCACAACGGCCGCGTCATCCCCGGCTACGGGTTCTCCTACACCCTCGGGCCGCTGATGCACGCCTTCACCCTCGACGATGCCCGCACCCATCCGCTGATCGGGTGGGCGTACTTCATCGACCCCGCAGGCGGCGATGTGCACTGGTGGGACACCCGCCCCGGCGCAGCCGACACCCGGCACGTCACGACGGTGTGGAGTCACGCATGAGCAGCAACGAGGAATGGCCGCGAGGGGTGTGGCGGCGTGACCGGATCACTCGTGGGTGGCGGTACTGGGTCAACGCCTACCGCCGCTACAGCGAACCGGATGCCTTCCGCGCCCAGCTCAATGCCGCGATCGGGGATATGACCTGGTATCCGCCGGTCGGGGCGGCGTTGCCGCTGTGGCCGGGTCTCGGCCTGCAGGAGATTCGCCGACAGGGCGGGTTCAAGCTGGTCGCGGGACTGGGGGTCGCGTCGACACCGCTGGAATACCCCGAGGACGAGCAGCTGAAGGCTTACCTCGAGCGGGGCGTCGAACCGCAGTGGTCGACCTACTCGCTGCTGGGGATCAAGCAACTGACCCGGGAGGGCTGGGGGATTTCCTACTTCCTGGACCGAGGACTCGAAATCGGCGGTATCGCTTTCGATGTCGTGCAGGAAGCGAGGCCGGAGCACCTGAGTTTGTTGTGCGCGTTGAACCGGCACGACGAATGCCCCGGATCAGTTCGGCCACGCCGGTGGATGCTGGTCGGCCAGCAGGCACCGTGTGCGTGCGATTGCGGATGCCGCGACCGGTCACGGCGGCGGGGCGCCGACGATCCACCCGATCAGGTTGCCGAGGAACTCGATGACCTGAAGCCAGATAACGAGGGCAGTACCGTACACCAGAAACCTCCAGAAACGGAGTAGACATACAGACAACGGGAAACGACAGAACCCCCGGCCCAGGGAAGCGGTTTCGGGCCGGGGGCTCTGCTGTGGAAACGCCAGTAGTGGAAGGGGGGATGACACACTACTGGCGCGAAACCGAAGCTAGCTGTCCACAATCAGCATCCGCAAGGGCCTGCTGCGGCAACCTTCCGCGGCCGCTCCAACCGCAGCAATGAACGAACCCGGCGGACACCGAACTCCGAGAACTGTCGGTCAAGGATGCTGCGATGCTCCGGGGTCTGCTTCGACCTGACGACCGGTCACCAGCTGTGTCTGCGGGGTCTCGACCGACCGGGCCCGCCTGGATTCACGCTGGTGGGTCTGGTTGCCATGGCGATTCCACCTTCGGTCGTTCGGGGTGTCGAACCAGTTCGATCAACGCCCACACCTGCTGGAAGGTGAAGGTAGATCCTTCGATGACGAACTCGCGGTCACCGCCGGCATACGTGGCGCCCGCCACACGGAGAAGATCAAAGACCCGGTCGAAGTCTTCTACGTGTGAAGCGTGAATGTCGAAGCGCTGTTTGGATTGCGGCGAAGGCTGTCCTGCCGCGTGCTTCTTGGTCGGCGAGTCGGGCGATGCGCCACCCTCCCATCGGATGTCGTAGTCGCGACCCAGGACCTGTTGGACGGCCGCGCGGACCGGCTCCGCATACTTCGGGCTTGTCAGGTACCGCGCCAATACAGCGTGCTGATGGGCAAATACGACAGTGGTGCCGTCCAATCGAACAACCGACGCCCCCGCCAGCAACGCATCGACACCGGCTCCGCCCAACTCCCGCGCCTGCTCACGGATGACCGGCCACGCCGCTTCGATCGCCTCAACCTCGCTGCTTGATGCCGTGGGCGCCTTCGAGGGTGCTGCTGGCGCGCTCAATTGCTGGCGTATCCGCTTGCGCGTGTCCTCGGCAGCCTGGATACGTCGACGCTCCTGCTCCAACTGTTGGGCCAGCTGTTTGGTCAATTCCGCAGGGATCGCAATACCATCTGGCGTCAAAGTCATTTCGGACAGCGAGAATTCATAGGGCACGAGGCCATCTCCGGTGCACGGTGGCAGATGCTGGACGCGGTGGTGGACATCGCCGACCGTTGTGGCGGGCTGCCGTTGATGCGGCGCACCGACCATCAGTGTGACGGCACCCTTCCAGGGATCGAGCATCCATATCTGCTGGGGGCGCTCAGTGCCGCTGAGGATCATCCGCGGGACTGGGCTGTCCGGGTGCCACAGCCACACATCGGCGACGCCAGCGCGTCGGTAGTCGCGGTGTCGATCGCCCCAGTCGGCATCGGTCAGTCGATAGCTCTGCACCTCGAGCGCAACTTCGCTGCGGTCAGCGAACACGACACGGACATCGCAGCGTCGCTTACGGTTCGGCAGCCACACCTCGCTGCGAACGTCGACGACATCTGGTTGTGTTCGAGCCCATGTCGCGACCGCTTCCTTGCTGGCCAGGTGCCACTCCGACTCCGGCTCATGCTGTCCCCCGGCGGGCCCCTGGCCCGATGGATGCGCAAAATGGGGTCGCCGAACCCCGCCTATGGGGCCTTTCACCACCAGCGGCACTTCGGTGCCCGGCGGTGCGTCGATGCCCGCGTAGCACAGCGCACACACTAGGGTCCGGTCGCCGCGGTAGCTCTTCGTCCGCAGCTCGTCCATGCGTGGATCGGCGGGATCGGTTGGCGCGTAGTTGTACTGTCGGCGTATGAGGTCCAACGCGACTGTGAGTTTGTTTGAGGTACGCACCTCAAAACACCCCTTTTCTCGAAATAGGCGGTGGCCCTTCCAGCAGCGGCAGCCGCGGGAAAGCCTTGCAAGGCCGCGCTATTCGATGTGGGGATGCGCCTAGGGGTCCGGCTTGAAGTCAAGTTGGGAGAGCGTGATGCTGTTACAGAAATGTCAGTTATGTTGAGCGCCGGGAAGTTCGAGATTCACGAGTTTCGATGACAAGGTTGCGGCCTACCCCCGATCGTACGACGGCCTGGCCGCGATGTCACGACGATCTCGGCGAGCATGGATGCTCAACCCAGCACCGTCGCCAGCCGGCTGGTGTCAGCAGGACGCGACCGGCACCAACGGTGCGGGAAGTTGGTCGCCCGGTCCTCAGCGGAGCCCGTCGCGGTGCGGGAAGTCCCACCGCTGTGTCACCGTGAGTTCGACGTCGCTCATCGGGCCTGCGGTAACACAGTCAGCGGTCGGTACGCCAGCCGATCCGGTTCATGCGTTCGAAGTAGGCGTCATCAGCAGCTTGGATCTCTGCTTCGGTGGCCTGGCGGGATTCGGGTTTCGGTGCACAATCCGTCTGGGCGAACAGCTGTCGTAACGGCTGCTGAAGACGCGGATCCGCGCGCTGGACGATCTGCTCGGCCTTGGCTTTCGCGTCGGCGCGGGCGCGGCGATGGCAGTCGAGAAGCACAGAGGTGAGCTGGGTGTTGTGCCAGCGCATGGCGCCCGGGGCGATCTGCAGGTTGGTGATGTCACCGGCAGCGTTGACCTCGACGCTGACACCGCGGACTTCACCGCGGCCCCGCACCGCCGCGACGACGTTGGCCAGGCGCTGGCTGTTGCGGCGGATCTCGGCGAGGTTGTGCTGGAGCTGTTGCTCCCAAGCGGGCAGGTCGGTCATCGACGGCCCAGCTTCTTGAGGATCTGCTTCATCACTTCTGGCATCGGTCGCTTCTCTTCCTCACGGACCTTTTCCTGCCCGGTGTAGACGCGGTAGTAGCGAGCGAGGTTGGGGCCGAGGAGGGTGACGACGTCGGGATCGTCGTAGACGTTTTCGACGAAGGATGTGGCGATCAGGTCGGAGACCGGGTTCTGTCCGTCACCCCACTGCTGCTCGAGCCGATCGAAGAACGGCTGCAGGCGAGCGGCGGGGTCCGGGCTGTCATGCGTCAGGCTGATCACCCAGCGGGCGATGTCGCCCATCAGCAGGGTGGGCAGCATCTCGTCGTAGTCGCGGATGTGCTCGGCGATCACGGGCCGGATCTCTGGTTCGAGGTCGGCGAGTCCTTCGATGAACGCCGCCAGTGCGGGCACCAGGCTGCTGGTCCAAGTGTGGAGCAGGTCAAGGATCTCTTTGTCGCTGTGCTCGTTCATGACTGCGCCTCCTAACCTCTTATCGTCCCGCTAGTGCGTCCATGAGATTCTGCAGTTCCCTGATCGCGACGGCACGGTCTGCGGGGTCGGTGTTGTTCTTGTCCATCAGCCATTTCGCCAGACCGCGCTGGTAGTCCACCGCCTTGGTCAGATGCCATTTGCCCTCGGTGGGTTCAAGGGTCGCCAACTCGTTGCGGACCGCGTCGGCGGTGGTGCCGTCGCCGACTCTGTTGGTGTTGTTCGCGCCCCGGTACATGTCGTTGAGGATGTTCTGGAGCTTGGGATCGTTGACCGTGGGTTTGACCGCGGGCGGCTTCGGTGTCACGCCCGGTGGTGGACCGCTGCCCTCGCTGGCTCGCCACAGTTTGGTCTTGGCCTTCTCCAGCCACTGCCCGATTTTGGCAGCCATCGTCCGCAGCTTCCCGGTGACCGCGGACGTGACCCGGCCGGCGATCTTCGCGACCGCGCCGGCGAGTCGGTCGATGATGCGGCCGATGCGGGCGGTGTAGACCGCGATCCGCGCCGCCACAGCGCCGTTGCCGAGTTCGGACAAGCCGCCGGTGAACGGGATGAAGATCGCCATCCCCGCTTCCCATGCCGCGGTCTCGGCGAGCATCGTGCCGAGCTCGTCGAGAATCTCGCGGTGGGCGTCGTCGAGGTGCTGGGCGTACTCGCCGCACGCGTCGCCGATGTCCCGGAACGACGCCGACAGCTCCAGGAAATCGCCTGCCGTCTGGCTGCAGGTGGCCACCGCGGCCGGGATCTCGGGCGAGAGCTGGTTCTCCAATAGCCCGACCGCACCCGGGATGGAACTCGTCGCGGTGTCCAGCGCCTCGGCCGCGGAGTACCAGACGGTCTTCGCCGCGCGCAGCTGGTCTTGGCGGCCGTTCGGCCAGATCAACCCGGCCACAGCCTTGATCAGCGGCCAGCCGAAGGGCTCGCCGCCGTCTCCCCCGCCGGCCGAGAGCACCGTGTTGGCCAGGCACGGCTCCACCCCCAACGCTGGCGGCGCAGGCGGCTGGACACCAGCGGGATGGGCACCGGCTTCCCCGGAGGCGTGGTTGTAGGCACCCGCGGCGAGCAGGTCGCGGATGCGGGCGGACTGCGCCACCAGATTCGATGACGCCTGCAGCGCCGCGTCCACAGCCTGGTCGTAGCTGGCCGCCCACTGGCTGCCCGCGCTGTCGCTACCGGCCATGCCGCTGTACCCGGTCAGGGTCTTCACCAGCGCGGCGTGCACGTCGGCGCTGCCGTCGCGAATGCTGTCGAAATTCTCACTGGCCGACCGGTACTCCTCGTGTCGGCACACGATGATCGGGAAGGTCGGCGGCGCCACTTACGGCCACATCCCGTGGTTGGTTTCGGCGACGCCGGAATAGTTCGTGTGCGCTCGCCGCGCCACCTCACGCAGCTCGTCGAGGTTCTCCCGCATCTCAACCACACCGGCCGACCACCGCGTGTGCGCGGCACGCTGGGCTGCGGCGGCGTCGCTTGACCACGACAGGTGCAGGTCGTCGATGTGCTGATCGACCTCGCTCAGCCAGCCCTCGACCTCGGCGCCGAACTTCGCCATCGTCACGATCGCGTCATCGAGCTGCTGCAAGTTCACCCGGTAGCTATAATCGTCGAGCACCTGCTACACCTGCCTTCCGACGCCGTTGATCGCGTCGCGACGCGCGGAGTCCTGCATCTCGTACCGGTTGGCGGCATCAGCCAAACTCACCGCCGAGGACTCCAACGCGGCCACGATCTCCTCGGCACCGTCCCGCCACTCCACCCATGACTCGTCATACGCCGACGCTGCTTTCCCCTGCCAGCCATCGGCCAGCAGCTCGGCGCCGATCGTGCGATCCAGCTCCCGCACCCGATCTCTGATGATCTGCGCCTTGTCACCGATGAACCGTGCGGCCTCCCGCAGCCTCAGCGCATCCACCTGAAGTTCATCGGCCATGCGCGCCCCCTCCTCACACTGTCCATAGGTCTGTAGGCACTATAAGTCGCATTCCACATGCCCGCCCCGAACCGCTCTCGCCGCTCACCGCAGACGTGCCTAGCACTTCAGGTTCCAGTCGGAGGGAGGGTCGCTCCTGTGGGACATCGACCCGTACGGTCTGCCGGAGTCCGAGCCGGAAGTCGTCCCCGGTACCGCATCAGACCACTATGCGCCGCAGCCTTCCACGACTTCCTCGAAGCCGTCCGCCAGAACCTCACCTCCAACCCGTACCCTCGCCACCTCTTTGCGGTCCAACCGCGGCAAGCTCCGTCAGTGGAGCCAGACCGTGTACCAGGCGTTGCAGTGCCGCTGTTTTCGCGTATTCCAAGACACTGTGCACTGAGCGTGTCACCGGCTGCGATCCGTTTCAGCAGATCGGCTTGTCGGTCGTTGATCGGAGCGTCTCGCCGCACCATGAAGCCTATGGTGCGCGGCGAGTACCGACGGAGGATGCCCGACTGCGGACCACGGCCTACGCTCTCCAAGCCCGGAATCTGATCGCCATCTCCAAACGCTCAGGGATCTTCACCGCCACCATCACCGATGCCGGCGAGTACTACCTCAAGTACGGGCGTCATCCACAAGGCTCATCGCCGCGAAGGTCGTCCTCCAACGGCAAGAAGGGATGCCCCCTCGCCGAACGGGGCGGGGCCGCGCAGCACAGGCCACACCGCGAGCGTGTTCATCGAGGCTGCCACTCTCATCGAGAAGCTCAACAACGATCCCGATAAGACTCTGAGAGTCTCGAACCCGGACGAGGAGACTCGAGCCGCGTATCGGCGTGCTGTGCACGCCGTGAAGCAGGATCGACACGTGCCTGCGGGGTGGGTCCTCAGATACACCGGTCGCTCCAAGGGCGACATCGTTATCCGATTGCTGGATGCCGAAAATCCCGATGAGACTGATTGGAACCGCATCCGGCTCGCGGCGCAAAGAACAAAGTTTCCCCGCGCAGGATCTCCGGCAATTGTTGGTCGAGAACCCATCCGCACTACAGGTCAGCGATGGTCAGCGCGAGCGGGCAGTCGAGTTTCTGCTCAAGCTCAACGCCCAAGCGCTCAACCACGACCAGCAGGTAAGGATGACGCGCCGCGGGGAACATGCAACGCTGGGATACCGAATTGGCGACGCGCAGTGGCATCTGTCCCTCGCCGAAGATCATGTCGACCCATACGGGCAGCGTGTGGAGCCATGGGAGATCCGCTCTTCGTACCGGCGAGCCAGGCCAACCGGCAAGCTTCGGCTGACCATCAGCTCACAGTCAGTCTCGGACAAAAACGTCTGGCTGGACGAAAAGCGCGCACCTCTGGAACGGCGAATCGGGCAGATCATCGAAGATGTCAAAGCAAGTTTCGACGAAGCCAACCGTCGGCGCGAGGAAGCCCATCACAGGTGGCTGGCTCAGAAGGCAGAGTACGAGCGGAAGCGCGCCGCCGAGCAGCTGGAATGGGAAACAGCGCTGGCAGCGGCTCGGCCGAAGGCCGTGGCAATGCTGCAGCGAAGGACTCTTTTCGCCGCTCTGGGGGCGTGGCGCGCCGCGCGGGATCTCCGGGAAATCTGTGCGCTCCTCGATGGCGTAGCGGTGGGCGCGCAGGCGGATGGGGATGCAGAACGTGCTGCCAATCTGCGTAGTTGGTGCGCTGCCGGACGGAAGTTGGCTGAACGTCTCGACCCGACGATTGGTCCCGCTTCGCTGGGCACGATCACTGTCGATATCGAGCCCGGCCCGGATGACATGCGGCCATATCTCAACGGATGGAGGCCGGATGGCCCCTACAAGGACTATCACCGCAAGTCCATCGATGAACTCAGCTTGTCCCGTCCGAGGCCGACCGACTGGGACCTAGGAGAACTCCCATGATGCGGGACACTGTGCAAGACGGACGATGACAATCACTGTGAGGTGCCCGGAGGGTCTCGGACAGTGGCCCAAAGTAGGATTGGGTAACACTGAACGGAGTTGTTTGTGGCACAGAAGAAGTCGCGGCATTTCA